>CANHSE010000126.1 GCA_947463025.1 Comamonadaceae bacterium
GCCCCATCCAGGACCGCACCCGCGAGCACCTGGGCACCACCGACAAGGTGATCATGGCCAACCGCCGCATGTTGCTGGCGGCCATCGACACCGTCGCCGCGGGCGGCACGCCGCCGGGCGTGGCCGATCCCGCACTGCACGCGCAGATGTACGGCCCCGACACGGTGGACGGCATTGCACCCGCTGGCACCTGGGGCACCTGGTGGGGCGAGCAGACGCAGACCAAGCGCGCGCAGGCACCTTGGACCACCCCGGCCCCCGACCCGGTGAAGGCATGAGCCATTTTGCGCAGCGCTGTGGCGTGCACGATGCGGCGCGCGAACAGGCGGTGGTCCAGGCCATCGCCCAGATCGAAGCACGCGGCCTCGATCGGGTGCGCATCGCCTGGTGCGACCTGCATGGCCAGACACGCAGCAAGACCCTGACCGCGCAGGCCGCCGTCCGCGCGCTGCGCGAGGGCATCGGCATGGTCAGCACGCTAGTGCTCAAAGACACCTCCGATCGCACCGCCTTCAAGGTGTTCGAGCCTGGGGGCACCGACTCGCTGCCCGGCTTCGGCCAGGCGAACAACGTGATGCTGCTGCCCGACCCGAGCAGCCTGCGCGAGCTGCCCGGGTCCGCCGGCAGCGGCTGGCTGCGCGCCCAGGCTTTTTTCCAGGACGGCACGCCCGTGGCACTGGACACGCGCCGTGTGCTGGAGGGCGCGCTGGCGCGTCTGGCCCAGGAGGGCTTGGGCCTGCGCTGCGGGCTGGAGGTGGAGTTCCACATCTACCGCATCACCGACGCCTCTCCGCAACTGGATCCGGATCGCGCCGACTGGCCGGGCCTGCCGCCCCAGGTCGAATTGATCCATCCCGGCTACAAGCTGCTCGGGGAGGACTGGTACGACATGGCCGAACCGGCGCTGCGCATCGTGCAGCACACCGCGCAGTCCATGGGGCTGCCACTGTCCTCGCTGGAGCTGGAGCTGGGGCCCTCGCAGGTCGAGGCGGTGTTCGACGCGACCGACGCGCTGACAGCCGCCGACCACATGGTGGTCTTTCGCAACACGGTGCGTATGGCGCTGCGGCGCGCGGGCTACCACGCCAGCTTCGTGTGCCGACCGCCCTTCCCCAACATCATGTCCAGCGGCTGGCACCTGCACCAATCGCTGGTGCGGCTGTCCGATGGCGGTAACGCGATGCGCCGTGACACCCCCGCACCGCAGGCCGGTCCGCTCGATGCGGCGCTCACGCTGTCGGACCTTGGCGAGCACTGGCTGGCGGGTCTGCTGCGTCACGCGCGCGGCATGGCGCCCCTGTGCACGCCCACGATCAACGGCTTCGATCGGTTCCGGCCCAACGCGCTGGCGCCGCAATCGGTGCTGTGGGGCCGCGACAACCGCGGCGCCATGCTGCGCGTGATCGGCGACTGCGGCGACCACGCCACCCGCATCGAAAACCGCATCGGCGAGCCCGCAGCCAACCCCTATCTGTACATGGCCTCGCAGGTCTACGCCGGACTGGACGGCCTGGCCCAGCGCCTGCGCGCGCCGGCCGCCACCGAATCACCTTACGGCAGCCAGAGCGAGCGCCTGCCCACCCGCCTGCCCGAGGCCTTGCAGGCCCTGCGCGAGGACGAAGCCTTGGTGGCAGGCCTGGGCGCCGACTTCGTGGCCTACTTCGCCCAGGTCAAGGCCAGCGAGATCGCCCGATACGAGGCTGCCCAAGACAAGGACGATTTCCAGCGCCGCGAATACTTCTCGCGTTTCTAATCCGCCGACACACCATGCCCACGATCCACTTTGTTTCTCTCACCCCCAACGGCGAACGCACCGTTCAAGACGTCACCGCCCGTACCGGCTGCACCCTGATGGAAGCGGCAGTGGACGCCGGTGTGCGCGGCATCGCCGCCGACTGCGGCGGGCTCGCCACCTGCGCCACCTGCCATGTCATCGTGACCGAGCCCTGGGCGGCAAAGCTGCCGCCCGCCGGCGGCGACGAGCAGGGCATGCTGGATTTCACCGCCTGGCCGCGCCAAGCCGGCAGCCGCCTCAGCTGCCAGATCACGCTGACCGACGACCTCGATGGCATGACGGTCGATCTGCCGCCCAAGCAGTACTGAACGCCCCCGGCGCCCTCAGCGTCCTCCTGCGCCCTCCGCCGCCGCAGGGCGCGCGGTTTCAAAGCTGACACATAGCTTGCGATGTGTCCAGCGCCGCGCTCACCATGAACGACCTCTTTTCCAGGAAGTCGAAGACATGCCGGACGCGTACAGAAGCAAGGACAGGACGCACGAGGAGCGCCTGACCCAGTTGATCCACGGGGTGACGGACGAGATCCAGAACCGCAAGGTGCTGCAGCGGATCAAGGCGTCGCTGCGCAGCTTCCGACACACCCATCGCACGACCGCCGCCGACGCGGGCTTTTACCTGACCGAGCGCAGCACGGGGGTGGTGCTCACCGTGGTCGCGGTGCCCGCAGTCGTGGCAGCGACGGTCGCGAGCGCGGGCGTGCTGCCGGTGGGGCTCGTGTTGACAGCCGCCGTCGCCTGGGGCGTCGAGAAAGGATTCGCCAAGCTACGCCACAGCCGGGACGTGAGCGAAATCCTGGAGGCCTTGCGCAAGTTCGAGGCCAACCCGCTCACGGGCGGCCCGGACATGCGCATCGAGGCACTGCCAGACACGCTCGATCTGGCCCGCAACATGGTCGAGAAGCTGATCTCCGACACCGAAAAACTCACC
Organism: Comamonadaceae bacterium; assembly: GCA_947463025.1. Lineage (GTDB taxonomy): Bacteria > Pseudomonadota > Gammaproteobacteria > Burkholderiales > Burkholderiaceae_C > Ramlibacter. Next base: position 2,723 of record CANHSE010000126.1, read on the forward strand.
AAGGAAATCGAGAAAACACTCAAGGCCTCGTCTGGCTCGGTCACCCAAGCCACGCGCAGCCAGATGATTCGTTGGGTGCTGCAGGAGGGCAAAAAGGCTGCGGGCTCTGGCGGTGTCACGGAGCGGCTTCAGATCTTGCCTGTCCACACCAAATCCAAGGTGGCGGCCAAGTACGGGCCCCTGTCGCTGCTGCATCTGCGCCTGCAACGGATTCGCACCTACATCGCCTGGCTGTATCAGCTGGTCGAGAACCTCAAGCAGCACACACTGACCGAGGTCGAGGCCGCACGCAAGATCGAACCGGACCTGATGGAGTGGATCAGTGTGCAGGTGCACGCCGTCGGCAACCATCACGCCTGCCACACCAAGTTCTGCTTTGGCCCCGGGCCTGCGGATATGCAGGATGTCCCGATCCAGGCGGGCGATCCGCTGTTTCGTCAGGCCACGGACATCGCCCGAGGCTACGCCTCGACCGCGCTGGCCTCGGTAGCGGCGTTCCGCTCCGAATACCAGAAGGTGTCGATCGCCGACGAGCGCTCCTACACACTGTCCGACAACCTCATCGACACCGCGGCCGAACAAGGCGAGGCCCCGATCGAGGATCTGGCCGAAGAATTGGGCGCGAAGATCGGCAGCCTCACCCTGGGCGCAGCCGGCGTGGTCGCGGGCAAGCTCCTGGGCGAATTGGGCGCCGATGCCCTGGGCACGCTGGTGGAGTTGTCCAAGCAAAGCTATCGCGTGAACCGACCTCTGATGTCGCGCGTGCGCGCGCTGCAGGACGCGATGCGAAAAAATGGCCCGGTGTCCCTGGACAAAGACATCGCCAAGCTGGCCGGAGAAAACGACCTCAACGCGATCCTGCGGGCCTTGACCAAGGCGACGTATCACTATCCCAAACGCATCGCCGAGCGCGGCGCCAAGCTCAGCGCGCTGCACCAGAAACTCAAGCTGCGCGCAGCGTCGCCGCTGTTCCAAAGACAAAGCCGCTTGGCCACGTGCAACGAAGCAGCGATGGCGCTGCGTTACCTGTACAAGGTCTATCACAACGCCGAGAAGCAGATGATCCACCTGCACTTCGTGGGCCTGGGGCTCGACGCCCTGTCGCGGCAGGTCTTTGATGTCTCGGCGTCGCTGGCCGCCGCGCCCAAGTCGCCGGTCACCCCCAGCATGCTGGTCTCGGCGATCGCCGGCCTGAAAAGCACGACCCCCCATGCACGCCCCGACCCCGGCGCCTTCGAGAAGGCCTTGCAGCAGCAGAAAGCGAGCCTGAAGGCCACCACCCCCCAGGTGGCCGATCCGATCGCGCAGATGCGGGCCGCCTGGGCGCCCCTGGGCCAGGTCGACCTGGCGGTGGCCGGCAAGACCTACATCTCCCGTGCGGTGCAGCCACCCAAGCATCAACCGGTCGAGACCCTGCTGACCGACAAGGAGTGGAAGGACATGTCGTCGATCTGGGGTCTGCGATCCGACCTGACCAAGACCCTGGACACGGCGCTTCGGGCCTACCGCGACGCCTACCAGCGCAATCGCCTGCCGCAGGCCGCCCAGGGCCCCGTCAAGCCAGACCAGCTCCAACCGCTGCTCGCCAAGCTCAAACAACGCCGTGGCGATCTGCGCGTCACGCTGGAGAAGGCCATCGCCTACTGGCTACAGGCCAAGAACGACAAGGCGGTCTCCAAGCGCCGCTGGGCCGTCGAGCAGCTGCAGGCCATGGTGGCCCTGGAGGCGCGCGCCCTGGACCAGGCGATCGGCACGCTGTCGGGCGTGTCCAGCCAGGCGACGATACTGGGCATGGCGTTGGTCATCGAAGCCGAAGACGACTGAGACCGCCCCGCCCGGGAAAGCCCTGAGGGGCGGTCCCGCGACAACTTGTAGGATGTCCGGTTTGCCGCAGTGCCCCCGCGGGTGACATGCACAGACGAAGCCATCCCGTGCGCCATCGTGCGGGCCGCGCCTCTCCAACGCGAGGCCAAGGCCCGCGTCGCACGCCCGAGGGCCTGCTGGCCCCGGCGCTCACTGAAAGACCTGACATCCATGAAGTCCTCTCCCCCCCATGCACTGGGCATCGTCGGCCTCGGCTCCATGGGCCTGGGCGCCGCCCGCTCGGCGCTGCGCCGCGGCGTCACCACCTGGGGCTGCGACACCCGCGCCGAGGTGCGCAACGCTTTTTCAAAGGACGGCGGCCAGGTGGTCGAACGTCCCGCGGACCTGGGCCCACATTGCCGCGTGGTGGTGGTGCTGGTGGTGAACGCTGCCCAAACCGAGGACGTGCTGTTTGGCGCGAACGGGCTGGCCACGTCCATGCAGCCGGGTTCGGTCATCGTGTGTTCGGCCACCGTCGACCCGGCGGTGGTGCCGGGCTGGGCCGAGCGCCTGGCGACCCACGGCCTGCTCTTGATCGACGGGCCGGTGTCGGGCGGCGCCCGCAAGGCCGAGGCCGGCGAGATGACCGTGATGGCCTCGGGCGAGCCGCGTGCCTTCGAAGCGGGCCTGGAGCTGCTGCAAGCCTGCGCCGGCAAGGTCTACCGCCTGGGGGACCGCCCCGGCATCGGATCGACCGTCAAGATGGTGAATCAACATCTCGCAGGCGTGCACATCGCCACCGCCTGCGAAGCCATGGCCCTGGGCATGCGCGCGGGCGCCGATCCGGCCCAGTTGTATGAGGTGATCTGCAACTCCGCGGGCATGAGCTGGATGTTCCAAAACCGCGTGCCCCATATTCTGGAAGGCGACTACACGCCGCTGTCCGCCGTGAACATCTTCGTCAAGGACCTGGGCATCGTGCTCGATGCGGCGCGCAAGCTGGCCTTTCCGCTGCCGATGGCGGCGGCGGCCCACCAGCTGTATCTGGCCACGGCCGCCATGGGCCATGGGGCCGAAGACGATGCGGCGGTCGTGAAGTACTACGCCGCGCTGGCCGGACTCGAACTGCCGGCAGGCACGAAAGAGACACCATGATCCTGGGTGTCATCGCCGACGACTTCACCGGCGCCACCGATGTGGCGGGCATGCTGGTGGGCGCGGGCATGCGCACCGTCCAGGTGATCGGCGTTCCGCAAGGCCCCATGCCCGAGGCCGACGCGGTGGTGATCGCGCTCAAATCGCGCACCTGCCCGCCCGCTGAGGCGGTGGCCCAGAGCCTCGACGCCCTGCGCGCGCTGCAGGCGGCCGGCGCGCGCCAGATCTACTTCAAGTACTGCTCCACCTTCGACTCCACGCCCCAAGGCAATATCGGTCCGGTGGCCGACGCGCTGATGGACGCCCTGGGCGCCGATATCGCCATCGCCTGCCCCGCCTTCCCGGACAACGGCCGCACCGTGTTTCGCGGTCACCTCTTTGTGGGCGACCTGCTGCTGTCCGATTCGGGCATGCGCGATCACCCGCTCACGCCCATGACCGATGCCAATCTGGTGCGCGTGCTGCAGCCGCAAACCCGTCGGCGCGTGGGCCTGCTGGCCCAGCCCGTGGTGAGCCGCGGCCCCGAGGCCGTGCGTGAGCGGCTCGACGCGCTGCGCGCGGAGGGCGCCGCTCTGGCGGTGGCCGACGCGGTCGCCAACGCCGACCTGCTCACACTGGCCGAAGCCTGCGCCGACCTGCCCCTGATCACCGCCGGCTCCGGCGTGGCCCTGGGCTTGCCGCCGGCCTATGCGCGGCGCGGCTGGCTCACACCCGATGCGGGCTCGGCGCAACTCACGCCCGTAGCAGGCCCCGCCGCCGTGATCGCGGGCTCGTGCTCGCAAGCCACACAGGGTCAGGTGGCGAACTGGATCGCGGCAGGCCACACCGCCTTGCAATTGGATCCGCTCACGTTGGCCTCGAACCCGCAGCATCTCCCAGCGCTGCGCACGCAGGCCCTGGCGGCTCTCTCTCAAGGGCCGGTGCTGGTCTATGCCACCGCCGAAGCCACCCGTGTCAAGAGCGTGCAGGATCAACTGGGCACCGCCGCTGCCGGCGCGCTGGTCGAACACGCGCTGGCCGATCTCGCGCAGGCGCTGGTGCAGGCCGGCGTGCGACGCCTGGTGGTGGCCGGCGGCGAAACCTCGGGCGCTGTCACGCAGGCGCTGGGCCTGAGCCAGCTTCGCATTGGCGCCCCCATCTGCCCGGGCGTGCCCTGGACGCAAGGCGTATGGCAAGGCGCACCGCTTTGGCTGGCCCTGAAGTCCGGCAACTTTGGTGGCCCCGACTTTTTCGCGCAGGCGCTGCGCCTGGCCGGAGTGGCCCTGTGAGCCGCGCGCCCTACCCCGCCGACCAGGCCGCCCTGCGCGAAGACATCTGCCGCGTGGGTCGCTCGCTGTTCGCGCGGGGCTATGTGCATGCCACCGCGGGCAATATCAGCGTGCGCGTGCCGGCGCAGGCGGGCGGCGGCTTCCTGATCACCCCCACGGACGCCTGCCTGGGCTTTCTGGACCCGACCCAATTGGCCTGGATCGACGATGCCGGAGTCGCCCTGGGCGGCCTGCCCGCCAGCAAGACCCTGGTGCTGCATCGGCGTATCTACGAGGCCGACCCGCAGGCTCATTGCGTGATCCACACCCACGCCACCCACCTGGTGGCCCTGACCCTGCAAGATCCGCAGGGCACAGGCGATCTGCTGCCGCCGATCACCCCGTATTTCGTGATGAAGGTGGGCCATGTGCCCCGCATCCCCTACCACCGCCCGGGGGATCCGCGCGTGGCCGACTGCGTGGCGCAAGAGATTGCGCACGCACAGGCTGCAGGCCGCCC
>CANHSE010000127.1 GCA_947463025.1 Comamonadaceae bacterium
CCCTGCCCAAACTGCGAGCGCAAATCACCGAGCTCGATCTGGTCTTGCTCCCGCAGGCCCACCCGCTGGATGGATTCACCGGCCTGACCCGTCTGTTCTTGCATGTGGGCGACGAAGCCACGCCGGATCTGTCGGGCTTCGGGCCAATGCCCAAGTTGACGCACTTGAAGATCAATGGGCGTCGCTGGGGTTCGTCCGGTGCCTTGACCTCCTTGAATGGCCTACAAGCACCTGCGCTCACCGAGGTCGACCTGTCATGCAGCCACGTACAAGACATTTCGGCGCTGCGCCACTCGCCCAAAATCAGCCAACTCAATCTCTCCGACAACGCGGATCTCGCCGATCTCAGTGGGCTGGAGGCCTGCGCCCCCAGCCTGAAGACACTCAATCTGAACGACTGCAAGCAGATCACCTCACTCGAGGTGCTCAAGACCGCGAAGAAACTCACCTCGCTGGACCTCGGCGATTGCGAGAACCTCACCTCGGTCTTGCCCCTGGCATCGTGCCAATCGCTGGAGACACTGGATCTGGAGCGCTGCGCCAAACTGTCCTCGCTCGAAGGCCTGGCCAAGCTGCCGCTCAAGCCCACGGAGTCGTATGACGGCTCCACCCGGTACTCACTCGATGGTTGCAGCGCCCTCACCTCGCTGGCTCACCTGCCCGCACTGGGCGGAAAACTCCAAAGCCTGTCGGCCGACTACTGCACCGCGCTCAAGACCCTGGACGGTCTACGAGAGATCCCCACGCTGGTCGCCTTCAGCGCAGACCACAGCGGCTTGTCGGATGTGACGAACCTGCGCGCCCTGCCAGCGCTCACCTCCATCACCCTGCAAAACTGCGCGCAGTTGAAGGACGTCACCCCCCTAGGTCAGTTGCAGAAGCTGGAAGAAGTCAACCTCAGTAACAGCGCCATCACGACCCTGCCCGAGGGCTGGCGAGGCCCCGTGGGCATCCTGACGCTCAAGGGATGCGACGCGCTGACCTCGCTGGGACTCTTGCCCGCCGAAATCACCAAGCTGTTTTGTGATGGGAGTGCCACCCTGACCCAACTCAATGGCATGCAACCCTGCAAGAAGTTGGAAGTCATCTCCGTTGAGAACTGTCCGGCGCTGACTGACCTGGGCCAGCCACCCGAGACGGTGCGCGAGGTGCAGGCGCGCGGGTGTGGTCGTTTGAAGACCCTCAAAGGTCTCAAGGGCTGTACGGCGCTTCAGGTCGTGGGAATCCCCCTGTCGATCACCGACGCCACGGACCTCAAGGGCATGTCCTCGATCACGATCAGTTTTGACGTCAACGAGCTGGGCAAGCCCAAGGCCAAAGGCCAGCTGGTGACCCTGCCCCCCGCGTTCATCAGCGCGATCAACGCCTTGCCCGCCGTCAACCTGCAGCTCAAAGGCCCCTCGGGCAGCTGGTACGGTTCGCGCGACTTCGATCTGCACGCGTTCAGCCAATTCAAGACGGTCATATCCATGAACTTCGATGGATTCGACATCTATTGCAAGCTCGAAGAACTCACCTGGCTCGTCGCGATGCAAGGCCTGCAAAGCGTGGTGTTCTACCCGCGCGGCAACATGTCGCATTCATTGAACGGGGGGGTGTATGACTCCGCCAAGCAGGTGAAGGCGCTGCAGCTCAAGGCCTGTCAGGCCGCCAAGATCAAGCCGCCTGCGCACGTGACCGCCCCTTAAAACAGGGCGGCGCCCTCAGGGCATCGCGACGCGCCGCGCCTGTTCGCGCAGCACGCGCTTTTCATGAAAGTTCAGGCTGCGATGCAGCGCGTTCTTTCCGCGCAGAAGCAGTTCACGGTCCACCTCGGGCGGCACGCCGCGCAGCGCGGGCAGTTCGTCGCGCAAGGATTCACGCGCCTCTTGAGGCAGGGCCTCCCACCAGGCGTTGACCACGGCCTGCATGCTGGCCTCCAGGTCCTCGTCGCGCAGGACCACCGGCTGCGACTGCGGCTGCGACTCCGCGTCCGATCCAGGGCCCATCGCCTGGGCCAGGTCAGACGAACGCATCACCAGTCGGCGGTCTGCCTCGCGCAGCAAGCGGGCCCAACTGGGGTCCTGTTGCATCAGGCGCGACATCGACTCGGCGCGCTCGTCGGCCAGCAGACACACGGTCAGACCTGCCATCTTCGCGGCTTCGATCGGCGCGGACAGGCGGTCGTCGTCACTCCCAATCAGCACGATGTCGAAGCGACCCGCGGCGGCCAGGGTCTGCAGGTCCGACGCCATCTGGCGCACCAGGGCATGGCCGTCGTCATCGGCGGCCGGCACCAGACGCAGACACTGGTCGTCGACCACAGCGGGGTCGTCCACGTCGGTGTACCAGTAGGTGCGCAGCCAGTTGGCGCGCAGACCGGCACGCGCGAGCGCGTTCTGGAAGGTGTCGTTCAGGCGTTCGCGGGACAGCGTTGCAGCGGCGCCGTCGAGGCGTGCGAGCCAGCGCAGGTAGCGGGCATCAATCAGGGCAATGGCGCGGGGGAAGGCGGAGGTATGCACGGTAGCGGTACTTCGGTAGGTCGACAGATACAGAGGGCGGGCCGCGGTCGGAAGATAGGACGACCGCAAAGCCACGAGGGGGTAGCGCCCTTAGAGTTTAACGACCGAATCCGTCGCCTGGCGGATCGCCCCACAGCGTGGCAAGCGGCGCAGCCCAGAGACCGTCGCCCAAGGGCAGGGTGTCGTCGCCGTCATATAGCAACACACCCATCTTGAACTGTTCCCCGGCCAGACCGGCAAACTTTCTCAGCCCGCGCAAGTCGGTCTCTTTGATCGTTGCTGCTGCTTTGACTTCAACTCCCACGAGCTGGCCTGCCGCACTCTCGATCACCAGATCGACTTCGACCTTGTCGCTGTCCCGATAACAGAGGACGCGGTAATCGCCTTCGGCGGTAGTCGCATGTTTGAGTAATTCACCGAAGACAAAGGTCTCCAGAACGTTCCCAAAACGCGTCCGGTCACTTGCGACCTCCTCGGCCGACAGGTCCAGGAGCGCAGACAGCAGCCCTGAGTCGATGAAATGCAGCTTGGGAGTCTTGACGATTCGATTGAGGCGGTTGCGCGCCCAGACATCCACCCGCCGCAGCAGATACATCTGCTCCAGGATGCCGACATACTTAGCGGCCGTCTTGCCGTCCAGGCCCACTTCGCCTGCCAGCCGCGTGTAATTGCACATCTGGCCTGCCACTTGCGCCAGGGCATTCAGAAAACGCGACATCCGGTCCAGGTGGTCCACCTGTGCCACTTCCCGCACATCGCGCTGGATCAGCGCATCTAGATACTGCCGGGCCCAGGTCACCCGCCGCCGAGACGTTGGGCGTGCGAGCGCCTCTGGGTAGCCCCCTCGCAACACCCGATCGACCAGACTGGGGGCACGGGCCAGGGGCCGGAGCCGAGGAATCTGCCCTGCGTACACGCAGTCCAGCCAATTCGCCGAGGCACCTTCGATTTCGCCCTGGGACAAAGGCAGCAAGGTTAAGGTCTCCATCCGCCCAGCTAGCGAATCCGCGACAGTGGGCAAGGCCATCAGGTTGGCAGAACCTGTGAGCAGGAACCTGCCGGGGCGTCGGTCTTCATCAACGCTCTTCTTGATCGCTAGCAGCAACTGCGGTGCGCGCTGGACTTCGTCGATGACCGCACGGTCCAGACTGCGAATCAGACCGACTGGGTCTTGCCGAGCGGCCAGGAGAGTCCGCTCGTCATCGAGCGTGAGGTAACGCAGTCCCCGACCTGCCACCTGACGCACCAGCGTGGTCTTGCCGGCCTGACGAGGCCCCGCCAGAAGAACCACGGGGGTGTCCGACATCGCCTCGACGACCCGAGGCTCGATCCGACGGGGGAATAAGGGGGGCGAATTCATCGCCGTATTTTATCGTAAATTCCGGAATGAAGCCCCGTAAAATCCGGAATCAAAGTCCGTAAATCCCGGAATCAGACCTCTGCCGTCAGGCTTCACCCCAACAGCTTCGCCACCCCGCGCTCGCCGATCATGATGGTGGCGGCATTGGTATTCGCCGACACCACACGCGGCATCACCGACGCGTCCATCACCCGCAGGCCCTGCACACCGCGCACCTTCAGATCCGGGTCCACCACAGCGCGATCATCGGATCCCATGCGGCAGGTGCTGGTCGGATGAAACACCGTGCTGCCGTAGTTGCGCGCGAAGGCCTCCAGATCGGTCGCCCCGGGTAGCTTTTCCTCGACCCAGCGATTCGCGAAGCTCTTTTGCCGATAAATGTCGCGGCAGATGCCCAGCCCCTCGACCAGGGTGCGCACATCCAGCGATTCCTTCAGGTAATTCGTCACGATCGTCGGCGACTGCGTCGGGTCCGCGCTTTGGATTCGTACCGCCCCCCTAGACGTCGGGCGGCACTGGCACACCGACACCGTGAAGCCCGGAAAGTCGTGCAAGGGCGTGCCCGGTTTGTCCACCGACAGCGGCATCACATTGAACTGGATGTCGGCGCGTCCATCTTGCGCGTTCGAGGTGCGGCCAAAGCCCCCCACCTGCCCCGCGCCCACCGTCAACGGACCGCGCGCATCAAACAGCCACTGCAGCCCCATACGCGCCAGCCCGATGGGGCTGCGCACTTGGTTATTGAGCGAAATGCGATCCTTCAGGCGCACGATGGTGCGCGCCTGGTAATGGTCTTGCAGGTTCTCGCCCACCTCGGGCGCGTCGTGCACCACCGGAATACCCAGCGCGCGCAAATGATCCGCCGGGCCCACGCCCGACAGCTGCAGAAGTTGTGGACTCTGGAGCGATCCTGAGGAGAGGATCACATCGCCATCGCAGCGGAAGGTGTGCTCCTGTCCACCCTGGCGACATACCACCCCCACCGCACGCCCCTGCTCGATCAACACGCGCGAGACCAGCACCCCGGTGCGCAGCGTCAGGCCCGGATGGTGTTGCACCGGCCGCAAGAAGGCCGCGGCCGTACTGGAGCGCCAACGGCCTTTGATCGACAGCTGATAGCGCCCCACCCCGTAGTCGGTCGCCGCATTGAAATCCGGATTGAACGGCAGCCCGTATTCTTGCGCCGCGTCCAACCAGGCCTGGCAGCTCGGATCATCGTTGCGAAGCTCGGACACGCCCAGCTCGCCCTCGGTGCCGTGGTACTCGCTGGCCGGCCCGGCAAAGCCCTCCGACTGGCGAAAGAACGGCAGCACGTCGCGATACGACCAGCCCGTCGCCCCCAGGCGTTCCCAGTCGTCGTAGTCGGCGTGCTGGCCGCGGATGTAGATCAGCCCGTTGATCGAGCTGGAGCCGCCCAAGATACGACCGCGCGGCCAGATGATGCGGCGGTTGCCGCTCTCAGGCTGCGGCTCCACCTGAAACTGGCGCGCGAAGCGCTCGTCAAAAATGGTGCGGAAATACCCCACCGGCAGCTTGAGCCAGATCGAGCGATCGGCCCCGCCGGCTTCCAACAGCAGCACACGTCGGCCGGCGCGCAGCAGCCGATTGGCCACCACGCAGCCCGCCGAGCCCGCGCCAACGACGATGTGGTCCCAGGGGCCGACGGTGCTGCCAGACATCGATCAGCCTTTGACGTTGTCCAAGAGCAGGCCGGTCTCGAAATACGTCTTGGCCGGCACCGGGTTCTGAATGCCGCCAAAGCGCGCATAGAAATCCGTCACCTGCTGCAACCAGCCGTGTGCCGTGCCGTCTTGATACAGCTTGCGCCACTCGGCGGCGGTGTGATATTTCGACGCCTTGAACTGTTCCTGCAATTCCGCCAGCGGCACCTGCTCGTAGTTCTTGGACTGGATGATCGGCAAGATGGCTGCCGAGTTCTTGATCAAATCGTCGTTGGCCGCGGCCCAGCCCTTGACCACTTGGGCCACGACGGCACGGTTCTTCTCGAAGTAGTCGGTGCGAGTGGCCCAGCCGCCCACGATCGCCGACTTGGGGAAATAGGCCGAGGCATCCACCAGCATCTTGGCCGCCGGCACGCGCGCCTTCACCTGCATGTTGAACGGCACCCACAAAGCCACCGCCGGCACCGCGCCGGAGATGAACGACGTCACCGCCACCGGCATACCCTGGTTCACCAGCTCCACGTCCTTGGCCGGGTCCAGGCCATTGGCGCGCAGCGCGGCGTCCAGGAACACGTGGGCGGTGGTGCCCAGCGTGGTCGCGATCTTCTTGCCTTTGAGGTCGGCCCAGGTCTTCACGCCCTGGTCCTCGCGGATCCAGAGTTGCGCGGTCGCGAACTCGATGTTGTTGATCAAGAAGGCTTTGCCCTGGCCGCGCGCCGGGAAGTTGGAAATCACCGCGCCGGTGGACAGCATGTCCAGGCTGCCGCCGATCATGGCGTTGAACAACTCCAGGCCGGTGTTGAACTTCACCGGGTCAAACTCGATGCCTTCCTTGGCCCAGTGGCCACGGTGCACACCGGTCCACAACTGGCCGGTCACCGCCAGCGTGTCCACATAGCCCACACGGATCTTGGTGCGTTGCTGCGCGATGGCGGGTGCGCCCATCGTCGCCAGGCCGGCAGCGGCCAGGCCCATCACGACATGGCGGCGGCGGGGTTGGAAGGTCTTGTCCATGGTGTCTCCTCGGGGGTTGGGATGAAACTGACTTATCCGGCGGCGGCACCCAGCATCTGCTGCGCCTCGTATTCCGCCATCACGAGATCGCGTACATGCGCCTTGATGGCGATGAACTCGGGCGATTCATGCAGGTCCTCGTGGCGCGGGTAGCCAAAAGGCACGTCGATGATTTCCTTGATGCGCGCGGGCCGTGCGGTCACCACCACGATGCGCGAAGCCAAATACACGGCCTCGTCCACCGAGTGGGTGATCATCATCACGGTCTTGCCTTCGCGCTGCAGCACCTGCAACAGCAGGTTCTGCATCTTCGAGCGCGTCTGCGCGTCCAGCGCGCCAAAGGGCTCGTCCATCAGCAAAAATTCGGGCTGCGCCGCATAAGCGCGCGCAATCGCCAGGCGTTGGCGCATGCCACCTGAGAGCGTCTTAGGAAAGGCCTTGGCGAAGTCCTTGAGCCCCATCAGCTCCAGGTACTTGCGGCACACCGCATCGCGCTCGGACGCCGGCGTCTTGCTACCAGACAGCTTCAAGCCAAACAGAATGTTCTGTTCCACCGTCAGCCAGGGAAACACCCCGTACTCCTGAAAGATCACGCCCCGATCGCGGCCTGGCGCCTGCACCGGCTGGCCGTCCAGGGTGACGCGGCCCTGCGTGGGCTGCACGAAGCCCGCCAGGATGTTCATCAGCGTCGTCTTGCCGCAGCCCGAGGGCCCGACCACGCAGATGAACTCGTTCTCGCGGATATCCAGCGA
>CANHSE010000128.1 GCA_947463025.1 Comamonadaceae bacterium
CAATTCCTTCAGATGGCTTTTGAGCTGCTCGATGCAGGGGCGCATGCTGGAACTGGTGTCGATCACCAGAACCAGATCAACCTGGGTGGGGGAAGCCATGGGGATTACTCCTTGGAGGGAAGGGGTTGTGCAGGGGCGGGATCCGCTGCCGGTTGACCCGCGCTTGCAGGCACGGTCGCCGTTGCAGGCGCTGTTTCGTTTGCAGTTGCGGGCGCCGTCTCAGGCTCAGGGGGAAGCGGCTCGCCGCGCAGCATCGCCAGTTCGCCACGGTCGACAGGCACGGGGATGACCTGGGGCACCGAGCCCGCGACGCCCTGACCCAGGTGCAAGTGGTCGCTGTACTTGCCCGTGATTTCATCGACGCCCATACCCAAAAGGGTCACGGCGCGATTGATCTTGTAGGTCGGATGCAGCTCGAACCCATTGGCTGGATGCTCGTGCCCGGTGACCAGGTGGGTGACGGGAAACCACTGCGGCTTGAGCTGGCAAAAGGCCTCGAAATCCTTGAAGCCATACTGGGAGCCGCTGGAGTAACGATCAGGCAATCGCTTGGGCGCTCGGTTGATCCGCGTCCAGGTGAAATCCTTCAGGCAAGCCTCGGAGTTGAGCCACTCCAGGTACGCCTGTTCGTCTGCCATCTCCTGCCCCTGCGCCTGCAGGTCGGACAGCGGAAAGCCGCCATGCGTCGCCAACAAGCCGTCGGGGAACAAAAGGGCCCGGGGCAGCTGCGCCGCCATCGTGACGAAGAAGCGTCCGATGCGCTGGCGCGTCCCGGCAAAGGTGTCCTTGGCGTTCAGATCGTCCAGCCACTCGGCGGGGCTCACCTTGGAGGTGAACACGCCCTGCTCATTGAACGAAAACGCGATGTCGTGGTTGCCGGCGATCCAGGCCAGTCGACCCGGGTGACGCAGCCCCCAATCGAGCAACAAGAAGATGCACTCAAACGGCATGTCGCCGCGATCGACCATGTCGCCGAGGAACAGAATGCGGCAGTCCGGCCGCAAGGCCTCGGCTCGGCGCAAGAGGGTGTGCAGGGCGTAGAAGTCGCCATGCAAATCGCCGATGAAGAACCACCCCTCCATCGCCCCCACCTGCTCCGAGGTCAGCCTGGCGACCTTGTGTTTCTGAGCGAAATGCAACAAGGGAAACGGCTTCTCGGCGCTCGGCGAAAAAAGGCGCCGTATCAGCTCCTCGAGCAGATTCGGCATGACGCTTCGGATACGTTGCAGCTCTTGGTCTGCGTGCTCAAAGGTGGGGGACATGCTGTGATCCCCCCTCACACCAGGCGCACGATCAGGGGCAGCTTCTCGATGCCCTTGGCCGAATTGCCGACTGCGATACGCATGCCGTCACGCAGCTCGGTGGGACCGGTGAGCTTTTTGCCATCGAGCAAGGTCTCATTGGGCGTGCCCGGCACCGGACTCACGGCCCAGGCCTTGCCATCGAGCTTGTGGATCTTGAATTGCGGCGACTCCATGAACTGGGCATCGGGGCTGACCGGCTTGAGCATGCTGCGGCCCACGGCCGTCTCGATGCGCATCTTGAGAACGGACTTGCCCTCAAACAGCAATTCCACGCCACCGCTGGCCGTCTCGGGGGCGGGTGCTGGGGCCGGTGCGGGAGCTGGACGCGGTGCGGGCGCAGGAGCCGGCGCTGGCTTGGGGGCTGGCGCGGGTGCAGGGCTGGGGGTTGGCGTCGTCGGCGCCTGGCCGGCCGGCCCAATCCCCAGCAAGGCGTTCTTGAGGTCGTCGGCCGTCGGCCGCTTGGCCGCTTGCGGATGCAACGCTCGATTGACCAGGTCTTCGAGGTAGGTGGGGTTGTTGACCTTATCGATCCCCCGGGGCAGCTTGAAGGCTTTGAAATCGCCCGCATTGACCGCCTTGGCGAGCACCGCGTCATCGCCCCGCTTGCCGACGTGCGGGTGATAGCCCGCTAGCAATTCGCACAGCATGATCGCGCAGGTGAAAACGTCGGAGGCCTCGATCGGCACTTCCTGTCGCAGGTGCTCGGGCGACATATAGCCCGCCGTGCCGATGTAGCCCATGCCCTGACCGTGCCAGGGCGCGCGGCGGTCCGAGAAGATCGCCCAATCCATGTCGATCACCTTCAGGGTGAAGGCGCCCGCGCGCAGCGGGTTGGGAATCAGCAGCAGGTTGTCGGGCTTGAGGTCGGTATGGACGATCTTTTGCTTGTGCAGCGCGCCCATGGCCATCATCATGACCCGTGCGAACGAGACCCGCTCGTCCCAACGCGCATCGGGTCCAGCCTTGGACAGCTCCTCGAGGTAGTCGGTCAGAGGTTTGCCGCCGTCGATGAACTCGAACACCTGATGGAAGGTGCGGTTGGCGCGGCCCTCGGTGCCCTCGAAAAAGTCGAGGAAGCCGTAGCAGTAACCGCGCAGCCCGTCGTGCGCATTCACGCGGCGCTTGAGTTCCTGCTGGTGATCGACGAAGCCGGAATACCAGGGCAAGGTGATCGTGGGCGCGAAGTAACGCTTGAGAAACACCGGGCGACCTCGTGCCGAGGAGGTCGCCTTCGCCGCGTGCGCAAACGCACCCTGACTCAGGACCTTCTCGACGACATAGCTGTCGATCCCGGACTTGATCTTTTCACCGGCTCCGAACTTGATCGGCATGGGGCGTCGATCCGCGGGATCAGAGTGTGGGCACGGCGGCCGAGGCCGACACCGACTTTGCCAGGGCTTCCATCACCTTGCGGAAGTTCGCGGCGTTGCTGGTGTAGTCCTTGAGGGCCTGCACGGGGTTGTCGCCCAGAGCGCCCACCGGCTCCCACTCGAGGCCGTTCATCATGCTCAGGTCGCTGTAGCAAGGTGCTTCGGGAGCGTAGAGGATGACCTTGAGCTTGTTGGCCATGCAGGCCTGGATCAGATCGTTGACCGCGCCGGTGGAGCCGTCAGCGGCCTTGAAAGACGGCTTGCAGCTGGCGTCGGTGAACACCACCACCACGCGGGCGGCATCGTGACGATGGCGCCAGCCTGTGGGCAGGGCCTGAGCACCCTTCTCGGCGGACGACCATTGGGTCAGTGTGTACATGGCATCGAGCAGCGACTCGGGCTCGTCACCGCCGCCCTTGGCCTCCAGGGCCGCCAGCTGCGACTTGACCTCGGCGATGTCGGTGGAAAAGGGGTTGTCCACCAGCCACTGCGAGCCATCGGCATCGCGATCGCGGTAGCCGACCACACGAATGCGCCAGTCCTTGATCTGAATGCCGCCGTTGGCATCGGGTGTGGCCAGGGTGTCCACGAACGTCGCGATGTTCTGGGTGACGGCCTGAATGCACTCCTTCATGCTGCCGCTCGCGTCGAGCAGGAAGACGATATCGGGAATGCCTTTTTTCTTATCGAGTGATTCCTGGGTCATGGGGGCTCCTGGGGGCTTTGTTGATCAACTTGGCCAGTATAGGTCAGCACCCCTTATTCGCAGCGGCCGGCAGGCCACCGGTACGGGGTCATTCGCCAATTAGTCCACTGAAAAGCCCCCCATTTCCTTCGTCAGTTTCATAATTGCCTTGCTAGCATGAACCTGTCGCATTTTTGAAATAGCGAAATGCAATGCAGCACCGAGCCCCTGGCAACCGCCCTGGCGCGCGTCGCCCCCTGAGGAGTCCTGCATGTTCAAGAAAGTCCTGATCTTTGTCGAAACCTGGGGCCTGGCCCTGCTGCTGGCTCTGACCTTCGGCGCCTTCGTGCTGGCGACGCATGAGATCCGGCAGGAGGACGCAGCGCTCTCGGTCTGGCAGGCGCTGATGCAAACCGCGCTGTCGGATGCCGACGACGCCCAAGGGTGGACCAGCCGCATGCACTTGTTGGTCAAGGCCACCCTGGCCTGGGCCGCGGTGCGTGTGTACATGGCGACCGCGGGTCTCAAATGGGACCACTTCTCGGCGCGCTGGTTGGCGCGCTCGCATGTGGTGATCGTCGCCGGCCGCGAAGAAGCCACCGACGCCGCCTCCCCGCTGGGCGTGGACAAATCCGACCTCGCGCTCGAAGTGGCACTGGCCATGGCGCCTACCCACCCGGTGGTGCTGGCCATGTCACAGATCGACGAGGGCCAACGCAGCCGGCTGTGGCAGGCGGGGGTACGCGTGGTCACCGACAGTATGCCGACGGCGCAATTGCTGGAAGCCACGGGCGTCGCCCGCGCGCGGATGCTGATCGCAATGCGCGATGACCACGCGCAGAACATCGCCCTGACGCACGCCGCCTTGTCGCCGTCGATGGGCGCGACCCAGTTGGAGATCAAGTGCATGGTCGAACCGCTGTCGGTACGGCGCGACTTCAAGGTCGAGGAGTACTTCGACCCGGCGGTGCTGCCCCGCATCCGCATCTTCAACGAGTCGGAAATGGTGGCGCGGCGGCTGCTGCAGGCCTTCGCGCCGGATGCTCCGGTGGCCCGCTCGGACAGCGAAGGCGTGCATGTCATCGTGGTGGGTCTGGGCTCGGTCGGTCAGTCCATCCTCGTGCAGTTGGCTCGGGTGGGTCACTACCGCAGTGGCCGCAAACCCAAGGTCACGGTGGTGGATCGCCATGTGGGTGACCGCTGGCGCGAGGCGCGCCAGGCCCACCCGGCCCTGGAGCACTGGCTGCAGGTCGAGACCGAGGAAAGCCGCCTGGAGGATGTCGGCACCGAGCAGGTGCGGCGCTGGCTCACCGACGAACGTCCGGCCACGGTGGCCTATGTGTGCACCAAGGACGAAATCGCCAACCTGCGTATCGCCCGACTCTTGCTGCGGGCGCAAGACGGTGACCGCGCGGTACAAGCCCAAGTGGTGGCGCTCGACCCCCCGGGTGGCTGCGTGCTGGCCGACTTTGCGGCGCACGGCGGTCATGCGGGGCGCTTTCACCTGTTCTCGTTGGTGCGCGATTCCGGCGGCTTCATGTCCGATGTGGACGATGACCGGGCGCGCCAGTTCCACGCCGGCTATTGCGCGCGCGACGACGAAGAGGTGCAGCGCAATCCGGGCCGTCCACGCGCTCTCGCCAACCGGCCCTGGGAAGTGCTGGACGAGACCCTGCGCAATGCCAACCGCATGACCGCCGACCACTTCGAGGTGAAGATGCGCGCCATCGGCTGTCGCATCGTCCCGCAGGCGGGCAACACCCAGGAAACGGTCACGCTGGCGGGCAGCGAGCTGGAGCTCCTGTCTCGGATGGACCATGACCGTTGGTGGGCCGACCGAGCACTCGATGGCTGGCGCCACGGGCCGGTGCGTGACAACCCCAGCAAGATCCACCCGAACATGGTGCCCTACGAGGAGCTGAGCGAACCGATCAAGCAACTCGATCGCGATTCGGTGCTGCAAATGGTCGACATCCTGGCGCGCGAAGGCATGGTCATCGTGCGCGACACCCCGGCCTGAGGCAGGGACCGTCGATCGTCCCAATGACCACCTTCCTCTACCAGGTCACCGACCTGCATATCCGCGAACCCGGACGCAAGGCTTATGGCCGCCTGGACACCGCGCCCTACCTGAAGCGTGCTGTCGAGACCATCGCGCGCTGTCCGCAGCCGCCCACGGCGGTCGTCTTGACCGGCGATCTGACCGACTTCGGGCGCGCCGCCGAATACGAACATCTGCGCGCGCTCCTGGCGGGTCTGACCTGTCCGTACTTCCTGCTGGCGGGCAACCACGACGAGGCCGACACCATGCGCGCGGCCTTTCCCGAGCACACCTACCTGGGCACTTCGGGCCCCGTGCAGTACTCTGTGCCGGTGGGTGACCTGCAGCTGATTGCGCTGGACACCACGGTGCGCGGACAAAGCCATGGCGCGCTCGACGCGCAGCGCTTGGACTGGCTGGCGCGCGAACTGGATCGGGCCTCGCACCGACCGGTGGTCATTGCCATGCACCACCCGCCCTTCACCACGATGATCGGGCACATGGACAAGATCGGGCTGCTCCAGGGCCGGGAAGAACTGGCTCGCATCGTCTCGCAGCATCCCCATGTCGAACGCGTGATCTGCGGTCACCTGCACCGTGCGATCGACGTGCGCTTTGGCGGCACCCTCGCCTCCACTTCGCCGGCGCCCGCCCACCAGGTCGTGCTGGACCTGGATCCAAACGCCGCGTCGCAGTGGAACCTCGAGCCGGGCGGCTTTCGCATCCACGCCTGGTGCGAAGGCCAGGGCTTGGTCACCCACACCCTGCCGGTGGGGCAATTTGAAGGCCCTTACCCGTTTCATATGGGTGGCGTGCTGATCGACTGACGAACCATTAACCCCACAACCTGACTGGCCAGGGGAAATCCCGACTGCTAAGTCACATTAACGGCTGCTCTAATTGCGGGTTTACCCAATTCTGAGGGTTTTGCCTGCGCTGTCACACGCGCGAGAACCCCGCCACACAGGAGACACCATGGTCCAGTCCACCCGCCGCACCCTGATCAAGGGCGCCGCCGCCGCCGTCGGCACCCTGTCCATCGCCCCCAGCCTGCTGGCGCAATCGGGCCCGGTTCGCATTGGCTACACCATGTCCCGCACCGGCCCCTGGACTGGCGGCGCCCAGGTCAGCCAAGAACCCAACTACCTGCTGTGGGCCGAGCAGCAAAACGCCGCGGGCGGCCTGAACGTCAAGGGCACCAAGCGGATGATCGAGCTGATTAGCTCTGACGACCGCAGCGACACCGAGACCGTGGTGCGCACCTACGAAAAGCTCATGGGCAGCGACAAGGTTGATCTGGTCCTGCCGCCCTGGGGCAGTAACGCCAACTTCGCGGTCGCCCCGCTGGCCAATCGCTTTGGCTACCCCTTCCTCGCCCCCACCGCCCTGAGCCGCCGACTGGTGGAAATGAAGCTGCCGTACTTCTTCCTGCTGCTGCAGCAGCCCAAGTCCATGTGCGAAGCGCTGGTGGACATGCTCAAGGCCAATGGCGTCAAGAGCCTGGCGGTGATTTACGTGGACGACCTGTTCGGCCTGGAGAACTACGCCGCGCTCAAGGTGGCCCTGCAAGGCAGCGGCATCAGCCTGATCGAAGACAAGAGCTACCCGGGCGGCGTCAAAGATCTCTCGCCGGTGCTGCGCTCGATCAAGGACAAGAACCCCGACGCCTTCGTCGGCTTCACCTACCCGCCCGACACCATCCTGGCCAGCCGCCAGGCCAAGGAGATCGGCTTCAACCCGAAGTTCTTCTACGCCTCGGTGGGCACCGCCTTCCAGCTGTATCGCAACGTCATGACCCCCGCCGGCGCCGAAGGCGTGCTGGGCATGGGCTCGTGGAACGCCAAGACCAGCCCG
>CANHSE010000129.1 GCA_947463025.1 Comamonadaceae bacterium
CAGTTCCTGCACGTGGTCACGCGCAAAGGCCAGGGCTACAAGCTCGCCGAGGCCGACCCCGTCACCTACCACGGCCCGGGCAAGTTCGACCCCAAGGTCGGCATCACGCCTCCGGCCACGCCGCCCAAGACCACCTTCACCCAGATCTTCGGCCAGTGGCTGTGTGACATGGCGGCCCAGGATCCGCGCCTGGTCGCCATCACCCCCGCCATGCGCGAAGGCTCCGGCTTGGTCGAATTTGAAAAGCGTTACCCCGACCGCTACTACGACGTCGGGATCGCCGAGCAGCACGCCGTCACCTTCGCCGCCGGCCTGGCCTGCGAAGGCAACAAGCCGGTGGTCGCCATCTACTCCACGTTCTTGCAGCGCGCCTACGACCAGCTGATACACGACGTCGCCCTGCAAAAGCTGCCGGTGGTCTTCGCGCTGGACCGCGCTGGCATCGTCGGCGCCGACGGCCCCACCCATGCGGGCGCCTACGACATCCCCTACCTGCGTTGTATTCCCAACGTCAGCGTGGCCTGCCCCGCCGACGAAAACGAAGCCCGGGGCCTGCTGACCTCCGCCTTCCTCCAAGACCATCCGGTGGCCGTGCGCTACCCGCGCGGCGCGGGTGCGGGCGTGGCAGTCGCCAGCGGCCTGGAGCCCTTGCCCTTTGGCAAAGGCGAGGTGCGCCGTGAAGGCCGGGGCGTCGCCATCCTGGCCTTCGGGACCTTGCTCTATCCCGCCCTGCAGGCGGGCCAGGCCCTGAATGCCACCGTGGCCAATATGCGCTGGGTCAAGCCGCTCGATCGCGATCTCTTGCTCGACCTCGCGGCCCGGCACGACGCACTGATCACGATCGAAGAGGGCGCCATCCAGGGAGGCGCTGGCAGCGCCGTGCTGGAGGCCTTGCAGGCCGCCGGTGTGAGCAAGCCGGTGCTGCAGCTAGGTCTGCGCGATCAGTTCATCGAGCACGGTGATCCGGCCAAGCTGCTGTCGATGCAGGGCCTGGACGCGGCAGGCATCGAACGCAGCGTGCGCGAGCGCTTCGCCGACTTGCTGCAGCGCCCGGATGCCAGCCTCAAAGTCGTGGCCTAGACCTGACCTGCGCTTGACGATTTAGACAGGGGAAAATCCGAATAATTCCTTGGTACTCACATTAGTAGAATAGTTTTCATTCGATGCGGCCTCAGGCCTGCATGCGTGTGTCTCTTCTCTACTGCCACCAAGGAGTGTTTCCCATGGATCGTCGATCGCTGATCAAAAACGCCGGTATCGCCGGCGTACTCGCCGCGGGGGCCGCGCCCGCAGTTCACGCCCAAGCCGCTGTCCGCTGGCGCCTGGCCTCCAGCTTCCCTAAATCCCTCGACACCATCTTCGGTGGCGCCGACACCTTCGCCCGCGCCGTCAAGACCATGTCGGGCGGGCGCTTTGACATCTCCATCCACCCCGCGGGCGAGCTCATGCCCGCCTTCGGCGTCGTCGATGGCTTGCAAAACGGCACGGTCGAATGCGCCCACACCGCCCCCTACTACTTCTTCGGCAAGGATGAAACCTTCGCCATCGGCTGCGCCATCCCCTTTGGCCTTAACAGCCGCCAGATGACCGCCTGGATGGTGGAGGGCAATGGCCTGAAGCTGATGCGCGAGTTCTACGCCAAGTACGGCATCATCAATTTCCCCGCCGGCAACACCGGCTCCCAGATGGGCGGCTGGTACCGCAAAGAAATCAAATCCGCCCAAGACACCAAGGGCCTGAAGTTTCGCGTCGGCGGCTTCGCCGGCAAGGTCATCGAGCGCTTGGGCGGTGTGCCCCAAAACATCCCGGGTGGCGAGATCTACCAGGCCCTCGAAAAAGGCACCATCGACGCCGCCGAATGGGTCGGCCCTTATGACGACCAAAAGCTCGGCTTCAACAAGGTGGCCCCCTTCTACTACTACCCCGGCTGGTGGGAAGGCGGCCCGCAGATCGATCTGTACGTCAACCAGAAGGCCTTCGACGCCCTCTCTGCCGAGAACAAGGCCATCGTTGAGGCAGCCGCCTCGCAGGCCCATATCGGCATGCAGGCCAAATACGACCACCTCAATCCGGGCGCGCTGCGCCAACTGGTGGGCACCGGCACCAAGCTGCGCCCCTTCCCCGCAGACCTCATGAACGCCGCCTTCAAGGCCTCCATGGACCTGTACAGCGAGATCAGCGCGAAAAACGAAAACTGGCGCAAGGTCTATACCGACTACGCCAAGTTCCGCGCCGAGCAGAACCTCTGGTTCCGTTTCACCGAAGCCAACTTCGACAGCTTCATGCAGCGGCAAAAGCTCTGATCCTTCATCCGCCTGCTCACACAGCTTCAAGGGCCCCGCAAGGGGCCCTTGGCCTTCATGCCGCACACCTCGTGCGCGTTCATGAGTCAGGCGTGTGCAAGTGATTCCTGCACAGGGCTGCTGAAGATGGTGAATTCCCCACCTGGATTCACTGTCAAACCGGAGCGCCCTTCATGGATCGTCGGTCCCTCATCACGCGCTCAGGTCTTGCCGGCATCATGGCTGCGGGCGTATCGCCTGCGGTTCGTGGCCAGACCCGGGTCCGCTGGCGTCTCGCCTCCAGCTTTCCCCAGTCGCTGGACACTCTCTACGGCGCTGCCGAGGTCTTCGCCCAAAAGGTCCGCCAACTCTCCGGCGGGCGCTTCGATGTCCGCGTGCATCCTGCGGGCGAATCACTCGCCGCCTTCGACGTGGTCGATGCCGTGCAGGCGGGCACCCTCGACGCCGCGCACACTGCCCCCCATTTTTTTTTCGGCAAGGACGAAACCTTCGCCATCGGCGGCGCCATTCCCTTTGGTCTCAACAGCCGCCAGATGAGTGCATGGACCTATGGGGGCAACGGCCTCGCCCTCATGCGCGAGTTCTACGCCCACTACCGTCTGGTTCATTTTCCGTGTGGCAACACCGGCGCCCAGATGGGGGGCTGGATGCGTCAACCGATCAGCCGTCTGGCCGATCTCAAGGGTCTGAAGTTTCGTATCGGCGGTTTGGCCGGCAAGGTCATCGAGCGGCTGGGGGCTATGCCCCAGAACACGCCGGGCGGCGAGATCTACCGGGCGCTCGAAACAGGCGCCCTCGATGCGGCCGAATGGATTGGGCCCTACGACGACCACAGGCTCGCATTCCACCAGGTCGCCCCCCATTACCACTACCCCGGCTGGTGGAAAGGCGGCCTGCAGCTCGATCTGTACATCCACCACAAGGCCTTCGCGGCCCTGAGCTCTGAGTACAAGGCCATCGTTGAAGCCGCCAGCGCCCATGCGCATGTGATCACGCAGGCCAAGTACGACGCGAAAAACCCCTCGGCTCTCAAGCATCTGGTTGCGGCCGGCGCACGCCTGCGCCCCTTTCCGCCCGATGTCATGGCCGAGGCCTTCAAGCAGTCCATGGCCCTGTGCGACGAGATCGCTGCGCGCAACCCCCACTGGAAAAAGGTCTACACCGACTACGCGCGTTTTCGCGCCGACCAGAACCGGTGGTTTCGGTTCACCGAGGCCACCTTCGACCGCTACATGCAGTCGCGAAAACTCTAGTCCGCGCGCATCAGCCCACCAGGGCGGCTGCCTTCACCTGTGCCCACACGCGCAGACCCGGCTCCAGCGCCAATGCATGCGCCGCCCGCGCCGTGATCCGTGCCAGCAGCACCTCACCGCTATCCGATGCGCCCGCCTGCGACTCACCCGTCTGAGCGTGGCACGCCAGGGTCACCAGCGCCTGCCCCGCCTGCACGGCGTCGGACGACACCTGCATCACCGTGCAGGGCAACAGGTTCTGCACGCTGGTGGCCTGTGGCAATTGCGTGGCCACACTCACATCGCGCGCCAACACGCGCACCCGCACGGACTGCCCGATGGCGGCGCCCGTATCCCGCAACCACAGCGACCCGCCGCCAAAGCGCACCTGCATCAAGTGCCACTGCGCCTCGCGCGCACAGACCTGGCCATGCAACAGCACGCCCGCTTCATCGCCCTGCGTCGCGGCCAGGTCGGCGCGTCGCAGCACTTGTGCCACAGGCCCGCAGGCGCTCACGCGCCCCGCGTCCATCAGCACCAGCGTATCGGCCAACCTGACCATTTCTTCACTCGAATGGGTGACGTACAGCATCGGCACCTGCCCTTCATCGCGCAAACGCTCCAGCCAGGGCAGGATGTCACGCCGGCGGTTGGCATCCAGGGCCGACAAAGGTTCATCCAACAACAGCAGGCGCGGGCGGGTCGCCAGCGCGCGCACGATGGCCACCCGCTGGCGTTCACCCCCCGACAGCGCGTGCGGTCGCCGCGCGAGCAGGGGTCCGATCCCCATGAGCTCAATCGCCTGGTCCAGTGTGAACCCACCTTCGTCCGAGTTCTCTGTTCGGCGCACGCGCTTGTGCCCGTACGCGAGGTTCTCTTTCACATCGAGATGGTCGAACAGACCGGCCTCTTGAAACACATAACCCACGGGCCGCTGCCAGGTGGGCACCCAGCTGCCACGCGTGCTGTCATGCCAGCTCGCGCCTGCGATCTCGATCGTGGCCTGCGGCGCACGCTCCAGACCCGCCACGCAACGCAGCACCGTCGTCTTGCCGCAGCCCGAGGGCCCGTACAGCACACAGATCCCCCGCGCCGGCAGCTGCAGGTCGATATCCAGTTGAAATCCGGTCTCGCGTGTGAGCGCCAGCCGAATCCGATTTGTCGCGCCGTTCATGAAGCCACGCGCGCCGTATGCCGATTCACCAGGGCCAGCGCCATCAGCACCACGAAGGAAAACACCACCATCGCCGCCGACAGACCATGTGCCTGCGCGTAATCGAGGGCCTCCACATGCCCATAGATCTGCGTGGACACCACCCGCGTCTGCTCGGGGATGTTGCCGCCGATCATCAGCACTACGCCAAACTCGCCCACCGTATGGGCAAACGACAAGATGGCCGCGGTCACGAGGCCGGGTCGGGCCAGCGGCAGCACCACGCTAAAAAACGCGTCTAGTGGGCTGGCGCGCAGCGTCGCCGCGACTTCCAGTGGCCGTCGCCCCACCGCCTCGAAGGCGCGCTGCAGGGGTTGCACCGCGAAGGGCAGCGAGTAGATCACCGAGGCCAGCACCAGCCCGCTGAAGGTAAAGGGCAGCAGGCCCAGCCCGAGCGATTGCGTCAACTGGCCGCCCCAGCCCTGAGGCCCCAGGCTCACCAGCAGGTAAAACCCCAGCACCGTGGGCGGCAGCACCAGCGGCATCGTCACCAGCGCCGACACCGGTGCGGCCCACCGGCTGCGCGTCGTCGCCAGCCACCAGGCCAGGGGCGTCGCCAGCACCAGCAGGATCAGCGTGGTCAGACTGGCCAGACGCAGGGTCAGCCACAGCGCGTGCAGGTCGTCGTGGGTCAGATGCATCGTCGTGCAGTCGTTACAGCGTTCAAGGGGCGGGGGTCAGATAGCCGTGCGCGCGGATGATCGCCTGCGCCGGCGCGCTGCGCAGATACGCCAGGAAAGCCCGTGCGCCCGCATGATCACGCCCGGGCAGAAGCAGCGCCGCGTCCTGCCGAATCGGGTCATGCAACTCGGTCGGAATCACCCAGGCTGATCCCTGCGAGATCTGTCCATCGACCTGGATCTGTGCGAGCGCCACAAACCCCAGCGTCGCATTGCCACTGGCCACGAACTGGTGCACCTGTCCCACGCTCTCGCCCTGCACCCACTTCGCGCGCAGCGCCGCGTGCACGCCCAGTCGCTCCATCACCTGCGTCGCGGCCAGGCCATAGGGGGCCAGCCGGGGGTTGGCGATCGCGATGCGCTCGAAGCGTCCTGAGCGCAGCACCTGCCCCTGGTCGTCCACCACGCCCGGTGTGGCGCTCCAAAGCGCCAGGCGCCCCACGGCATAGGTCAAGCGCGAGCCCGCCACCGCCAGTGCCTCTTGCTCCAGCCGCTGCGGCGTGACGGCATCGGCCGCCAGCAGCACGTGAAAGGGTGCACCGTGGCGGATCTGCGCGTACAGGCTGCCGGTGGATCCGATCGCCACCACCACCCGGTGGCGCGTCTCGCGTTCGAAGGCGGCCGCGATCTGGCGCATGGGCGCAGCGAAATTGGCGGCCACGGCCACCGTCACGTCCTGGGCTTGCGCCAAGCCGGGCGCCGCTGCCACAGCGGCCAGCAGCCAACGCAAGATGCGGAAAAAACGAGGAGAGGACGGCACGAAGCCGAGTATCGCTTCAGCCGGATACCGGGGCCGTATGCGTGGCTTCGTCTCGGTCTGAGGGGGTGGCGTCGGCGTGGGCGAAGGGATGCGGGGCGGGCGTCTGCGCCGATGCGGGCGTCTGAGGCGGCGTGAGCGTCATCAGCAGATCGCGCAATTCCTCGGTGCCGGGTTCTTCATGCAGGTGCTCCGCGGCATGGAGCCACAGGCCGCCGAAATGGCTGTAATCGGCCAGCCAGGTGCTGCGCACCAGCTTACGCACGCGGGACTCAATCAGGGGCAGTCCAATCAGAAGGCGCAAGCCCGGGGTCCGCTCCCAGCGATACAGGCGCACCATCCCCACCAGCACGTCAAATCCATGGGGGCCGTGGCCGATGCGTCGCACATCGATCGTCACGCAGTCCTCGTGGATCCCGAGCCGCCGAAACTGCGTGGTGATCAAGCGTTGGTACTCGACCTCCAGACCCTCTGCTGCGCCTGCAGAGTCCGCGCGCTCTTTGGCGCCGGTCTCTTTGACGAACAGCTTGCGTAGGTCGAACATGGAAGGGGTGAGGGCGGCTGCGAGGCGGCTCTGATCATGCCTGCGATTGCGAAAAAAGTGTTCTTTGCAGGCTGACCGACCCCTCTGGCGGCGTCAGACGAAAAAAATCGGTGCGGAGTTGACCGGCGTCTCAAATTCGTGTCATAATTCAAGGCTTCGCTGATCGCAGCGGGGTGAGTCAGACGGCTTCCTTAGGGGGGGCAGCTCCGAGAGGGTCTTGGGTCTGGCGGGTTCATTAAAAATACACAGCCGATAAGCGTGGGCGTTTGAGTGGCATGCGAAGTGCCAGATTCTTCGGAATCGAAAGCTGTAAGAGGCTTTCACTTAAACGCTCATGAGAATAGAAGTGAAGTTCACTTCAATTCCGTTTTTATGAGTGGCCGCCGAGAGGCGGCAAACAATTCAAGATCGAACTGTAGAGTTTGATCCTGGCTCAGATTGAACGCTGGCGGAATGCTTTACACATGCAAGTCGAACGGCAGCACGGGGGCAACCCTGGTGGCGAGTGGCGAACGGGTGA
>CANHSE010000130.1 GCA_947463025.1 Comamonadaceae bacterium
GTGGGCGTGGTGTTGTTCAACAACAGCATCTCGGCGTCGGGCGTCTGTTCGTAGACGGCGACACCGAGGTCGTTGAGCATGGTGACCACGACTTCGAGGGTCTCGGCCTCGACCAGCTTTTCGGGCAGGTGGTCGGTGATCTCGGAGTGGGTGAGGTAGCCGCGCGTCTTGCCCAGCGTGATCAGGGTTTTCAGGCGCTGGCGGCGCTTGAGCATTTCTTCTTCGGTGAGGATGGTTTCATCCAGGCCGAATTCCTTCATCAAGGCGCGTTCCTTGGCCTTGCTGATCTTCATGCGCAGGGGCTTGACCTTCTCGGTCGACTCGGCTGCGCCCTCGTCGGCGAACTCGGCCTCCATGTCTGGCACGTCGTCTTCGACCCCGGTGGGCTGGGCGCCCGCCTTGGGCTTGCGTCCGCGCTTAGCGGGGGCCTTGGGCGGCGCTTCGGACTCGGCGGCGGCAGCCTTGGGCGGGCGACCGGGTTTCTTTTTCAGGAGTTCCGCGGCGGGCGCGGCAGCCGCTTTGGCAGCGGGTTTCTTGGGCGCTTCCTTGGCGGCAGTGGGCTTGCTGGGCTTGGCGGAGGTTTTGGCAGGCACGGGTTTGGCTTTCGTTGCGGGCTTGGCGGGCGCCTTGGCCTTGGCTGCAGGCTTGACGACCTTCAGCGAGGGCTTGACGGCGGGCGAAGCGGGTTTGACCCCTTTTTTGGCAACGGGTTTCGTCGCAGCCTTGCTGGGCTTGGCTGATTTTTTAGAAGCTGGCATGAACGGGCACCTCTGAACTGCAATATCGGAAGGAACACGGATGCGCCACGAAACCCGGCGCAAGAGACAAGCGACCGCAGCGGAACGCAAGTCCAGACTGCAGGTCACTCATTGGCAAGATGGGAGGGCGAACATTTGGAGTGCAGCCCTTGCGGTGAAGGTGGCCTGTCGTGCACGTTGTGTCACAGTCGGCCGGGTCCGGAGGTGCTGCTGTCGCTCTTGCCGATAGCAAACCCTAAATTATACCTGTTTCGCCCCATTTCAACAGGGCTAACCCGGGGTACGCGAGCGGGCGACCAGGGTCCGCAGCCTTTCGTAAGCCTGCGGGTCGGTGGCGGCCCGCGCGGATAGGTCTTTCATTTCCTCAGCGCGGCGCTGGTGGTGCTCCAGGGCCAGGATGTTGCCCAGCTCACCTGGGTCGGCTTCGATGTCGGCGGGCAGCCGGGCCATCAGGGACAGGGCATAGGCCTCGTGGGCGTGCCCTTGCAGGGCCGGGCGCAGTGCCTCCCAGGGCTGGGGCCCCTGGTCGTGCATGTGGGCATCCAGCCAGGCAAAGAGCGGCCCGTGCGGGGCCCCCAGCTCGCACAGCAGCTGCTGGTCGTCATGCGACAGGCGGCCCCAGGCTGGGGCGTCGGTCAGCAGGATCTGCAGGGCCCGATCGCCGCGTCCCGGCGGCAGGGTGCGGCCTGGCGTGCGTCGCGCGGGCGGGGCGGTGTCGGTGCGTCGGCGCGCCGGTTGCGAGCCGGCGCCGGAGCGGCCCTCGCCCGCGCGCTGACCGCTCCAGAGATGGGCGAGTTCGCGCGCGTCGAGCTGGGCATGGTCGGCCAGCTCGGCCAGCAGTTGCCGCTTGAGCGCGCCATCGGGCAGCAGGCTCCACAGGGGTTTGGCGTTGGCCATCATGTGCGCGCGGCCCTCGGCGGTGGACAGGTCGCAGCCCTCGCGCGCGCTGTCCACCAGGAACCGTGACAGGGGCGTGGCGTCGCCGATGTAGCGCGAGAAGGCGTCGGCGCCAAAGGCGCGGATGTAGCTGTCTGGATCGTGTTCGGCGGGCAGGAACAGAAACCTGACTGAGCGCACGTCGGTGGCATAGGGCAGGGCACCCTCCAGGGCCTTGCGCGCGGCGCGCCGGCCCGCCGCATCGCCATCGAAGCTAAAGACCACGCTGTCGGTGAAGCGAAACAGCTTTTGCACATGCTCGGTGGTGCAGGCCGTGCCCAGCGTGGCCACCGCATTGGGAAAACCCAGTTGGGCCAGGGCGACGACGTCCATATAGCCCTCGGTGACCAGCACAAAGCCTTTGTCGCGCAGGGCCTGACGCGCCTCGAACAGGCCATAGAGCTCGCGCCCTTTGCTGAAGACGGGGGTCTCGGGGGAGTTGAGGTACTTGGGCTTTTCGTCACCCAGCACGCGTCCGCCAAAGCCGATGCACTCGCCCTTGACGTTGCGGATCGGGAACATGACGCGGTCGCGAAAGCGGTCGTAGCGCTTGTCGTCGTCTTCGTGGACGATGACCAGGCCGCTCTCGGCCAGCAGCGGGTTGTCGTATTCGGGAAAGACGCTGGCCAGGCTGCGCCAGCCCTCGGGCGCGTAGCCCAGACCGAATTGCTTGGCGATCTCGCCCGAGAGCCCGCGTTGCTTGAGGTAGGCGATGGCGCGGGGTGAGTTTTTCAGGTGCTTGCGATAGGACTCACCGGCTTTTTCAAGCACGTCGGTGAGCGTGGCCTGCTTTTCGCGTTGCTGCGCGGCGAGCGCGCGGTCTTGCGGCGAGCGCTCGTCTTCGGGTACCTGCAGGCCGAACTGGGCGGCCAGGTCTTTGACCGCCTCGACAAAGCCCATGCCAGCGTGCTCCATCAGAAAGCCGATGGCATTGCCATGCTTGCCGCAGCCGAAGCAGTGATAGAACTGTTTGGTGGGGCTGACGGTGAAGGAGGGCGACTTCTCGGCGTGAAACGGGCATAGACCGGAGAAGTTCGCGCCGGTCTTTTTCAGCTGGACGTAGCGCCCGACGATCTCGACCACGTCGGCGCGCGCGAGAAGCTCCTGCAGGAAGGTGT
Source organism: Comamonadaceae bacterium (assembly GCA_947463025.1). Taxonomy (GTDB): domain Bacteria; phylum Pseudomonadota; class Gammaproteobacteria; order Burkholderiales; family Burkholderiaceae_C; genus Ramlibacter. Next base: position 2,813 of record CANHSE010000130.1, read on the forward strand.
CGGGGATGGCCATGGGAAGAGGGGATTATTCACCCATCACGATGCCCTCGCGCCGCGGGTCGGCCCCGCCGAACCAGCCACCGGGCACGCGGGTGATGGCCTGCAGGCCGCTGGTCATGGCCTGTTCGCGCACTTCGGCGCCGCGCGCACGCAGGGCCTGTACGGTGGCGGGCGTGAAGCGTTTTTCCTCGAGCAGGGTGGGGCCGTTGTTCGAGCCGAAATTGGGCAGGTTGATGGCCTGCTGCGCGTTCAGGCCCCAGCCCAGTGTGCCCACCAGGGTCTTGGCGGTGAAGTGGATGATCAGTGCACCGCCGGGGCTGCCGGCCGTCATCACGAGCTGGCCGGTGGCCTTGTCGAACACCAATGTCGGCGACATCGAGGAGCGCGGGCGCTTGCCTGCCTGCACCCGGTTGGCGATGGGGCGGCCTTGTGCGTCGGCGGGGGCGAAGCTGAAATCGGTCAACTCGTTGTTCAAGAGAAAGCCGCCGCTTCGACCGGGCGTGGTCGTGACCATCTGGCGCGCGCCGAATTGGTCTTCGATCGTGGTGGTCATGGCCAGCGCCTGGCCATAGCCGTCGACGATGGAGAGGTGTGAGGTGCCGAACTCGAGTTGCTCGGGCATGGGGGCCTGGGCGGACTTCTCGCCGCCGGGTGTGCCGGGCTCGGCCACCTTCATGCTCTGAGGGCCGATCAGGCGTGCGCGTGCGGCCAGGTAGGCGGGATCGAGCAGGCTGCTCCAGCGGCCCGCTGGTGGGGCGGTGAAGGCCGGGTCAGCCACATACTGGGCGCGATCGGCAAAAGCCAGGCGTGCGGCCTCGGTATAAAAGTGCAGCCAGTCGGCCGAGGGCAGGCCGTCTTGCAGGGGCATCGAGGCCGCGGGGGTGTGCTGCAAGATGCCCAGGATCTGGCCGATGGCGAGGGCGCCCGAGCTGGGCGGCGGAAACCCGCACACCTGCCAGTCGCGCCCGCTGGCGCGCCAGTCGTGGCACAAGGGCGCGCGCTTTTGAGGCTGGTAGGCGGCCAGGTCGGACAAGGTCATCGCGCCGGGGTTGGTGGGGTGCTGGCGCACCTTGGCGACGATGGCTTGCGCGATCTCGCCCTCGTGCAAGGCGCGCGCACCCTCGGCGGCGATGCGACGCAGGACCGCACCGAGTTCGGGATTGCGCAGCACGGTGCCGACGGCGCGCGGCTCGCCATCGGGTCGGTAGAAGTAGGCGGCGGCGATCGGATCCTTTTTCAGGTGGGCGTCGTTGCGAAGCAGGGTGTGCAGGCGCGGGCTGATCTGAAAGCCTCCCTCGGCCAGCACGATGGCCGGTTGCATCAACTGCGCCCACGGCAGACGCCCGTGCTGGCGGTGCGCCATCTCGAGCATGCGCACTGCGCCAGGCACGCCCACCGCGCGGCCGCCCACCACCGCCTCATAAAACGGCATCGGTTTGCCATCAGCGCCGAGGAACAGTTTTTCATCCACGCCTGAGGGCGCGGTCTCGCGTCCGTCAAAGGCCTCGACCTGCTTGCCGTCGTAGTGCAGCAGGAAGGCGCCGCCCCCGATGCCACTCGATTGCGGTTCGACCAGGGTCAGCACCATCTGCACGGCGATGGCCGCATCGACCGCGCTGCCACCGGCCTTCAGCACCTGATAGCCCGCGTGCGCCGCCAGCGGATTGGCGGCGGCCACCGCAAAGCGTCGGGTGGACCAGCCGGGCTTCTCGGTGATGCCGGAGGCCGCCTCGGGTAACAGGGGCGGCTGGTAGGTGAAGGCAGGGAGCGTGCGATCCGGCGCGGGTGCGGGTTCGGGCGGCGCGCTGGGCGGGACGCTGGTACACGCGGCCAGCACGAGGCTGGCGATCAGGAGGGGTAGGCGGGGCATGAGGGCGTCCAAGGGGCGAGACGCTCATGGTAGCCCTCGCGCCTCGGGGCGACCCGGCGGCGGATGCTCAGCGCGGTGCCAGGCGGATCGCGCCGTCCAGGCGAATCACTTCGCCATTGAGCATGTCGTTCTCGAAGATGTGGCGGGCCAGCTTGGCGTAGTCCTGGGGCGTGCCCAGACGGGAGGGGAAGGGCACCGCCGCGGCCAGCGAGTCCTGCACCTCTTGGGGCATGCCGAACATCATGGGCGTGCCGAAGATGCCGGGGGCGATGGTCATGTTGCGGATGCCGTTGCGCGCGAGGTCGCGGGCGATGGGCAGGGTCATGCCGACGACGCCGCCCTTGGTGGCGCTGTAGGCGGCCTGGCCGATCTGGCCGTCATAGGCGGCCACCGAGGCGGTGGAGACGATGCAGCCGCGCTCGCCGGTGGACTCGGGTTCGTTCTTGCACATGGCTTCAGCAGCCAGGCGGATCATGTTGAAGGTGCCCACCAGGTTGACGGCGACGACCTTGGTGAACACGCCCAGGTTGTGCGCACCGTTCTTGCCGACCGTCTTTTCGGCGGGGGCGATGCCCGCGCAGTTCACCAAGCCCATGAGCTTGCCCAGGGACAGAGCCTTGGCCACCACGGCCTGGCCGTCGGCTTCGCTGCTCACGTCGCACTTGACGAAGGTGCCACCGATTTCCTGGGCGACGGCCTCGCCCTTTTCGACTTGCATGTCGGCGATGACCACCTTGCCACCCGCGTGGGCGAGCATGCGCGCCGTGCCTTCGCCCAGACCCGAGGCGCCGCCGGTAACGATGAAGACCTTGCCGCTGATTTCCATGTGAACTCCTGAGAGATTTGACGTTGACGTGAACGTCACATTATCCGGCTTACTGGATTACTTGAAGCCGACGCGATCGAGCATCTGCTGCACCTTGACGGCGTTGGCGCCGACGGTCGACAGCGGGAGGGTCTCGGCCTTGAAACTGCCATTGGCCGTGCCGCTCATGGCTTGCAGGGCGGGGTTGTTGACCTTCACGCCGCGGGCGGTGGGCCATTCGTTGTTGCCGTCGGCGAAATAGGCCTGGGCTTCGGGGCTGGCCAGGTACTCCAGGAATTTCACGGCGGCGGCAGTGTTCTTGGCGTGACGGGCCACGGCGCCGCCGGCGATGTTCAGGTGGGTGCCCCAGCTGGTCTGGTTGGGGAAGACCACGGCGACCTTGTCCATCAGGGCCTTGTCCTCGGCGTTGTTGGAGCGCAGGAGCCGGGCGACGTAGTAGCTGTTGCTCACGGCGATCTGGCATTCGCCTGCGCTCACGGCCTTGATCTGGTCGGTGTCGCCGCCCTTGGGGCTGCGCGCCAGGTTGGCGACCATGCCCTTGAGCCATTCCTCGGTCTTTTTGTCGCCCAGGTGCTCGGTCATCGCGGCGAACAGGGACAGGTTGTAGGGGTGTGAGCCCGACCGGATGCAAAGCTTGCCCTTGTTCTTGGGATCGGCCAGTTCCTCGTAGGTGTCGACATCCTCGCGCTTGACCTTTTGCTTGTCGTAGACCACCACGCGAGCGCGGGTGGAAAAGCCGAACCAGGCGGTGCCCTCGGCGGTGGGGGTGGCGCGGTAGGCAGCGGGCAGGGCGTCCTCGAGCAGCTTGGACTTGACCGGCTTGAACAGGCCGTCGACCTCGCCCTTGTGCAGGCGGGCTGCGTCCACCAGCAAGATGACGTCGGCCGGCGAGGCGCTGCCCTCGGCCTTCAGACGGGCCAGGATGCCGGCGTCATCGGCGTCCACGCGCTGAACGCGGATGCCGGTGGCCCGGGTGAAGTTGGCGTAGAGCGCCTCGTCGGTGGTGTAGTGGCGGGCCGAATACAGGTTCAAGACCGGCTGCTGGGCCTGGGCCGGGGCGACTGCGAGGGTGGCGAGCAGGGCGAGGGCAGCGAAAGCGGTGCGCGTCATGGCAGATCAGTCAGGGGAGGGGTTTGGCCTGAGCATAACACAAACGAGAATCATTCTTGTTTAATTTCATGAGAAGCCGGGCAATAAAAAAGCCCCAGCTTTTCAGCTGGGGCTAAGGGATCCCTGAACCTTCACAGGTATCGAAAGGACCCGAGGAGACAACCTGAAGGACCCCTGCAAAGGCAAGGAACCGGGAACTAGGTAACGCTGCAGCTGGGGCGGTTCCCCGCCCGGACACTCAGCGCTTGGCGCGGGTGGTGGTCTTGGCGGCGTTCACGGCCGTGTTCGCCACGGCGTTGAAGTTGGCTTCGGCGACTTCGGTGGCTTGCTTGACGGCCTTTTGCACAGACTCCAGCGCGTTGTTGCCCGCGGCCACGGCGCTCTTGAGCACGGCGACGGCGGTTTCGCTGCCGGCGGGGGCGTTCTTGGCGGCGGTGTCGACCACCGACAGGAACTTCTTCTGGGCGTCAGCGGCCTGGGCTTCGAAGGTCTTGCCCAGCTCGGCACCGGCGCCCGAGGCGATTTCGTACAGGTGACGGCTGTAGGAGGCGGTCTTTTCGGCCAGGGGCTGGAACAGGGA
>CANHSE010000131.1 GCA_947463025.1 Comamonadaceae bacterium
CCCCGCCTCGCATTCGGCCAGCAGCATGCGGATGAAATCCTCCGAGGAGCGGTCGCCAAAGAGCTGGCCCTTGTGCTTCTCGTGAAAAGGGATCTGGTGGCGACGCACCAGCTCGATGAAATCTTGCGCGGTGTAGCGCGAAAGCGCGGAGCGGCAAAACTGCGGGTTCTCGCCCAGGAAATGCCGATGCGGGGCGCGCGGATCCAGCTCGCGGTTGGTGAAGTTGCAGCGGCCGCCGCCGGCGATGCGCACCTTCTCGGCCACCTTGGCCGCATGGTCGATCACCAGCACCTTCAACCCCAACTGGCCGGCCACGCCAGCGCAGAACAGGCCGGCGGCGCCGGCACCGATGATGACGGCGTCAAAGGAAGGCATGGGCGGGCAGTGTAAGCCGCAGGCGCCGCCCCAGAGCCGCAGGCGCGATGGGGACGCGCCCTCAGCCCGCGTGCCGCTGTTGCAGCTGCGGGTGGGCCGCGGCGGCCACGCCCGCCATCACATCGCCCACCACGATTACCGAGGGACTGCCCATGCCCTCGCGCACCAGCGTGGCCGCCAGTGCGCCCAGGGTCGTGCCCACATGGCGTTGCTGGGGCAGGCTGGCGTGCTGGATGACAGCGGCGGGTGTGTGGGCGGGCAGGCCTTGCAGCAGGCCCTGTGCGATGGCTTCGATGCCAGTCACACCCATGTAGATCACCAGCGTGAGCCGGGCATCGCGCGCGGTCACGGCCAGTTGCGCCCAATCGGGACCGGCGTCGCCCGGGCGGGCATGGCCGGTGACGAACACCACGCCGTGCGCATGGTCACGGTGTGTGAGCGGCACGCCCAGCGAGGTGACTGCGGCCAGGCCGGCGGTGATGCCGTTGATCACGTGCACCGTGAGGCCGGCGGCCTGCAGGTGCTCGACCTCTTCGCCGCCGCGCCCGAAGATGAAGGGATCGCCCCCTTTAAGACGCACCACCGTCTCGCCCTCGCGGGCGGCGGTGACCATCAGCTTTTCGATGAAGGCCTGCGGTGTGCTTTTGCAACCGCCGCGTTTGCCCACGTGCACGATGCGCGCGCCCGCAGGGGCGAGGGCCACGATCGCGTCGCTTACCAGGTCGTCGACGAACAGCACGCTGGCAGCGCCGATGGCGCGGGCGGCCTTGAGCGTGAGCAATTCGGGATCGCCCGGGCCGGCGCCCACCAGGGTGACGGTGCCGGGGCGGGGGAGGGAAGGCGGATGGTTCATGGTGGCGGGATCCATCGACAAGGTCATGAGGGCGCAGCGGATACGGTGCGTGGCGCGATTCTCAAATACCTCTCATGACTTTCAGCGATAAGCTCATTCACGCGTACGCTGCCTGATCGCGAACCCGCACCCCTACACTCGGGGCATGTGGGTGTTGGGCATTGAATCTTCGTGTGATGAAACCGGCGTGGCCTTGGTGCGCGCCGAGGGTCCGGGCTTGCCCGGTCTGGCGGCGCACGCCCTGTATAGCCAGGTCAGCATGCATGCCGCCTATGGTGGTGTGGTGCCCGAGTTGGCCAGTCGCGACCATATTCGGCGCATCCTGCCGCTGACCGGCGAGGTGATGGCGCGCGCCGGCTGCACATTGACCCAGGTGGACGTGGTGGCCTACACCCGCGGACCCGGCCTGGCCGGCGCCTTGCTCGTGGGCGCCGGCGTGGCTTGCGCCCTGGGCGCGGCCCTGGGCAAGCCGGTGATCGGGGTGCACCACCTGGAGGGGCATTTGCTGTCGCCGTTTCTCAGCGACGACGCGCCCGAGTTTCCTTTCGTGGCCTTGCTGGTCTCGGGCGGCCACACCCAGTTGATGCGGGTCGAGGGTGTGGGCCGCTACGCGCTCCTGGGCGAGACCATCGACGATGCGGCCGGTGAAGCCTTTGACAAATCCGCCAAGCTGCTGGGGCTGGGGTATCCAGGCGGGCCTGCGTTGTCTCGACTGGCGCAGGACGGCGACGCGCAGGCCTTCAAGCTGCCGCGGCCGCTGCTGCATAGCGGCGATCTGGATTTCTCTTTCGCGGGGCTGAAGACCGCAGTGCTCACACAATGCAAAAAGCTGGGCGATACCTTGCCCGATCGCCGGGCCGATCTCGCCGCGTCCACCGAGGCGGCGATCGTCGAGGTGTTGGTGAAGAAATCGGTCGCGGCACTGGATAGCACGGGCCTGACCCGCCTGGTGGTGGCGGGCGGCGTCGGTGCCAACCGCTCGCTGCGCGCGCAACTGAACGCGGCCTGCGCGCGCCGGGGTGTGCGCGTGCATTACCCCCAACTGGAGCTGTGCACGGACAACGGTGCCATGATCGCGATGGCCGCTGCCATGCGCCTGCAGTCAGGGGTGCAGCAAGCCCATACCGACTACGCCTTTGATGTGCGTCCGCGCTGGCCACTGCACGCGCTGGCGTCTTGAGGGCGTTAGGCCGGTTCGCGTTTGCGGATCCGGCATCTTTTTTTTCAGTGAGGACACATGAGCGTTCAACAACGACGCCGCAGTATCTTGAGCAAGTTCGCCGCCACGCTGTTGTTTAGCGCGGCATCTTTTGCAGCCGGCGCCCAGGCGCCATCGGTCGCAGCCCCTGCACCGGCCCTGGCGCCCGCGCCGATTCGTGTCGCCATGATCGAGGGCCTGTCCGGGCCTTTTGCCAACACCGGCGAGGCCGTGATCCGCAACCTGGCCTGGGCCCTGGAGCGCGTGAACCAGCGCGGCGGCGTGCGCGTCGGCGGTGTCATGCGCCCTATGGCGCTTGAGCGCTATGACAGCAAGGGTCAGACCGAGGAGGCCCTGTCGGCCCTGCGCGCCGCGATCGACGATGGCGCGCGCATCGTGGTGCAAGGCAATTCGTCGGCGGTGGCCGCCGCGCTGATCGAGGCGATCAACAAACACAACGAGCGCGAGCCGCAGCGGCGCGTCGTGTTCCTCAATTACTCGGCGGTCGATCCGATCCTCACCAACGAAAAGTGCAGCTTCTGGCATTTCCGCTTTGATGCGCACGCCGACATGCGCATGGCCGCTCTGATGCGCGTGCTCAAAGAGGACCGCGCCACCGAGAGCGTGTATCTGATCGGCCAGGACTACAGCTTTGGGCAGGCGGTGCTGCGCGAGGCGCGCCGTCAGCTCGCAGCGCAGCGCCCCGATGTGAAGGTGGTCGGTGAGGAGCTGCATCCGCTCGGACGCGTGCGGGATTTCTTGCCGTATGCGACCAAGCTCAAGGCCAGTGGCGCGCATGCAGTGATCACCGGCAACTGGGGCAATGACCTGACCTTGCTGGTGCGAGCGGCGCGCGAGGTGGGCTACGACGGTAAGTTCTACACTTTCTATGGCAACGCCCTGGGCGCGCCCGCCACGATCGGGGATGCGGGCATCGGGCGCGTGATCGCGGTGGCCGACTGGTTGCCCAATTTGCCCGGTGCACAAAGCGAGACCTTCTACCGCGCGTTTCGCCAGCGCTTTCCCAAGCCGCAGGACGACTACGTTCACATGCGCATGCAGCTGATGATCGAGGCGCTGGCGCAGGCCATCGAGCGAGCCGGCAGCATCGAGGCGGCCGCGGTGGCGACGCAGCTGGCAGGTGCGCGTGTCGAGCTGTCTGGCCAGCGTGGCGCGATGCGCGCGGCCGACCATCAGTTTCAGCAGACGCTGGTGGTGGGTGTGATGGATCGCCAGGGCGCGCCGGGCGTCAAGTTCGATGTCGAAGGCTCGGGGTATGGGTTTCGCGTGATCCAGGTGGTGTCCGCCGATGACGCGCAATTGCCCACGACATGCCGGATGATTCGTCCCGCGTCTTAAGGCCCCTGCGTCATGCGTCCTGCCATCCTGAACCTCGAAGCCTCCAAGATCCGCGAGGTGGCCAATGCGGGCCTGGACCGCAGCGACGTGCTGCCGTTCTGGTTTGGCGAGAGCGACGAGGTCACGCCCGATTTCGTGCGCGAGGCGGCGATCGATTCGCTGCGCGCGGGTGAGACCTTCTATGCCCACAACCTGGGTCTGCCCGAGTTGCGCCAGGCCTTGGCCGACTACACATCGCGCCTGCACCGGCCGGTGGATGCCGGGCGCATCGCGGTCACCAGTGGCGGCGTCAACGCCCTGATGCTGGCGGTGCAGGCGCTGGTGGAGGCGGGCGACGAGGTGGTGGTGGTCACTCCTGTGTGGCCCAACCTCACTGCCCAGCCCCAGATCATGGGCGCGCGGGTACGCACCGTGTCGCTCAAGCCCGTGCAGGGCGCCTGGGCGCTGGACCTGGCGGCCTTGCTGGCGACCATCACCCCGGCCACCCGGCTGCTGGTGGTCAACGCGCCGAACAACCCCACGGGATGGACCCTCAGCGCCGACGAACAGCGCGCCCTCCTGGCGCATTGCCGGCGCACCGGCACCTGGATCTTGGCCGACGAGGTCTATGAGCGTTTGTATTTCCCGCAGGCGCATAGCGCTTCGGGGGGCATCCGTCCGGCGCCGGACCGCCCCAAGCCGGACGCCCCCCTCGGGGGGGAGGCGCATAGCGCTTCGGGGGGCATCGCCTCTGCTCCGAGCTTCCTGGACGTTGCCGAGCCCGACGACCGCCTGGTCGTTGCCCACAGCTTTTCCAAGAGCTTTCTCATGACCGGCTGGCGCCTGGGCTGGCTCGTGATGCCGCCGGCGATGGTCGACGCCATGGGCAAGCTGATCGAGTTCAACACCTCCTGCGCCAGCGTGTTCACCCAGCGCGGGGCCCTGGCCGCCGTGCGCCGCACCGACGAGATCACCCCCCGGGTGGTGGCCCACCTGCGGACCTGCCGCGACACTCTGGTGCCCCTGCTGCAGGCCCTGCCCGAAGTGGACGTCGCCCCGGCGCCGGGCGGTATGTATGCTTTTTTCCGACTCGCTGGCCATTCCGACTCCCTGGCCACGGCCAAACGGCTGGTGGCCGAGGCCGGCCTGGGCCTGGCGCCGGGCAGCGCCTTCGCCCCCGAGGCCGAGGGTTGGCTGCGCTGGTGCTTCGCCTCCCAAGACCTGGCCCGCCTGGGGCAGGGGGTCCAGCGGCTAGAGGGCTGGCTGGCCGGGCCCGGTCGGCTATAATCCCGAAGTTGTCCTCCACACGGGGGGCGACACCGCACACTTTCGTGCACACGTTGGGGCCGCGTTCCAGCCTCCAACGCAAGTTCAAATATTCAAAGGAATCTCACATGACCGCCCTCAACAAGGCCGAAGTCGTCAAGGCCCATGCCCGCGGCGCCGCCGACACCGGTAGCCCCGAAGTCCAGGTTGCCCTGCTGACCGCTCGCATCAACGAGCTGACCCCCCACTTCAAGACCCACGCCAAAGACCATCACGGTCGCCGCGGCCTGCTGCGCATGGTCAATCGCCGCAAGAGCCTGCTGGCGTACCTGAAGGACAAGGACGCTGAGCGCTACACCGCGCTGATCGCCAAGCTGGGCCTGCGTAAGTAAGCACTGAATCCATGAAACGCGCCTGAGTTAGTCCCCACTAGCTCAGGCGCGTTTTACTTCGGAGACCCCAAGACGAATACGCGCTGTGTCATTCCACCAGCGGCCCTGCGCGGCCCCTGATGGAATGGCATCGTGTTCGCCCCAGGGCTCCATCACCTGAGAAGCCAAGAAAGCACGACATGAGCATCTTCAACAAAGTCACTCAAACCTTCCAGTGGGGCCAGCACACGGTCACCATGGAAACTGGCGAGATCGCACGCCAGGCCACTGGCGCGGTGCTGGTCAACATCGACGACACCGTGGTCCTGGCCACTGTGGTCGCCTCCAAGTCGGCCAAGCCGGGGCAAGACTTCTTCCCCCTGACCGTCGACTACATCGAGAAGACCTACGCCGCCGGCAAGATTCCCGGCAGCTTCTTCAAGCGCGAGGCCAAGCCCTCCGAGCTCGAGACCCTGACCTCCCGCCTCATCGACCGCCCGATCCGTCCGCTGTTCCCCGAAGGCTTCCTGAACGAAGTGCATGTGGTGATCCACACGCTGTCGCTCAATCCCGAGGTGGACGCCGACATCGCCGCCATGATCGCCACCAGCGCCGCGCTGGCCATCTCCGGCGTGCCCTTTGCCGGCCCGATCGGCGCCGCGCGCGTGGGCTACATCAACGGCGAATACGTCCTGAACCCGGGTCAGACCCAGCGTAAGGACTCGCAGATGGACCTGGTCGTCGCCGGCACCGAAGCCGCCGTGCTGATGGTCGAATCCGAGGCGCAGCAGCTGCCCGAAGAAGTGATGCTCGGCGCCGTGGTCTTTGGCCACGACCAGGGCAAGATCGCGATCAACGCCATCCACGAGCTGGTGCGCCAGGGCGGCAAGCCCGCCTGGGATTGGCAAGCGCCCGCCAAGGACGAGCCCTTCATCGCTCAGGTCACGGCTCTGGCCGATGGCCCGCTGCGCGCCGCCTACCAGATCCGTAGCAAGCAAGCCCGCACCCAGGCCCTGCGCGAGGCTTCGGCCACCGTACACGCCGGCCTGAAGGCCCAAGGCGCCGAGTACGAAGCTGGCAAGGTCGATGACCTGCTGTTCTCGATCGAATCGAACATCGTGCGCAGCCAGATCCTGTCCGGCGAACCGCGCATCGACGGCCGCGACACCCGCACTGTGCGTCCCATCGAGATCCGCAACAGCGTGCTGCCCCGCACCCACGGCTCGGCCCTGTTCACGCGCGGCGAGACCCAGGCCCTGGTAGTGGCCACCTTGGGTACCGAGCGCGATGCCCAGCGCATCGACGCCCTGGCCGGCGAGTTCGAAGACCGCTTCCTGTTCCACTACAACATGCCCCCCTTCGCCACCGGTGAAGTCGGCCGCATGGGGTCGACCAAGCGCCGCGAAGTCGGCCACGGCCGATTGGCCAAGCGCGCGCTGGTTGCCTGCCTGCCCACCAAGGAAGAATTCCCGTACACCATTCGCGTGGTCTCCGAGATCACCGAGTCCAATGGCTCCTCGTCGATGGCCTCGGTCTGCGGCGGCTGTCTGGCCATGATGGACGCGGGCGTGCCGATGAAGGCCCACGTGGCCGGCATCGCCATGGGCCTGATCAAGGAAGGCAACCGCTTTGCGGTGCTGACCGACATCCTGGGCGATGAAGATCATCTGGGCGACATGGACTTCAA
>CANHSE010000132.1 GCA_947463025.1 Comamonadaceae bacterium
AAGGCCAGGGCTGCGGCGGTGGGCTCGTTGATGATGCGTTTGACTTCCAGACCGGCGATGCGGCCGGCGTCCTTCGTGGCCTGGCGCTGGGCGTCGTTGAAGTAGGCCGGCACGGTGATCACCGCCTCGGTGACGGGTTCGCCCAGGTAGTCCTCGGCGGTCTTTTTCATCTTGCGCAGCACCTCGGCGCTGATCTGCGGGGGGGCCAGCTTCTTGCCGCGCACACCGACCCAGGCATCACCGTTGTCGGCCTCGGCAATTTCATAGGGCATCAGGTGGATGTCCTTTTGGACTTCCTTTTCCTGGAACTTGCGGCCGATCAGGCGCTTGACGGCATACAGCGTGTTCTTGGGGTTGGTCACGGCTTGGCGCTTGGCCGAGGCACCGACGAGGATCTCGCCGTCTTCCTGGTAGGCCACGATGGACGGCGTGGTGCGCGCGCCCTCGCTGTTCTCGATGACCTTGGGGGTGTTGCCCTCCATGACCGAGACGCACGAGTTGGTCGTGCCCAGGTCAATGCCGATGATCTTGCCCATGTCTGTTCTCCTAAAGGGGTGGCCGCGTGGCCGATTCAGTGATCTTGTGAAGTAAGTGCGGCTTGGCGCTGTGGTTTCAAGCCTGGCCGGTCACGGTGACCAAGGCGGGGCGCAGCACGCGCTCGGCGATCGAGTAGCCCTTTTGGAGCACGGTGACCACGGTGTTGGCCTCTTGCTGGCTACCCTCGGGGCGGGGCACCACGGAGATGGCCTGGTGCTGGTGGGGGTCGAACTTGGTGCCCGCGGGCGGCGCAATCTCCAGGACCTTGTGGCGTTCGAGCGCGCTTTTCAGTTGGCGCAGGGTGGCTTGCGCGCCCTCGCGAATCTGCTCGGGACTGGCGTCCTGGATGGACAGGCCGGCTTCGAGGCTGTCGGCCACGGGCAGCAGGCTCTCGGCGAAGCTCTCGACGGCGTACTTACGTGCCTTGGAGGCTTCCTCCTCGGCCCGACGGCGGGTGTTTTGCATGTCCGCCTGGGCCCGCAGGTATTGCTCGGCCAACTCGGCGTTCTTGGCCTGAAGTTCGGCCACCTGGGCCTGCAATTCGGTCAGGGAATCAACCGGGGACTCGCTGCCGGGGGCTGCCGCCGCAGAGGGCGCGGAGGTCGGATCTTGGGGGGTGTCGGACATGGTCTCGGGTCTTGGATGACGGAAAAATGCGTCAAAAAGTGTTGAAACGGCCATATGGGGTTGGCCGTACCTTTTTCAAGACCCGGGTCCGTGACCCGCCCAGATTTACTCGGTGCCGAGCAACTCGACGTCGAATTTGAGGGTGGCGTTAGGGGGGATCACACCGCCCGCGCCGCGTGCACCGTAGCCCAATTCGGGCGGAATGATCAGGGTGCGCTTGCCGCCCACCTTCATGCCGGCCACGCCTTCGTCCCAGCCCCGGATCACCATGCCGGCGCCCAGCGAGAACTCAAAGGGGTCGTTGCGGTCCAGGCTGGAGTCGAACTTGGCGCCTTGCGCGCCGTCCTGAAACAGCCAGCCGGTGTAGTGCACTTGCACGTATTGGCCGGCGCTGGCGGTGGCGCCTTCACCGACGACGGTGTCTTCGTATTGGAGGCCGGAAGGGGTCTGAATCATGCGAGGTCTTTCTTTAAACAGCCCGCAAGTGTATCCAGACGCTTTGTCACGCGCGCCAAGTCCACCCCGCTGCGGGTGCCAGACGCAGGCCCTGAAACGACACACGATTTTTCAATTTCGTACGGGTGTGCCTCTTTCCCCTCGTGGATCGCTCACCTACATTGAACTCAGATGCAGGCCGACGCAGGGGGCAACAGACGCGGAGTCTGCTGCCTCTTTGCGAAGGACGCCAGGTCTGGGGGTCATGCCTGGCGGGCTGCACAAGAAGTCTGGAGGCTGCATGGATGTAATTCGCAACGTCCTGGCGCGCTACGAGCACACGCGCGAGGAGGAGATGTCGCTCGAGGAATACCTCGAGCAATGCCGGCGAGACCCGCTGGTCTATGCCACCGCCGCCGAGCGCATGCTCGCCGCGATCGGCGAGCCTGAAGTGATCGATACGCGGCACGACCCGCGGCTGTCGCGGATCTTCGGCAACAAGAGGGTCCGCATCTACCCGGCATTCAAAGATTTCTACGGTCTGGAAGAACCGATCGAGCAGGTGGTGTCCTGCTTTCGGCACGCAGCACAGGGGCTGGAGGAGAAAAAACAGATCCTTTATCTGCTCGGGCCCGTGGGGGGCGGCAAGTCCTCGATCGCCGAGCGCCTGAAGTCGCTGATGGAGCAGATCCCGTTTTATGCGATCAAGGGATCGCCCGTGAACGAGTCGCCCCTGGGGCTGTTCAACAACGCAGAGGACATGCCCTTGATGCAGCAGCAATACGGCATCGCGCCGCGCTACCTGCAGCGGATCATGTCGCCCTGGGCCGTCAAACGCCTGGAGGAATTCGGCGGCGACATCCGCAAGTTCCGGGTGGTCAGACGCTATCCCAGCATCTTGCGGCAGGTGGCGATCGCCAAGACCGAGCCCGGCGACGAGAACAACCAGGACATTTCGTCGCTGGTGGGCAAGATCGACATCCGCAAGCTCGAGTCCTATGCCCAGGACGATCCGGATGCCTATAGCTATTCGGGGGGGCTCTGTCTGGCCAATCAGGGGCTGTTGGAGTTCGTGGAAATGTTCAAGGCGCCGATCAAGGTACTGCATCCGCTGCTCACGGCCACCCAGGAGGGCAACTTCAAGGGCACCGAAGGCTTCGGTGCCATCCCCTTCGATGGGATCGTGATGGCCCATTCGAACGAGAGCGAGTGGAAGGCCTTTCGCAACAACAAGAACAACGAAGCGTTTTTAGATCGGATCTACATCGTCAAGGTGCCGTACTGCCTGCGTGTAACCGAAGAGGTCAAGATTTACGAGAAGCTGCTTCGCAACTCGTCGCTCAAGGATGCGATCTGCGCGCCGGGCACGCTGCGCATGATGGCGCAGTTTGCGGTGCTGACGCGCCTGAAGGAGACCGAAAACTCCAGTCTCTTTAGCAAGATGCAGATCTACGACGGCGAGAACCTCAAGGACACCGACCCCAAGGCCAAGAGCTACCAGGAATACCGCGACTACGCGGGCGTGGACGAGGGCATGAACGGAATCTCCACCCGTTTTGCATTCAAGATCCTGTCCAAGGTCTTCAACTTCGATTCGAATGAAATTGCCGCCAATCCGGTGCACCTGATGTATGTGCTGGAGCAGCAGATCGAGCGCGAGCAGTTTGCGCCCGAGACCGAGCAGAAGTACATCGCCTACATCAAGGAGCATCTGTCGGCGCGCTATGCCGAGTTCATCGGCAAAGAGATCCAGACGGCCTACCTGGAGTCTTACTCTGAGTACGGGCAAAACATCTTCGACCGCTACGTCACCTACGCCGACTTCTGGATCCAGGATCAAGAATACCGAGACACCGACACAGGCGAGATCTTTGATCGTTCGGCGCTGAACGCCGAATTGGAGAAGATCGAAAAGCCCGCGGGCTTGTCCAACCCCAAGGACTTCCGCAACGAGATCGTCAACTTCGTGTTGCGCGCACGTGCCAACAACGCGGGGAAAAACCCGCTTTGGACGAGCTACGAGAAGCTACGCACGGTGATCGAGAAGAAGATGTTCTCCAACACCGAAGACCTGCTGCCGGTGATCAGCTTCAATGCCAAGGCCAGCGCCGACGAACAAAAGAAGCATGAGGACTTCGTGAACCGGATGGTGGAAAAGGGCTACACGCACCGACAGGTTCGCCTGCTGTGCGAGTGGTACCTCCGGGTCCGAAAAAGTTCGTGATGCATCCGATCATCGACCGCAGGCTGGCGGGCAAGAACAAGTCCATCGGCAACCGCGAACGCTTCTTGCGCCGCTACCGCGAGCAGATTCGCGACGCAGTGCGCAAGGCAGTGGGCAACCGTAGCCTTCACACCATTGAAGATGGCGCGGATATCACCCTACCGCGCAAAGACGTCTCTGAGCCCGTCTTTCAGCATGGACCCGGCGGGCGGCGTGAACTCGTCCATCCGGGCAACCAAGACTATGTGCGCGGTGACCGCCTGCCGCGGCCGGCAGGCGGATCGGGCGGATCGGGCGGATCGGGCGCAGGCGAAGCCGCACCCGATGGCCACGGCGAAGACGACTTCACCTTCCGCATCACGCGGGAGGAGTTCATGCACTACTTCTTCGAGGACCTGGCCTTACCCCGATGGATCCGCACGCAACTGCTGGCCGACGCGCCGGAGTGGAAGATGCGTCGGGCAGGCTTTGTCGCGGAAGGCAATCCGACCAGTCTGCATGTGGTCCGATCGATGCGAGTGGCCCTGGGGCGGCGCATCGCCATGGGCGGCGAGGCCCGGCGTCAGTTGCGCCAGGCGCAAGTCCACCTGGCGGGCCTGGAGGCTCTGGCGGATGCACCCAGTCCGGATTTAGCCCGCGCTCGCGACGAGGTCGAGGCGCTGACACGGCGCGTGGCGCGGGTGCCGTTTCTGGATCCCTTTGATCTGCGCTACCGCCATCGGGTGCGCGAGCCCGTGCCAAACAGCAAGGCGGTCATGTTCTGCCTGATGGATGTGTCCGGGTCGATGGACGAAGCCCGCAAGGACCTGGCCAAACGCTTTTTCATTCTCTTGTATCTGTTCCTATCCAAGCACTATCAGCACACCGAGGTGGTATTCATCCGCCACCACACGCAGGCGGCTGAAGTGCCCGAGGAGGAGTTTTTTCACGCTACGGAAAGCGGTGGGACGGTGGTGTCCAGCGCACTGACCTTGATGCACGACATCATTGGCGATCGGTACATGGGCGCTGCGTGGAACATCTATGGCGCGCAGGCCTCCGACGGCGACAACTGGCAGCAGGACTCACTCAAATGCCGCGAGCTGCTCGAAAACCGGCTGCTGCCGCTGGTGCGCTATTTCGCCTATGTGCAGGTGGCCGACGAGGATCAGAACCTCTGGGAGGAATACAACCGGGTACGACACGCCCATCCCCACTTCGCCATGCAAAAGATCGTCACGCCCCAACAAATCTTCCCGGTGTTTCGCGACCTCTTTCGCAAGGCGTCTGCCGGTACGACGTGATGGACAGGTCGCGCCTTCCCAGCGGGTCAGACTGGTCGTTCGATCTGATCGACACCTATTTCGAGGCCATCGCTCAGGTCGCCCGCGATTACCGCCTGGACACCTACCCGGTGCAATTGGAGATGATCTCCGCCGAGCAGATGCTCGATGCGTATGCGTCGGTGGGCATGCCGGTGAACTACCGCCACTGGTCGTTTGGCAAACAGTTCATCGCCAGCGAAAAAAACTACCGCCGCGGGCATATGGGGCTGGCCTACGAAATCGTGATCAACGCTGATCCCTGCATCGCCTACCTGATGGAGGAAAACACGCTCCCGATGCAGGCCCTGGTGATCGCCCACGCCTGCTTTGGCCACAACTCCTTTTTCAAGGGCAATTACCTGTTTCGCATGTGGACAGATGCGAGCTCGATCGTCGACTACCTCGTCTATGCCAAGGGCTATATCGCCGAGTGCGAGGAGCGTCACGGCGTGGATGCGGTCGAAGAGATCCTGGATGCTTGCCATGCCCTCATGAACTACGGCGTCGACCGCTATCGCCGCCCTCAGAAAATCTCACTGGCCCAGGAGCAGGCGCGTCGCAAAGAGCGCGAGGCTTATCTGCAGCAGCAGGTGAATGACGTATGGCGCACCTTGCCACCGGTGCCAGGCAGGCAGGCGCACAAGCTGGCGAGGCGATTTCCAGACGAGCCCCAAGAGAACCTGCTGTATTTCATTGAGAAGAATGCGCCCTTGCTAGAGCCCTGGCAGCGCGAGGTGGTGCGTATCGTGCGCAAGATCGCCCAGTACTTCTATCCACAGCGTCAGACCCAGGTGATGAACGAGGGCTGGGCCACGTTCTGGCACTACACGCTTCTCAACACCCTCTACGAGCAGGGGCGTCTGGCCGATGGTTTCATGATGGAGTGCCTGGCTTCTCACACCAATGTGGTGTTCCAGCCCTCGGTGAACGACCCGCGCTATGCGGGCATCAACCCGTATGCGCTGGGGTTTTCTTTGTTCACCGATCTGCGCCGCATCTGCGAGCGTCCGAGTGCTGAAGATCGCGAATGGTTTCCGGATATTGCAGGCTCGCCCTGGCGGGACACCCTTGAGCATGCCATGCGCGACTTCAAGGACGAGAGCTTCATCGGCCAGTACCTGTCACCGCATTTGATGCGCGAGTTGCGTCTGTTCGCCATCGAGGACGACGCTGCACGCAGCGAGTTGGAGGTCTGCGCCATCCACGACGAAGCCGGCTATCGGCGCCTGCGCGAGTCGCTGGCTCGCCAGTACGACCTGAGCTTTCGTGAGCCAGGGATTCAGGTCTGGAACGTCAATCTGCGCGGGGATCGTTCTCTGACCCTGCGGCACGAGCGTCAAAACGACCGGCCGCTGCAAGCGAGCGCCGAGGAGGTGGTCAAGCACGTGGCGCGCTTGTGGGGGTTTCGGGTGCGCCTGGAGAGTGTGGATGCCCTTGGCCGGGTGGCGCAGGTCTGGGAGGTGGCGCCCCTGCCGACCTCCCAGGGGAACTGAGGCTCAGGCCTCGCCCCACACCTCGCGTGCGGTGTCGATCACCAGGCGCATCTTGGTGCGCTGGTCTTCGACGGCGATGTTGTTGCCATGCACGGTGCTGGAGAAGCCGCACTGCGGTGAAAGCGCCAGTTGCTCCATGGGCGCGTACTTGGCGGCCTCGTCAATGCGGCGCTTGAGTTCGTCCTTGCTTTCGAGCTGACCGAATTTGGTGGTGACCAGGCCCAGCACCACGGTCTTGCCTTTGGGCAGATAGCGCAGGGGGCGGAAGTCGCCGGAGCGGTCGTCGTCGTACTCGAGAAAGTAGGCGTCGATGTCCATTTCCTTCAGGAGCGCCTCGGCCACGGGCTCGTAGTTGCCCGCTGCGGCAT
>CANHSE010000133.1 GCA_947463025.1 Comamonadaceae bacterium
CCCCAGTTCAGCCTGGCGCTCCTGAATCTGGGCGTAGCGCACCTTGGCGGGCCCGGCCAGCTCGGCACCCCCGAGCACGAAGTTGCGGATGGCGTTTTGGTGGGCTTGGCGCTGGGCGGGATTGAGCTGTGCGGCGTCAATGGCCTTGTACTTGGCGTACAGGCGCTCGTCGCTGCCCAGGCGGGTCCAGAACTCCGTCACGCGTGGAAGGGCCTCGTTGTAGGCGGCGCGCAGCTCGGGGGTGTCGGCCACACCATTGAGATGGCTGACGGCGCCCCAGGCGCGACCGAGCTTTTCGGTGGCGGTGTCGAGCGTGGCGGCCAAGGCCGGCCACTGTGCGGGGAAGCCGGCGGCGACCACGGTGTCCAGGGCCTGTTCGCACTCGGCCAGGAGGGCGTCGACAGCGGGCGCCACATGCTCGGCGCGAATCTGGTCAAACAGGGGCAGGTCGGTGAAATCGAGAAGGGGATTGCTCATACCCCCGATTTTGCGCCGATCCGGCGCACCCGTGCCTCAGGCGCTGGCGCGCTCGGTCGCCTCGAGGGTGTTCACCAGCAGCATGGCGCGCGTCATGGGACCCACGCCGCCGGGCACGGGCGTGATCCAGCCTGCGACCGCGCGCACGCCCTCGAAATCCACATCGCCGCACAGCTTGCCGGCGTCGTCGCGGTTCATGCCCACGTCGATCACCACCGCGCCGGGCTTGACCATGTCGGCGGTCAGCACGTTGCGCTTACCGACCGCGGCCACCACCACATCGGCCTGGCGTGTGAGGGCCGCCAGGTCCTTGGTGCCGCTGTGGCAGATGGTGACCGTGGCATTTGCCTGGAGCAGCATCAAGGCCATGGGCTTACCCACGATGTTGCTGCGCCCGATCACCACCGCGTGTTTGCCACGCAGGTCGTAGCCGATCGACTCGAGCATCTTCATGCAGCCATAGGGCGTGCAGGGCCAGAAGCCCGGCTGGCCGACCATCAGCGCGCCGGCGCTGGCGATATGGAAGCCATCGACGTCCTTGGCCGGCGCGATCGTCTCGATCACCTGTTTGGCGTCCATATGCGCGGGCAGGGGCAGTTGCACCAGGATGCCGTGGACCTTCGGGTCGGCGTTGAGGGTGCGGATGCGGGCCAGGAGTTCGTCCTGCGACATCGTGGCCGGATAGCGCTCGAGCGTCGCGGCCAGGCCCGTCTCGGCGCTGTCATTGACCTTGTGGCGGGTGTAGACCTGGCTGGCCGGATCCTCGCCCACCAGGATGATGGACAGGGCCGGCTGGATGCCGCGGGCTTTCAGGGCGGCGGTGCGATGCGCCACCTCCCCACGGATCTTCTTGGAGAGGGCGTTGCCGTCAATCAGCTGGGCGGTCATGGTGGGGCGTTCCCAAAAAAGTCGCCCGCAACATGCAGATGCGGGCGAGGGGGTGGGGCAGGACGGGCGCGAAGGACGGGTCTCAGGCCTTGGCAGTCGCCTGGCCGAGCGCGATCTTGAGCAGGTCGGCCACGGTGTTGGCGTTGAGTTTTTCCATGATGTTGGCGCGATGCGCCTCCACGGTCTTGATGCTGATGCCCAGGTCGTCGGCGATTTGCTTGTTCAGGCGGCCGGCGACGATGCGCTCGAGCACCTGGGCTTCGCGCGAAGTGAGCTTGGCCAACAGCGCGTCGCGGCTGGCGGCGCTTTGATATTCTGCAAAAGCACCCTTGGCGTGTTCGAGCATGCGCTCGACCAGGTTCAGGAGTTCGTCTTCCTTGAACGGCTTCTGGATGAAATCCAGGGCGCCCTTTTTCATGGTGTTGACCGCCATCGGCACGTCGCCATGACCGGTGATGAACACGATCGGCAGCGGCGAGCGGCGTTCGAGCAGGCGGTCTTGCAAATCCAGGCCGGTCATGCCGCCCATGCGGATATCCACGATCAGGCAGGCGATCTCACGCGGGTCATAGCGAGAAAGAAAGGATTCGGCTGAATCGAAGCAACGGACCCGGTAGTCCTTGCCCTCCAGGAGCCATTGCACGGAATCGCGGACGGCTTCGTCATCGTCAACGACATAGACCGTGCCTCGTTTGGGAATAAGGCTCATGCTGTCACACCCGCATTGTTGTCGCTTGTACTGCTGTTTGTGTGGGCGACGGGAATCCAGAATGAAAACAGGCACCCGGCCACGTGGGCGCCATTGTAGATGTTCTCAGCCTGCATCCTTCCCTGGTGGGATTCGACGATGGTGCGGCACAGGTTCAGGCCGATGCCCATGCCTTCGGCCTTGGTGGAGAAGAAGGCTTCATACAGGCGCTCCATCACTTCGGGTGCGAGGCCGCGGCCCGTGTCGCGCACCGAGAACTCCACCACGTCCTGGTCGCCCACCCGCTTGGGGCCCACCCGCAATTCGATATTGCGCATGGCCGCTGGACGCTGCGCCATGTCGATCGACTCCGCGGCGTTCTTCAGCAGGTTCACCAGCACCTGTTCGATCAGGATCGGATCGACCATCAGCGTGGGCAGGCGCGCCGCCACGTAGTGAGCCAGTCGCACGTTACGACGGCGCAATTCGATTTCCACCAGTTCCACGGCCTCGGTCACCATCGGTGTGATATCCGCCAGGGTGCGATTGGGCTCGCTGCGTTTCACGAAGGAGCGTATGCGCTGGATGATCTGCCCCGCGCGCTGGGCCTGGCGCGCGGTCTTCTCCAGTGCGGCCAACAGGTCCTGTTCGTTAATCTGCTGCCCGCGGATGCGCGTCACCAGGCCGTTGCAGTAGTTGTTGATCGCGGTCAAGGGCTGGTTCAATTCGTGCGCCACGCTGGAGGCCATCTCGCCCATCGTGATCAGGCGGCTGGCCGATTGCGCTCGTTCGGCTTGGGCGGCGGCTTGTTCTTCGGCCTTGCGGCGCGCCGTGATGTCGGTGGCGATCACCATCTGGGCCAGACGCCCGTCCACCCAATTCAGGTAGCGCGATCGCACCTCCAACCACTTGCCCAATTGAGGCACAAAGATCTCGGCGTTGCCGGAGACGCTCGATTCAATCTGGTCCATCGGCAGACCGACAAAGGCATCGACTTCGTCCCCCGCTTCTTCGTTGCGTACCTGCGGTGGCACGCCGCCCTGGGCCACCATTTGCAAGTGGCCGTCGGTGCGGGTGTCGAACCATTGCCGATACAGCTTGTTCGCAAACAGCAGTTCGTCGCTGCCCAGGGGTGCCACGGACACCGAGGCATCCAGCGCTTCCAGCACCGTGGTGAAGCGCTCGTGCGATGCGAGTAATTGATCCCGAATCCGGTTCGGTTCGGTGATGTCCGTCATGGATGTCATCCAGCCCGTCTGCTCGCCCTTGGCATCGATCAGCTTCGAAACGTACATGCGCGCGTCAAACAGGCTGCCGTTCTTGCGCTTGACCCGCACCTGGAAAGCGCCCAGTGTGCTGCGGCCGCTGAGTTCGTCTTCCAGCCGTGCGATCAGCAGGTCGCGGTCTTCTTCCGGCCAGTAAGGGTAGGGCGGCATTCGACCCACGAGTTCGGCCTCATTCCAGCCCGTCATCTGACAGAAGGCCAGATTCACATAGGTGATGCGCCCGTGCAGGTCCAGCGCGCGCATGCCGGTCAGCATGGAGTTCTCCATCGCCCGGCGGAAATTGGTCTCGGCCACCAGCGCGCGCTGCGCCTGCAGTCGGCGGCGGGTGTGGCGCCAGTTGCCGATCAGCATCCAAGCCGTCATCACGCTCAGGGTGCCCACCAGCCAGAACAGGCCGGTGCCGATCAGACCTTGTGAGGTGCGATAGGCTTGCGCGCGAATGATCAGGCCGTTGCCCACTGGCGAGACGGGCACCTCGTACTCGTTTGTGGAGGCGGGCAGCCAGGGCATGAGCGACGTTGCAGGGTCACGTGCCGCCACCGCATTGCCCGCCAGCATCTGACCGCTGCCATCGAGCAAGGCCACCGCGTATTTGGCCGCGACCTCGGTCGGCACGGCATAGCGCAGCAGGCTGTCGATCGCGTATTCGCCCAGGATCACGCCACCGAAGCGCCCCCTGTCTGCCAGCGGGACATGCAGTTGCAGCACCACCCCGTTGGGGCCACCCGCAATGGGTTGCGAATACACCGGCTGCAGCAGGTCCCGGGCCAGGCCGAACATGGCTTCTGTTTCGCCGACTCGTAGCACCTCACCGGCGAGCCTGGGCTGAAAGCTCATGGCTGGCGTGTTGTAAGCGGCCTTGACTCTGCGGCGCTCGTCGATCCAGGCCAGCGCCTGCAACTCGGGGTATTGGACGACCAGGGATTCAGCGCGGCCCATGAACTCCTCGGCGTCCACCTCCTTGTTAGAGATGTCGCGCGCGATTCGCATCAATTGCTCCTGGCGCTCGAGCAGCCGCAGACGCACCCTTTGCTGCGCGTATTCGACATCGCGCTTGACCGCTTCGAGCTCGCGCTCTTGTTCCTCAATCCGCAGGTAGGTGAAGGCCGAAACGATGGCCGCCAGAAACAGGAGCACGGCGGCCAGGGGGGCCAGCACCGCGAAGCGATCCTGGCGGCTAGCCGGTTGGGTCCGCCACCAACGGCTCAGCCACGGCATGCCCGGTGGGGGCTTGTTGGCTTCGGTCGGCGGGGCGGCTTCCTGCATGGGGCCTCAAGTGTAGGCGTCAGCGCTGATGGCGATTGGCGAGTCAGGCTTCCTCATACCTTCAGAATTTCACAATGCTGAATGATGTGGCGCTATTTGAAATTTCAATAAAATGTGCCACACTCCATTTCAGACGGTACAACCGCCCTGAAATCCCCATCCCACGAGGAGACATTCCATGTCAGCACAGCCTGATCACCTGTTCACGGCCGCCGCCAACGACGCGGACGCCCAGGAAACCCGTGAATGGATCGACGCCCTGTCGGCCGTCATCGCCAACGAAGGCCGCGAACGCGGGCATTTCCTGATCGAACAACTGCTCGAGGAGGCGCGTCAGCAGGGGATCGACCTGCCGTTCTCGGCCACCACCGGCTACGTCAACACCATTGAGCCGCAGGACGAGGCCCGCTGCGCTGGCAATCTCGAAGTCGAAGAACGCCTGCGCGCCTACATGCGCTGGAACGCCATGGCCATGGTGGTCAAGGCCAACCGCCTGCACCCGGCCGACGGCGGCGATCTGGGCGGCCATATCAGCTCCTTTGCCTCGCTGGCCACCATGTTCGGCGCCGGCTTCAACCATTTCTGGCACGCCGAGAGCGAAAACCACGGCGGTGACTGCCTCTACATTCAGGGCCACAGCGCCCCCGGCATCTACGCCCGCGCCTTCCTCGAAGGCCGCATCTCCGAAGAACAGCTCCTGAACTTCCGCCAGGAAGTCGATGGCAAGGGCCTCTCGAGCTACCCGCACCCCAAGCTGATGCCCGAGTTCTGGCAGTTCCCCACCGTCTCCATGGGCCTGGGCCCGCTGATGGCCATCTACCAGGCGCGCTTTCTGAAGTACCTGCACGCCCGCGGCATCGCCAACACCGAAAATCGCAAGGTCTGGGCCTTCCTGGGTGACGGCGAGATGGACGAAGTCGAGAGCCTGGGCGCCATTGGCGTGGCCGCGCGCGAAAAACTCGACAACCTGATCTTCGTCGTCAACTGCAACCTGCAGCGCCTGGATGGCCCGGTGCGCGGTAACGGCAAGATCATCCAGGAGCTCGAGGGCGAGTTCCGCGGCGCCGGCTGGAACGTGATCAAGCTGGTCTGGGGCAGCTACTGGGATCCGCTGCTCGCGCGTGACAAAGAAGGCATCCTGCGCCAGGTCATGATGGACACGCTCGATGGCGACTACCAGGCCATGAAGGCCAATGACGGGGCGTTTGTGCGCAAGAACTTCTTCGGCCGCCACCCCAAGCTGCTCGAGATGGTGGCCCACATGTCCGACGACGACATCTGGCGCCTCAATCGCGGCGGCCATGACCCGCAGAAGGTCTTCGCAGCCTACAACGCCGCGGTCAAGCACAAGGGCCAGCCCACGGTGCTGTTGATCAAGACGGTCAAGGGCTTTGGTATGGGCAAGGCCGCCGAGGGCAAGAACATCGCCCACCAGGCCAAGAAGCTCACCGACGAAGACATCAAAGCCTTCCGCGACCGCTTCAACATCCCGATCCCGGACGAAAAGCTGGCCGAGATCCCGTTCTACAAGCCGGCCGACAACACGCCCGAGATGCAGTACCTGCACGAGCGGCGCAAGGCCCTGGGCGGCTACCTGCCGCATCGCCGGGTCAAGGCCGACGAGCAACTGGCGGTGCCGCCGCTGGAGGCCTTCAAGGCGGTGCTCGAGCCCACCGCCGAAGGCCGCGAGATCTCCACCACCCAGGCCTATGTGCGCTTCTTGACCGCGCTGCTGCGCGACAAAGAGCTGGGCCCGCGTGCCGTCCCCATCTTGGTGGACGAAGCCCGCACCTTCGGCATGGAAGGTCTGTTCCGCCAGATCGGCATCTACAACCCCGACGGCCAGAAGTACACGCCGCAAGACCGCGACCAGGTGTCGTATTACAAGGAAGAAGTCAACGGCCAGATCCTGCAAGAGGGCATCAACGAAGCCGGCGGCATGGCCAGCTGGATCGCCGCAGCCACGTCGTACTCGACCAACAACCGCGTCATGGTGCCGTTCTACATCTACTACTCGATGTTTGGCCTGCAGCGCGTGGGCGACCTGTGCTGGGCGGCGGGTGACATGCAGGCGCGCGGCTTCTTGCTGGGGGGCACCTCGGGGCGCACCACCCTCAACGGCGAGGGCCTGCAGCACGAAGACGGCCACAGCCACATCCTGGCCGGCACCATCCCAAACTGCATCTCTTACGACCCCACCTTCGCCCATGAGGTCGCAGTGATCATGCACCACGGCCTCAAGCGCATGGTGGAAAAGCAGGACAACGTCTTCTACTACATCACCCTCCTGAACGAGAACTACCCCATGCCCGGTCTGCAGGCCGGCACCGAGGAAGAAATCATCAAGGGCATGTACCTGTTCAAGCCC
>CANHSE010000134.1 GCA_947463025.1 Comamonadaceae bacterium
GATGGCGTCGATCTGTTCGTCGGTATAGCCCTTGGCCAGTTGGTGCATCAACGTGGCAGGCAGACGTCCGTTCTTGTAGTCCTGCATCTTGCGGACCAATTCGTCCTTGGATTGACCGATCAGCGACGGCATGCCCGGCTGGGCCTGACCCGTGATGCCATGGCAGCTGGCACAAGAAGCCGCCCAGCTACGCGCTTGCAAGGGATCAACCGCCTGGGCGTGCGCGCCAGCGGCGGCCAGCAACGCGATCGCGGCCAAGGATTGGACAGATCTCTTCATCGAGGTTCTCCGTGTGTTCTTCAAGGGGCGCCCGCTCAGTGGCAAAACCCGAGATGATAATGGTCGCCATGACCCGGCGCGAACCGCCCCTGCCATGGCTTGAACCTGGTGAGCCTTTTCCGGACACCGGACAAGCCTGGGGCCCTGACGCCCCCGCCCCCGGCCTGCTCGCGGCCGGCGGCACCCTGGACACCGACACCCTGTGCCGCGCCTACCGCGCCGGCATCTTCCCCTGGTTCAGCCGGGGCCAGCCCATTTTGTGGTGGAGCACCGACCCGCGCATGGTCTTGTTCCCGGCTGAATTCCGGCTGCACCGCTCCCTGCGCAAGACCCTGCAGCGCTTTAGCCAGGATCCGCGCTGTGAGATCCGCTTCAACAGCGCCTTCGACCGCGTCATCACCGCCTGCGCCGCCAGCGCGCGTGAGGGCCAGGACGGCACCTGGATCGTTCCGCAGATGGTGCAGGCCTACCAGGCCCTGCACCGCGCCGGGTATGCCTACAGCGTCGAGACCTGGATCGATGGCGAGCTCGCCGGGGGGCTGTATGGCGTGGCCCTGGGCCGGGCGCTCTTTGGCGAGTCCATGTTCACCCGCGTACCCGACGCCTCCAAGATTGCGTTGGCCGCCCTGGTCGCCTTCAGCCGGGCACACGCGATCGAGCTGATCGACTGCCAGCAGAACACCCGCCACCTGGCCTCGCTGGGCGCGCGCGAGATTCCACGCAGCGATTTCGTCGCACGTATGGCCACGCACACGGACCAAGCGCCCCTCGATTGGCGCTTTGATTCCTTATACTGGCACGAACTCCTGACGCCCCAGCCCACCGCGTGACGCATCTCAAGGATCTCCCGCTCCAGACGCTGCAGTTCTATGCCACGGCGCCCTATCCCTGCAGCTACCTGCCTGGGCGCCAGGCGCGGTCTCAGGTCGCGACCCCTAGCCACCTGATCCATAACGACGCTTACTCCGAGCTGGTGACCAACGGCTTTCGGCGCAGCGGCATGTTCACCTACCGCCCCTACTGCGATGGCTGCCGCGCCTGTGTGCCGCTGCGCGTGCGGGCGGCCGACTTCCAGCCCGATCGCAGCCAGCGGCGCGCCCAGACCCGCCATGCGAGCCTGCAGGCCCGTGTGCTCAGGCTGTGCTTCGTACCCGAGCACTACCAGCTGTACCTGCGTTACCAGGCCGGTCGCCACTGCGGCGGCGGCATGGATCACGACAGCATCGACCAGTACACCCAGTTCCTGCTGCAAAGCCGGGTCAACTCCCGCCTGGTCGAGTTCCGCGACACCGAGCCCGATGGTTCGGCGGGCGCGCTGCGCATGGTCTCCATCCTCGACGTCCTGGGTGATGGCCTGTCAGCGGTCTACACCTTCTACGAGCCCGACCCTCGGGCCAGTTACGGCACCTACAGCGTCCTGTGGCAGATCGCGCAGGCCCGCCAGCTGGGCCTGCCCTACGTTTACTTGGGCTACTGGATCGAGCAAAGCCCCAAGATGAACTACAAGGCGCGCTTCCACCCCTTCGAGGTGTTGCACGACGGCACCTGGATCGAAAGCCACGATGGCAAATAGCGTTTCATAAGATAAAATAGGGCAGACTCCAAGGCTTGCCCATGAAGAAGACCGACGGCGCAGCGCCCCCCACGCCGACCATCCAGGTGATCGAGCGCATGTTCGCGCTCATCGATGTTCTGGCTTCTCGGGAAGAGCCCATGCCGCTCAAGGAGATCAGCGAGCGCACCGGGCTGCACCCCTCCACCACCCACCGCATCCTGAACGACCTGGCCATCGGCCGCTTTGTCGATCGCCCGGAGGCGGGCAGCTACCGTCTGGGCATGCGCCTGCTGGAGCTGGGCAACCTGGTCAAGGGGCGCCTGAGCGTGCGCGACGCCGCCCTGATGCCCATGCGCGAGCTGCACAAGCAGATCCAGCAGCCAGTCAACCTGTCCATGCGGCAGGGCGATGAGATCGTCTACATCGAACGCGCCTACAGCGAGCGCTCGGGCATGCAGGTTGTACGCGCTATTGGTGGACGGGCTCCCTTGCACCTGACGTCCACTGGCAAGCTCTTTCTCGCGGCGGACGATCCTCAGCGCGTGCGCGCCTACGCCACGCGCACCGGACTGGCGGGCCACACCCGCAACAGCATCACCCAGCTGCAGGCGCTCGAGCGCGAACTGTCCAAAGCGCGCCAGTACGGCATCGCTCGCGACAACGAAGAGCTAGAACTCGGGGTGCGGTGCATGGCCGCCGGCATCTACGACGACCAGAAACGGCTGGTGGCCGGCTTGTCGATCTCGGCGCCCGCCGACCGGCTCGATGAGGGGTGGCTGCCCAAGCTGCAGTCCACAGCCCAGGACATCTCGGCCGCGCTGGGCCATCACATCGACTGATCGCCCACACCGCCAAGCGGTGCGAGCGGCCCCGACTCAGCTGCTCAGGGGGCGGTTGCCCGGGGTGCTCGCGCGCGGCGCTGTGGGGCCCCGCGTCTCGACCCAGCGGCGCACGCGCTCGGCATCCGCAATGCGACTGAGTTTGCCGGCGGAATCGAGGAACACCATGATCAGCTTGCGGCCCGCGACACGGGCCTGCATCACCAGACACTGGCCCGCCTCGGAGATGTAGCCCGTCTTTTGCAGGCCGATGTCCCACTCCGGATGCTTGACCAGGCGGTTGGTGTTGTTGTACTGCAGGGTGTGTTTGCCCATCGCCAGTTGGTAGCCGTGCGAGGTGGAGTAGTCGCGTAGAGTCGCGTCGTCGGATGCGGCGTTGACCAGCAAGGCCAGATCATGGGCGCTGGACTGATTGCGGCTGGACAAACCGGTCGGCTCGACAAACGTGGTGGCATGCATGCCCAAGAACTGAGCCTTGGCATTCATCATGGTCACAAAGGCAGACAGGCCCTCGGGGTGGGTGCGCCCCAAGGCGTGGGCCGCCCGGTTCTCGCTGGACATCAGGGCCAGGTGCAAGGCCTCGCCACGGGTCAGGCGGGTGCCCACGCGCAGGCGCGAGCCGCTGCCTTTTTCGGTGTCGACATCATCCTGAGTGATGGTGATGACTTCGTCCATGGGCAGCTTGGCCTCGCTGATGACGATGCCGGTCATCAGCTTGGTCAGCGAGGCGATGGGCACCACCGCAGCCTGGTTCTTTTGGAACAGGACCTCCTGGGTATCTTGGTCGATCACCAGCGCCACGCTGGAGCGCAGGTCGAGTTCGTCTGGGGTGGCATGCAAGCCGGCCAGCTGGCCGTGGGAGGGGCGGGCGCGGGCGGCAGCGACGGGCCCCTTCTTAGCGGGCTTCGAATTGGCCTTGGGGGCGGCCTTCGCGCCTGCCTTGTTTCGCGACTTGGCAGACGTCTTGGCCGGCGCCTTGGCAGGGGGCTTTGCCTGGCTGCGGGTCGGCGCGGCGGCAGGTGCCGCGCCCTGGGACAGGGCCGGCATGGCAACACCCGCCATCACCAGGGCCGCAAGAGCAGGAAACAGGCGAAACAAGGATCTGTTCATTCCAATCCATCCCCCATTAGGGGCTGAGTGTGCACATTTTGATGAAGCCGCGCAAATTTAACACCTGACCGGCTCCAAAACAAGAAAAGTTGCACAAATTCAACGACTTGGACCCGATTTCTCAGGCTGTCACCGAATTATAAGGATTGATACTAACCTTGTGCAGCCACCCGATCCGCTTTACTTTGTAACTTATTGAGTGCGCTCAAATACGCCTTGGCCGAAGCGACCACGATGTCCGGGTCGGCACCCACCCCGTTGACCACCCGGCCGGCGTTCTGCAGCCGCACCGTCACCTCGCCCTGGCTCTCGGTGGAGCCGCTGATGGCATTCACCGAATACAGCACCATTTCCGCACCGCTCTTGACGTGGCTCTCGATGGCCTTGAGGGAGGCATCCACCGGGCCGTTGCCGTCGGATTCGCCCCGCATCTCGCGTCCGTCCACCGTGAACACCACGGCGGCATGCGGCCGCTCGCCGGTTTCGCTGTGTTGCGACAGTGAGACAAAGCCATAAGACTCCTGGGCGCCCGGCACACCGTCGTCGCTGACCAGCGCCACGATGTCCTCGTCGAAAATCTCGCTCTTGCGGTCGGCCAGTTCTTTGAAGCGGGCGAAGGCGGCGTTGATGTCGGCCTCACTTTCCATCGCCACACCCAGCTCCTGCAGGCGCTGCTTGAAGGCATTGCGGCCCGAGAGCTTGCCCAACACGATCTTGTTGGCCGACCAGCCCACGTCCTCGGCACGCATGATCTCGTAGGTGTCGCGGGCCTTGAGCACGCCGTCCTGGTGGATGCCGCTGGCGTGGGCGAAGGCATTGGCCCCCACCACCGCCTTATTGGGCTGCACCACGAAACCAGTGGTCTGGCTGACCATGCGACTGGCCGCGACGATGTGCTGGGTGTCGATACCCAGCTCGAGGCCGAAATAGTCCTTGCGAGTCTTGACCGCCATCACGACTTCCTCGAGCGAGCAGTTGCCCGCGCGCTCGCCCAGACCATTGATGGTGCACTCGATCTGGCGCGCACCGCCGAGCTTCACGCCCGCCAGCGAGTTGGCCACCGCCATGCCCAGGTCGTTGTGGCAATGCACGGACCAGATCGCCTTGTCGGAGTTGGGGATGCGCTCACGCAGGGTCTTGATGAAATTGCCATACAGCTCGGGGACGGCGTAGCCCACGGTATCGGGCACGTTGATGGTCGTGGCGCCTTCGGCGATCACGGCCTCGAGCACCCGGCACAGAAAATCCAGCTCGCTGCGGTAACCGTCTTCGGGCGAGAACTCGATGTCGCCACACAGGTTACGGGCAAAGCGTACCGACTGCTTGGCCTGCTCGAGCACCTGCTCGGGCGTCATGCGCAGCTTCTTTTCCATGTGCAGCGGCGAGGTGGCGATGAAGGTGTGGATACGGCCGCTGGCTGCGCCCTGGATGGCCTCGGCGGCGCGCGCGATATCGCGGTCGTTGGCGCGAGACAGTGAGCACACCGTGGAGTCCTTGATCGCGTTCGCGATCGCCTGCACCGCCTCGAAATCCCCATTGGAGCTGGCGGCAAAGCCCGCCTCGATCACATCCACCTTCAGCCGTTCGAGCTGGCGTGCAATCCGCAGCTTCTCGTCCCGGGTCATGGACGCGCCGGGCGACTGCTCGCCGTCACGCAAAGTGGTGTCGAAAATGATCAGTTTGTCTGCCATGGAAAATCTCTCCAGCTTTCAATGAATCGAATGACCCGGGCGCCGCACAAAGCAAAACGGCCCGCTGCGGTTGCACACGGGCCGTGAGGGGGTTTGCGCGAACGCTACCGTCTCCGCCCGTGGGGAGATAGCAGTAGAGCCAGCGCAATGCGAGTCATAAGCCGTGAATGTAGCACAGCCCAACATTACTTGTGCAAGCCCGCCTCGTCCGGTTCGTCGGTGGACGTGCTGATCATGCTGGTGGGCTCGCCCTTGAAGCGGCGCCAGCCGTACACGGCATAACCGGACAGGCTGTAGACCACGAACAAGCCGAACAGCACCGCCGGCGGGTCGATGTTGATCACGGCGATCACCAGGGCCAGCAGGACGATGACCGCGAAGGGCACCGACTTCTTCATGGACACGTCCTTGAAGCTGTAGAACGGCACGTTGGTGACCATGGTCAGGCCCGCGTACAGGGCGAAGGCGAACATGAACCAGCGCACATCAGCGCCCTCGACGCCATAGTCGTTCATCAACCAGATGAAACCGGTCACCAGGGCGGCCGCGGCCGGCGAGGGCAGGCCTTGGAAATAGCGTTTGTCCACCACCGCGGTGTTCACATTGAAGCGGGCCAGGCGCAGCGCGGCGCAGGCGCAATAGACGAAGGCGGCAATCCAGCCCCAGCGGCCCAGGCCGCGCAGCGACCACTCGTAGGCGATCAGGGCCGGAGCAGCCCCGAAAGAGACCATGTCCGACAGCGAATCCATCTGCTCGCCGAAGGCGCTTTGGGTGTTGGTCATGCGGGCCACCCGTCCGTCCAGGCTGTCCAGGACCATGGCGCAAAACACACCCAAGGCCGCCAGGTCGAAGCGGCTGTTCATCGCCATGACCACGGCATAAAAACCGCCGAACAAGGCCGCGAGCGTGAAGAGATTGGGCAGGACGTAAATCCCCTTGCGGGGTTTGCGTGGCAACGCGCCCTCTCCGTCGGCGTCGGCCTGGCTCTGCGAATCGGATCCATCTTGCATCCGGGCAGTGTAACCAAGCCCACGGGAATGAAAAAGCCGCCCGAGGGCGGCTTTTCGTGCGAGCGGATCGTGCGTTCAGTTGCGGGTCTGGTCGACCAGCTTGTTCTTGGCGATCCAGGGCATCATGGCCCGCAGCTGCGCGCCCACCACTTCGATGCTGTGTTCCGCCATGTTGCGACGACGCGCCGTCATGCTCGGATAGCCGGTGCGGCCTTCCAGGATGAACATCTTGGCGTAGTCGCCGTTTTGCACGCGCTTGAGCGCATTGCGCATCGCCGCACGCGATTGCTCGTTGATCACTTCCGGGCCCGTCACGTACTCGCCGAACTCCGCGTTGTTGGAGATCGAGTAGTTCATGTTGGCAATGCCGCCTTCGTAGATCAGGTCCACGATCAGCTTGAGCTCGTGCAGGCACTCGAAGTAGGCCATCTCCGGGGCGTA
>CANHSE010000135.1 GCA_947463025.1 Comamonadaceae bacterium
CGAGTTGCAGTTGTCGTAGATCGCGATCAGCGCCTGCAGCGTGGTGCGGATGTCGTTGAACTGGATCTCCTGCGCGTGCAGGCTGCGGCCCGAGGTCTGGATGTGGTACTTGAGCTTTTGCGAGCGATCGTTGGCGCCGTATTTCTCTTTCATGGCCACCGCCCAGATGCGGCGGGCCACCCGACCCATCACCGTGTACTCCGGGTCCATGCCGTTGGAGAAGAAGAACGAGAGATTGGGTGCGAAGTCGTCGATGTGCATGCCCCGTGCCAGATACGCTTCGACGAAGGTGAAGCCGTTGGACAGCGTGAAGGCCAGCTGCGAGATCGGGTTGGCGCCCGCTTCGGCGATGTGATAGCCGGAGATCGACACCGAGTAGAAATTGCGCACGTCGTGGTGCACGAAGTACTGGGCGACGTCGCCCATGACTTTCAGGCTGAACTCGGTGGAGAAGATGCAGGTGTTCTGGCCCTGGTCTTCTTTGAGGATGTCGGCCTGCACCGTGCCGCGCACGTTGGCCAGCACCCAGGCGCGCACTTTGGTGGCTTCGGTGTCGGTGGGGTCGCGGCCGTTGTCGGTCTTGAATTTTTCCAGCTGCTGGTCGATGGCCGTGTTCATGAACATGGCCAGGATGCTGGGCGCCGGACCGTTGATCGTCATGGACACCGAGGTGGTGGGTGCGCACAGATCGAAGCCGCCGTACAGCACCTTCATGTCGTCCAGCGTGGCGATGGACACGCCGGAGTTGCCCACCTTGCCGTAGATGTCGGGGCGCTCGTCGGGGTCGTTGCCATAAAGCGTGACGGAGTCGAAGGCGGTGGACAGGCGCTTAGCGGGCATGCCTTCAGACAGCAGCTTGAAGCGGCGGTTGGTACGGAAGGGATCGCCCTCGCCGGCGAACATGCGGGTCGGGTCTTCGTTCTCGCGCTTGAAGGCGAAGGTGCCCGCGGTGTAGGGGTAGCTGCCGGGGACGTTATCCAGCATCAGCCACTTGAGGATCTCGCCGTGGTCCTCCCACTGCGGCAGGCTGACCTTGCGGATGACGGTGCCCGAGAGCGATGTCGTGGTGAGCGCGGTGCGGATCTCCTTGTCGCGGATCTTGACCACGTACTCGTCGCCGGCATAGGCCTGCTGCATGGCGGGCCACTGCTGCAGCAGGCGGCGGGCGTCGGCATCC
This sequence comes from Comamonadaceae bacterium, assembly GCA_947463025.1. Taxonomy (GTDB): domain Bacteria; phylum Pseudomonadota; class Gammaproteobacteria; order Burkholderiales; family Burkholderiaceae_C; genus Ramlibacter. The sequence goes on from CANHSE010000135.1 coordinate 1,178, forward strand.
AGCCGCTCCTGTCGCTTGGCGGCCAGGTCGAGCGCCGCCTCGGAGGCCGGGGCGCGATCAGGCTTGCCCACCTTGAGCATGGCGGCGGCGGCCTGCAGTTGCTGGATCTCGCGGGCCAGCGTGGCCTGGGCGCGGGCGCGCTTTTTGTAGCCTCGCACCGTGTCGGAAATCTCGGCCAGGTAGCGGGTGCGCGCGGGCGGCACGATGGGGGTCTGGTTGGTGCTGTGACGCACGTCCACGCGCGGCAGACGGCCGTCCTGCAGCTTCAGGCCCAAGGCCTGCAGGCGCAGCTTGAGCGCCTGGTACAGGGCGGTGACGCCGTCGTCGTTGAAACGGGCGGCCATGGTGCCAAACACCGGCATCTGCTCGGTGGGCGTGGTCCACGCTTCCTGATTGCGTTGCACTTGTTTGGCCACATCGCGCAGGGCGTCGGCTGCGCCCTTGCGGTCGAACTTGTTGATCGCGATGAACTCGGCGAAGTCGAGCATGTCGATTTTCTCGAGCTGGCTGGCGGCGCCGAACTCGGGCGTCATCACATACATCGGCACATCGACATGCGGCACGATGGCGGCGTCGCCCTGGCCGATGCCCGAGGTCTCGACCACGATCAGGTCAAAGCCGGCGGCCTTGCACGCGGCCACCACGTCGGGCAGGGCCGCCGAGATCTCGGAGCCGAAGTCACGCGTGGCCAGCGAGCGCATGAAGACACGCGGGCCTTCGCGCCAGGGGTTGATCGCGTTCATGCGAATGCGGTCACCCAGCAGGGCACCACCGCTCTTGCGGCGCGAGGGGTCGATCGAGATCACGGCCACACGCAGCGCGTCATCTTGATCGAGGCGCAGGCGGCGTATGAGTTCGTCGGTGAGCGAGGACTTGCCGGCGCCGCCGGTGCCGGTGATGCCCAGAACCGGCACTTGGCGTTGCGCAGCGGCAGCATGCACCTGCTTGAGCAGGGCCGCATCGGCCGTGCGGTTTTCGATGGCAGTGATCAACTGCGCCAGGGCCCGCCAGGCCAATTCGCCGTGACCCTGGATGGCGTCGGTGGTCTTGGGGGCGTGCCCAGACAGGTCTTGGTCGCAGCGCATGACCATCTCGCCGATCATCCCCTGCAGGCCCATGCGCTGGCCGTCTTCGGGGCTGTAGATGCGGGTGACGCCGTAATCCTGAAGCTCGCGGATCTCTGCGGGGACGATCACGCCGCCGCCACCGCCATAGACCTGAATGTGGCCGCCGCCGCGCTGACGCAGCAGATCGACCATGTACTTGAAGTACTCGACATGCCCGCCCTGGTAGGAGCTGATGGCAATGCCTTGTACGTCTTCTTGCAGGGCCGCCGTGACCACCTCGTCGACACTGCGGTTGTGACCCAGGTGAATCACCTCGGCGCCCATGCCCTGCAGGATGCGCCGCATGATGTTGATGGCGGCGTCGTGCCCGTCAAAAAGGCTCGCTGCGGTGACGAAACGCACCTTGTGCGTGGGACGGTATTCAGCCAGGGCCTTGAATTCGGCGGACAGGTCGGTCATGGGGGTCTCCTGAACCCGCCAGCATAGTTGACGTTTACGTTAACGTCAATTCACGAAAGGTTCTCGCGCACAAAGAGGAAAGGCGGCCCGAAGGACGCAAAAAAAGGCGCCCCGAAGGACGCCTTTTTGAGGGAGGGTGCGGCTCGACTTAGCGACCGTACAGCACCTGCGGCAGCCACATGCCGATTGCCGGGAAGTTGTACAGCAGCACGATCGCCACGACCTGGATCCCCATGAAGGGCAGCATGCCCGCGAAGATCTGGTTGAGGGTCACGTGCGGCGGACTCACCCCCTTGAGGTAGAAGGCGGCCATGGCCACCGGCGGACTCAGGAAGGCGGTCTGCAGGTTCAGGGCGACCAGCAGGCCGAAGAACAGCGGGTCGACCCCGAAGTTATCCAGCAAGGGGATGAAGATCGGCATGAAGATCACGATGATCTCGGTCCATTCCAGCGGCCAGCCCAGGATGAAGATGATCACCTGCGACAGGATCAGGAACTGGGTCTTGGTGAGGTTCATGGACATCACCCACTTCTCGACCAGCTCCTGACCACCCAAGAGGGCGAAGGCCGCGGAGAAGATCGCGCTGCCCACGAACAACCAGCACACCATCGCGCTGGTCTTGGCGGTCAGCAGCACCGATTCCTTCATGGCCGATTCCAGCTTCGCCTGGCGATAGGCCAGGATGGCCCACAGGAGAACGCCGATCGCGCCGGCAGTACCCAGGAGCATCGGCACCGGCGGGATGTTGGCGCCCTGATCCTTCAGGATGAACCAGACGATCGCCGCGAGTGCGGGCGCCCACAGCAGCAGCCACAGGGCAAAGATGCCACCTCGGCCGGCGGCGTGCTTGTTGATCACCCCATAGACGGCTGCCAGCAGGTAACCGCCAAAGGCGCCGACCGCGGCCGCCTCGGTCGGCGTCGCCAGGCCCATCACGATGGAGCCCAGTACCGACAGAATCAGGATCACCAGCGGGAAGAAGCTCGCCAGCAGCATCTTGAAGATTTCGAGACGCTGGAAGGTCAGCAGCGCGTAGAGGGCAACCAGCGCAATCGCTCCGACGCCCACGCCGATCCAGTAGCCGCTGGTGGCCGGCGTGCGTTCCGGTGCCGCCGTTGTGGCCGCCGTCGTGGCGGTGGCCGCGCCGGGCTCCTTGACGCCGCCGTCCGCAGTGGCGGTCGCGCCCGGAGGCTCTTTCACGCCCGAATCGGCGCTAGGAGGCTCTTTCACACCCCCGCTGGCACCCGGGGGCTCCTTGACGCCGCCGTCCGCACCCGGCGGCTCTTTCACGCCCGAATCCGCGCCCGGGGGTTCCTTGACGCCCGAGTCCGCACCGGGGGGCTCTTTGACGCCGCTGCCTGCGGCAGGCGGCTCGGCCAGCCCGCCCGCGGAGGCCTGCTGTTCACTCGAGGCCGCTTCCTGGCCCGACGGCGCCATCGTCGGCACCTCGACGACTTCCGCGGGGCGGGTGTTGATATGCCAGGCCAGACCCGCCACCAACAGGAACACGATGGCTGGCATCAGCACGACACTCAGCTGGCGGCGCAGAAAGCCAGGCTCGGCGTTGGCCACGCGGCTGCCACGCAGCAGTCCGGGCAGGGCCAGGTTCGAGACGCTTTGCGAGATCCGCTCCAGAGGCGCCGGCAGCGGCACGAAGCGCTGCTCGGCGGATAGCGGTGGCATCAGGTTGGGCTTGATCTTAGCCACGATGATCACGTACAGGACGTACAGACCTGCCAGCATCAGACCGGGGAAGAAGGCCCCCGCGTACAGCTGCACCACCGACACGCCGGCCGTCGCGCCGTACACGATCAGCATCACCGAGGGCGGGATCAGGATACCCAGGCAGCCGCCGGCGGTGATGGCGCCAGCCGACACCCGTACGTCGTAGCCGCCCTTGAGCATCTGCGGCAGGGCCAGCAGGCCCATGAGTGTGACCACCGCACCGACGATGCCAGTGGCGGTGGCGAACACCGCGCAGGTAAAGAGCGTGGCCACCGCCAGCGAGCCCGGCACGCGCGCCAGCGCCAGGTGCAGGCTTCGGAACAACTTGTCGATCAAGTTGGCCCGCTCGACCAGATAGCCCATGAACACGAACAGCGGGATCGAGATCAGGACGTCATTGCCCATGACCTTGAAGGCCGACTGCACCATCAGCGTGAGCGTCTTGCCTGTGTCTCGGTCGTAGGCGAGCCAGGTGAAGATCATGCCCATACCCATGAGGGTGAAGGCGGTGGGGAAGCCCAACATGATCGCCACCACCACCAGGGCCAGCATCATCAGGCCCAGGTGGCCGCTGACGATCTTGTCGGTGGCCAGCAGCATCACCCCGGTGCCGGCGATGATGATCGCCATCAGCGTGAAGCCGAACCAGAGTTCTTTGCGAATGCGGATCATCGTGCACCTCCCGTGGGGGTGATGTTGTCGGCTTTCACCATCTCTCTGAGTTTCTCAACGTCGACTTCTTCGACGTCTTCCTCGCGCGAGGGCCACTGCCCATCGCGGATGCACTGTACGCAGCGCACGATTTCCACAATTCCCTGGAGCAGCAGCATGAAACCGGCCACGGGAACCATGAACTTGAAGGGGTACAGCGGCAGTGGCGTGGCCGAGAAGGTGCTTTCGCGGATCGCAATCGATTCCTGGGCGAAGGTCCAACCTGCCCACGTCAGCGCCACGATGCCCGGTAGGAAAAACAGCACATACAAAACGAGATCGACCCAGGCCTGCGTGCGGGGTTCGAAAAAGCCATACAGCACGTCTCCGCGCACGTGGCCGTTCTTGGCCAGGGTGTAAGCGCCGGCCAGCATGAACAGCGTGCCGTACATCTGGATCTGGACGTCCAGAGCCCAGTCATGGGGCGTGTTCAGCACATAGCGCGAGAACACTTCCCACGCAATCAAACAAGTCAGTGCCACGATCAGCCAGGCGAAGGTCTGGCCCAAGCGGGTAGAGGCACGGTCCACCGCCATCAAGATACTTTTCATGTTGTCCTCCCTCGGCTCCATTGGGGAGCCGCATCACGAAAAAGGGGCCGCCGGTGTGAACCGGCAGCCCCAGGCTACAAAGCCCGCTGATCAGGCCTTTTTGGCCGGCTGGCGGAAGTAGCGGTTCCAGGCCATCTTGAAGTCGACCATGTAGTCGTTCTGCCAAGAGCCGGCGCGCTGCGCGAACACGCGCTGCGAATCCATCACCTTCTTGAACAGAGCGTTTTCCTTGGACTTGGCATCGGTCACCTTGTCCCAGGCGTCCAGCTGGGCCTTCAGGATGGAATCGGGCGTCTTGTAGAAGTTGACCTTGTCCTTGGTCTTGAGCTCGATGTAGTCCTGCGAGTTGCGATGGATCGCCTTCCAGCTCATGTCGGCGCTAGCGGCCTGCACCGAGTAGTCGATGATGGACTTGAGTTCGGCGGGCAGACCGTCGTACTTGGATTTGTTGAACAGGATCTCGAACTGCTCACCGCTCTGGTGGAAGGACTGCAGCATGCAGTTCTTCACCACGTCGGGGAAGCCCAAGATGCGGTCAGACGAAGCGTTGTTGAACTCGGCTGCGTCCAGCAGGCCGCGGTCCAGCGCGGGCACGATCTCGCCGCCGGGCAGCGGGTTGACCGCAGTGCCCAGTTCCTTGAACACGTCAACGGCCAGACCCACGGTGCGGAACTTCAGACCTTTGAGCTGGGCGACGTTGGCGATCGGCTTCTTGAACCAACCCAGGGGCTGGGTGGGCATGGGGCCGTACAGGAAGGACACGACGTCGATGTTCAGCGCCTTGTAGATCTCTTCGAGCAGGGCCTTGCCGCCGCCGTAGTAGTGCCAGGCCAGAACCATGTTGGGGTCCATGCCGAAGGCCGGGCCCGAACCCCACAGGGCCAAGGCGGTGTTCTTGCCGTAGTGGTAGGCCACCACGCCATGGCCGCCGTCCAGCGTGCCCTTGTTCACGGCGTCGAGCAGCTGGAAGGCCGGCACGACGGAGCCCGAGGGCAGCACTTCGATCTTCAGGCGACCACCGGCCATGTCGTTCACCTTCTTGGCGAAGTCGTTGGCGTACTCGTGGAAGATGTCCTTGGCCGGCCAGGTGCTCTGGAAACGGAAGGTGGTGGTCTGCGCCATGGCCACCATCGGGGCGGACATGGCCGCACCGGCGACAGCGGC
>CANHSE010000136.1 GCA_947463025.1 Comamonadaceae bacterium
ATGGACTCGAGCTTTTGCTGCCACCAGCGCTTTTGCGTCTGGTCGGAGATGAACATGTACTCGGCGCCCAGGGTGCCGCAGTAGGTCTCGCGCAGCGCGTTGAGCAGCTCGCGCAGCGACATGGTGTTCTTGCCGAAGAAGGTGTTGCTGGTGTCGAACACCGTTTCCTGGTCGGCATCGGTGAAGCCGTAAAAGGACGGCTCCAGCTCGGGGATGGCGGGGCGCTCGGTGCGCTTGAGGGGATCGAGGTCGGCCCAGCGCTGGCCCACGTTGCGGTAGGCGGCGATCAGCTGCTGCGCCGCGGTGCGCTTGCGACCCATCTCGGCGTCGCCGCTGGCAACCACCACCTTGGTGCCGCCGGCCTTGGCGCGCTCGGCGAAGGCATTGATGACGGGCAGGTGGGGCACGTCCTTGGCGTCGGTCCCATCGACGGCCGGCACATGCTGGAGCGCGTCGAAGTAGTCGCGCCAGTTATCGGGCACGCTGCCGGGGTTGGCCAGGTAGTTTTCGTACATCTCTTCGACATAGGGCGCGTTGCCCCCGAAGAGATAGGTGCTGCCTTGATAGGCGCTGTAGACGTTATTCGTCTCACTCATCGTTCGCTACTTTCCGCACCCCTGAAGGGCGCTTCTGCTGGTTAAACAACCTTCCGCGACACGGCTAGACCGGTTGGCGGATGCGACTGTGGCTGGAAGGACCAAAGACCGGGCGATTGTGCCACTGAAAGCCACCCTGGACAGCGCCAGGGTGGGGGGCATTAACCCGCCTGTACCTGCTCCTTGATTTGTTGCAAGGTGGACGGGTCCTCGATGGTGGTGAGGTCGCCCGGGTCGCGTCCCTCGCACACGGCTTGGATGGCCCGTCGCAGCAGCTTGCCGCTACGGGTCTTGGGCAGCAGGGTCACGAAGCGCACCCGGGCCGGGCGGGCCACGGCGCCGAGCTGGCCATCGACCACCTTCATGATCTCGCCTTCAAGCTTCAAGCGGGCCGCCGCGTCCGGATAGGCCGCGGGGTCACGCAGCACGGCGAAGGCCATAGCCACCTGGCCCTTGACGTTGTCGGCCACCCCGACCACCGCCACCTCGGCGACCGCCTTGTGGCTGGAGATGCTTTCCTCGATCTCGCGGGTGCCCAGTCGGTGACCGGCGACGTTGATCACGTCGTCGGTACGCCCCAGGATGTAGTAGTAGCCGTCCTCGTCGCGGATGCCCCAGTCAAAGGTGCTGTAAAGCGTCTTGCCGGGGATGGTTTGCCAGTAGGTCTTGACGAACCGGGCGTCATCGCGCCAGACGGTCTGCATGAAGCCCGGAGGCGTGGGCGATTCGACCACCACCACGCCCTTTTCATTCGGTTTCGTGAGCTCCTCGCCGGTGGTCTCGTGCACCAGCTTGACCTTCCAGCCGTACATGGGCAGGCCGGGGCTGCCGAACTTGCTGGCCTTTTTCTCGACGCCATTGGCAATGGTCATGAGGGGCCAACCCGTTTCGGTTTGCCAATAGTTGTCGATGATGGGAACGCCCAGCGCATCATGGATCCAGCGGGCGGTGGGCTCGTCCAGCGGCTCGCCCGCCAAAAACAGGCTTTGCAGGCTCGACAGGTCATACTTCTTGAGGAAGGCCTCGTCGTACTTTTTCAGTACGCGCACTGCAGTGGGCGCACTGAACATCACATTGACCTTGTACTTCTCGACCAACTGCCACCAGATGCCGGCGTCGGGGCGTATCGGCAGGCCCTCGTAGACGATGGTGGCCATGCCGGCAATCAGCGGTCCGTAGACGATGTAGCAGTGACCCACCACCCAGCCAATATCGCTGGTGCAAAAGTAGGTTTGACCGGCCTTGCACTGAAAGATGTGCTTCATGCTGGCCGCCAGGGCCACCGCGTAGCCGCCCACATCCCGCTGCACACCCTTGGGCTTGCCCGTGGTGCCGCTGGTGTAGATGGTGTAACTGATGTCCGTGGCATCCAGCCACTCACAGGGCACCTGTACGCCGGCGTGGCGCTCGGTCAGGGCCTTCCAGTCGTGGTCGCGGCCGGCCACGTGGTCCATGGAGGCCAGGCCTCGGTCCACCATCAGCACGGCGTCGGGCTTGTGACTAGACAGGCGAATGGCTTCATCCAGCAAGGGCTTGTACGGCACCACCTTGCCCCCGCGCGAGCCGGCATCAGCGCTCACGATCAGCTTGGGCGAGGCATCCTCGATGCGCGAGGCCAGCGACACCGAGGCAAAGCCACCAAACACCACCGAGTGGATGGCGCCAATGCGCGCGCAGGCCAGCATCGCGACGATGGCCTCAGGCACCATGGGCATGTAGATCAGGACCCGGTCGCCCCGGCTCACACCGAGGCTGCGAATCGCCGCGCCCGCGCGCTGCACCTGATCGTGCAATTGCGCGAAGGTGTAGGTTTCCTCGCGACCAGTCTCGGTGGATACATGGATCAAGGCCGCCTGATTGGGCCGGTCCTTCAGGTGGCGGTCGATGGCGTTGTGGCACAGGTTGGTGGTGCCGCCGACGAACCAGCGCGTGAATGGCGCCTTGTCGTTGTCCAAAATGCGCTGGGGGGGCGTGTGCCAGTCGATCAGGCGGGCCTGCTCGCCCCAGAACGCCTCGGGCTCGTCGACCGAGCGGCGATAAAACTCTGCGTAGGTCATGGGTCGTTCTCCTCGTTGTTCTCGCGGGTTCACCGGGCTTACTTGATCCAGCCCAGCACCTCTTTAAAACGGTCATGTTCGGCGCTGCGTAGCCACTCAAAGACCACCATCTCGGTCGTCACCAGCTCAGCGCCGGCACTCGCCAGGCGATCGAAGGCGGCGTCGCGATTGCGTTCGGTTCGCGAGGTGCAGGCGTCGGTGACCACGCACACGTCGAATTCTTCTTCAAGCAATTCCAGGGCCGTCTGCAACAGGCAGACATGGGCCTCGCAGCCTGCGATGACCACGGTGTCACGCCCGGGGGCAGACGGGGCGGGCTTTTGCAGGTGTCGCGGCAGGCTGCGGGCATTGCCGCTGGCGGGCTTGGGGGCGGGCCGCAGGCGAGGCAGCAGGGCCTGGGCAGCGCTGAACGCCATCTTGGACAGGACGGGGCCGACCTGCGCCCGCAAGACCTCCACCGTGGGCCCGAGCCCCGCGGGGTTCTGCTCGGTGGTGAACACGGGCACCGCCAGGGCGCGGGCCACCTGCGCCAGGCGGCAGGCGTTGGCCAGGGCGGCCGCGCCCTCATGCAGGGCCGGCATCAGCCGCTGCTGGTAATCGACCAGCACCAGCTGGGAGTCTTCAGGGTCTAGCAACATCTCGGGCGGATTGGAGCGCTTAGCGCTGTCTTGCAACTGACAAAACGGTACCCCCTCTGCCCCCCCGGGGGGTGGCCTGGCGGCGCTCGATAACCGGCGACATTGTCACATCGCAGGCAGGAGCCGTAACAAGCGCCCCTGGGGGCTGTCGGTCAGGAGGTACAGAAGCCCGTCGGGCCCCTGGCGCACGTCGCGCACCCGTTCGCCCACGCCATCGAGCCGCTGTTCGCGCAGCACGCGAGTGCCAGAGAGTTCGAGCCGCAAAAGCTGGTTGAACTTGAGGGACCCGATGAACAAGCTGCCCCGCCACTGCGGGCCATAGCGGTCGCTGGTTAGGAACGCCATACCCGAGGGCGCAACGGACGGGGTCCAGTGGTGCAGGGGTTGCTCCATCCCGGGCTTGGCGGTGAGGCCTTCCCCGATGGCGCCGCCGCCGTACTGCTCGCCGTGGGTGATGACCGGCCAGCCGTAGTTGCGACCGGGCTGGGGCAGGTTGACCTCGTCACCGCCCTGGGGGCCGTGTTCGTGCATCCAGAGCTGACCGTCCGGCCCCAGCGTGCCGCCCTGCGGGTTGCGGTGGCCGTAGCTCCAGATCTCGGGCCGGGCACCAGCCCGCCCGAGGTAGGGGTTACCGGGTGCCGGGGCGCCGTCGGGAGTCAGGCGCAGAACCTTACCCAGGTGGTTATCCAGCCTTTGCGCGTCCTGCATGCGGTGGTAACGCTCCCCCAACAGGAGGAACAGGTGGCCATCGGGCATCTGCACGATGCGGCAGCCGAAATGCAGGGGGCTGACCACGCGCGGCAGCTGGCTGAAGATCACGCGTACGTCCTCCAGGCGCGCCGACCCGGCGGGCAGCCGCGCCCGGGCCAGCGCGGTGCTGTTGGCACCGCCCTCGGCTGGCTCGGAAAAACAGAAATACAGAGTGCGATTGCGCTCGAAGCCGGCGTCCAGCGCCACATCCAGCAAGCCGCCCTGTCCGCGTGCCGCGACCTGCGGCAAGCCGGCCAGCGGCGGGCCCAGGCGGCCCTGGGTATCGACCACGCGCATGCGGCCCGGTCGCTCAGTGACCAGATAACCGCCCTCGGGCAGAAAGGCCAGGGCCCAGGGATGTTCCAGGCCGTTGGCGATCACCTGCACGCGCAGGGCGGGCGCATGCGAGGGGACGGTGGGAGACGAGGACGAAGACACGCCGGTGGCCCACGCAGGGGATAGGGCCCCGGCGGCAACCGCCAGCACGCCAAGGGTCAGGACAGCACGCAGCAACATGAGGGGAGCGCTCGGGACGGACACCTCGCCAATTGTGCGGGACTTGGCGGCCATCGGCCAGCGGCATGCGGGCGGCGGGCTGTTAAGCTCTACCCCCCATGTGCCGCCGCCTCCTGCCTATCCTGCTTGCGCTGACGTTGGCCCTGCCCGCGTGGTCTGCGCCCGCGCAGGACGACGAGATGGGCCGGTTCCTGTCCGACAAAGGCCTGCTCGAACGCATCGGCCAGATGGGCGTCACCGTGCGTGACCGCACCTCGGATCTGGTTTTGAACGCGATGAGCTTTCTGGGCGTGCCCTATCGGCGAGGCGGTCATTCGGCCGAAACCGGCTTTGACTGCAGCGGCTTCGTGCGCGCGATCTACGAACAAACGTTGGGCCTGGTGCTCCCGCGCAAGGCCGACGACCAGGCCGCTGTGACCCAGGTGATCGACCGCCAAGAACTTCAGCCCGGCGATCTGGTCTTCTTCAACACCATGCGACGTGCCTTCAGCCACGTCGGCATCTACGTAGGCGAAGGCAAGTTCATCCACTCGCCCAAGCCCGGCGAACAGGTGCGGGTGGAAGACATGAGCGGCAACTACTGGCGCCGTCGCTTTGATGGCGCACGCCGCGTGATCGGCGCCGGCGAATCCGGTCCGGCCGCTGCGGCCGACGCGGCCCGCGAGCGCCGCTGACCCTCTCATCGGATCTGCGCCGGCCTACTTGCGTGCCGGCGGCAGGTCCGTGCAGCTACCGTGGGCCACTTCGGCCGCCATGCCGATGCTCTCACCCAGTGTCGGGTGCGGATGGATGGTCTTGCCGATGTCGACCTCGTCGGCACCCATCTCGATGGCCAGGGCCACCTCGCCGATCATGTCACCCGCATGGGTGCCCACGATGCCGCCGCCCAGAATGCGGCCTGAGGACGCATCGAACAACAGCTTGGTGAAGCCCTCGTCACGACCGTTGGCGATGGCGCGGCCCGAGGCCGTCCAAGGGAAATGCCCCTTCTTGATGGCGATGCCCTCGGCCTTGGCTTGTTCCTCGGTCAGGCCCACCCAGGCCACCTCGGGGTCGGTGTAGGCCACGCTGGGAATCACGCGCGCATCGAAATAGGCTTTCTCACCAGCGGCCACTTCAGCGGCCACATGGGCCTCATGCACCGCCTTGTGCGCCAGCATGGGCTGACCGACCACGTCGCCAATGGCGAAGATGTGCGGCACGTTGGTGCGCATCTGCTTGTCCACGGCGATGAAGCCGCGATCGCTCACAGCCACGCCGGCTTTCTCGGCGGCGATCTTCTTGCCATTGGGTGAGCGGCCCACCGCCTGCAGCACCAGGTCATACAGCTGCGGCTCTTTGGGGGCTTGCTCGCCCTCAAAGCGCACCAGGATGCCGTCCTTCGTGGCCTCGGCACCCACGGTCTTGGTCTTGAGCATGATGTGATCAAAGCGCGGCGCGTTCATCTTCTGCCAGACCTTGACCAGATCGCGGTCAGCGCCCTGCATCAGGCCGTCCATCATTTCGACCACGTCCAGGCGCGCGCCGAGCGTGGAGTACACCGTCCCCATCTCCAGGCCGATGATGCCGCCGCCCAGCACCAGCATGCGCTTGGGAACCGAGGCCAGCCCCAGCGCACCGGTGGAATCCACCACGCGCGGATCGTCGGGCATGAAAGGCAGGCGCACGGCTTGCGAACCCGCCGCGATGATGGCCTGCTTGAACTGGATGGTCTGGGTCTTGCCGGTCTTGTCCTGGCCGTCGCCGGTGGTCTCTTCGACCTGCACATGGTGCGGGTCGAGAAAGGCGCCGTAGCCACGCACGATGGTGACCTTGCGCATCTTGGCCATGGCAGCCAGTCCGCCGGTGAGCTTGCCCACCACCTTGGACTTGTGGGCGCGCAGCTTGTCCAGATCGACCGTCGGTTTGCCAAAGCTCACGCCCAGCGATTCGAAGTGACTCACTTCGTCCATCACCGCTGCCACATGCAACAGCGCCTTGGACGGGATGCAGCCCACGTTCAGGCACACGCCGCCCAGGCTCGGATAGCGCTCGACCATCACCACCTTCATGCCGAGGTCGGCGGCGCGGAAGGCCGCGGAATAACCCCCCGGGCCCGCGCCGAGTACCAGCAGGTCGCACGTGAGATCGACGCCACCGCCGTAACTGGCGGCCGGGGCCGCTGC
>CANHSE010000137.1 GCA_947463025.1 Comamonadaceae bacterium
CGAGCTTTGGTCTGGCCATGCTCACGGGCGTGCTGTGCATCTACATCGTGCTGGTGTTGTTGTTCAAGGGCTTCCTGCATCCAGTCACGATTCTGGCGGCCCTGCCGCTGTCACTGGGCGGCGCCTTCGTCGGACTGCTGCTGGCGCAGAAATCCTTTTCCATGCCCTCGCTGATCGGGTTGATCATGCTGATGGGGATTGCCACCAAGAACTCCATCTTGCTGGTCGAATACGCCATCGTGGCGCGGCGCGATCACGGCATGAGCCGCTTCGACGCGCTCCTCGATGCCTGCCACAAGCGCGCGCGGCCCATCATCATGACCACCCTCGCGATGGGCGCGGGCATGTTGCCGATCGCGATCGGGTGGGGCGCGGCCGATCCGAGTTTTCGCTCGCCGATGTCGATCGCGGTGATCGGCGGCTTGATCACGTCGACGGTCTTGAGCCTGCTGGTGATCCCGGTGGTCTTCACCTACATCGACGACCTGGGGCTGTGGGTGCAGCGACGGCTGGGACTCGGGGATGCGCGCTCGGCGTCTGTCTCAGAGTAGATGCAACGCAGGGTCTTGCTACGGCTCAGGCTTTTCTCTGTAGGTCCCTCCAAGTCTTTCGCCGGCCAGGCGCGCTGCACGGGCGGGAGCGGCAGGCTCCTCCCGATGGTCCGCAGCGCCTTCGCGCGCGGCCCGACGGGGCCCTCCGCCTACCGCCCCCACCCGCGCATCACGCACGCAACGCGTAAAGGTTTTGCGCCGGAGCACCTGCCTCAGGGACTCCGGCTAGATCACGTCTGAATTTCGCGCCGGAATCAAACTCGTGGACGAGGGATCTTCTGCGTGCAAAGCGCGTGGTGTGGGGTGGGTGGGGGGTGTGGGTTCGGGGGCGCCTGTGCGCAGCTGAGGAGCGCAGGGACAGGCGGAAAAAGAAGCGCGCATGTTTGAGCCGAAGGCGAGTTTTGCGCGCTTCCCGCCTGGCACGAGCACCGCAAGGAAGCCCGAAGGGCCTGCGCACTTGAAGCCCCCGGGCCCATGCCCCCCGCCCGCCCCGCACCACGCGCCTAGCCGGAGACAAACAGCCCGCGCCACACGCCCATTCGGCGAAAAACGAAGTTATACGTTGAAACTCAGACCGCAGCAGCCGTCGGCGAAGCGCCGCTTTGGCCCACCGCCGCCATCATTTCCTTGCGGTAACGATTGAGGTCCTGCACGCTGGGGAAGCTGCGCTCCATCAGCAGACTCATGTTGTGCAAGATGCGATCCACCACCTTGCTTTCCCACACCGCGTCGAAGTTGATCTGCTTGTCTAGCCAATGCTCCAGCCATTTCGGGTCGGGCAGGCGGCTTTGAATCGTGTCGCGCGGGAACAGGTTTTTGTTCACGTGCAGATTGGTCGGGTGCAGGGCCTGGGCGGTACGCCGCGCGCTGGCCATCAGCACACCGATCTTGGCGAAGGCCGCGCGCGCCTCGTTGCCGCAGTTCTGAATGGCGCGCTTCATGTAGCGCAGGTAGGCACCACCATGGCGCGCCTCGTCCTGGCTCAGCGTGTTGTAGATGTGTTTGATCACCGGCTCGGTGTGCCACTGGCTGGCACGGCGGTACCAGTGGTTCAGGCGGATCTCGCCGCAAAAGTGCAGCATCAGCGTTTCCAGCGCAGGGGCGGGCTCGAACTCGAAGCGCACCTCGTGCAGCTCCTGTTCGGTGGGCACCAGATCGGGCCGGAAGCGCCGCAGGTACTCGATCAACACCAGCGAATGCTTTTGCTCCTCGAAAAACCAGATCGACATGAACGCCGAGAAATCGCTGTCGTTGCGGTTGTCACGCAGGAACATCTCGGTGGCCGGCAGCGCCGACCACTCGGTGATCGCGTTCATCTTGATGGTCTGGGCCTGCTCGTCCGACAGCTGGGATGCGTCGAAGGTGGACCAGGGGATGTCCTTGTCCATGTCCCAGCGGACGGACTCGAGTTGTTTGAACAATTCGGGGTAGAGCATGGTGGTTTTCAAGAGCGACACAATTTTAAGCGGCCGCCCAAGAAATGAAGCCCTCGGGTTATCGGGGCGGCGGCGAGCAGGGCAGACTTCCCCCTTTTGATCGGGTGGTTTTCGGCTGGATCAGAATGCGGCCTTCTTGTGCCGTCCGGATCCCGACCCCTATGAAACACCTCCTCATCGCCTGCGCGCTCCTGACGGGCGCGATCGGCGCAGCCTGGGGCCAGCCGGCCTCAAGCTGCCCGACCCTTCTGAATCACACTTTCCCCCGACTGCAAGACGAGAAGCCGCAGTCCCTGTGCCAATACAGCGGCAAAGTCCTGCTGATCGTCAACACGGCCAGCTACTGCGGCTTCACCCCCCAGTACAAGGGCCTGGAAGATCTGCACGCCCGCTACAAAGACCGCGGCCTGGCGGTGCTGGGCTTCCCGTCCAACGACTTCGCCCAGGAAAGAGGCAGCAACAAGGACATCGCCGACTTTTGCGAAAACACCTTCGGGGTCAAATTCCCCATGTTTGCCAAATCGGCCGTCCGCGGCAGCGACGCCAACCCGCTGTTTCGCCAGTTGGCCGCCGACAGCGGTCGGCAGCCCCTGTGGAACTTCCACAAATATCTGGTGGGTCGCGACGGAAAAGTGATCGCTAACTACACGAGCATGACCAACCCCTCGGACCGCACCCTGATCGGGGCCATCGAGCGGCAATTGCCGGCGGGGGGCTTGCAGGGCAAAAACTGAACGGTCATAATGCAGACTGGACAGTTCAACCCGCCCGACACCTCCATGCACACGCTCGTTGATCTCTGCGCAGGAACCGCTGAACGGCTGGGTCTTTCCAAGGCTTATGGCTGCGAAGTCGGATCGGCGCCCTGCGCCGGACTGAAATCCCGGGGCGGTTCTTCTCCTCCTCCCTCTCTCCCTTCTTCGTTTCGGGGCACTTCGCAGCCTTTTTCTCTTCCCCATGGGCCCACAGGGGCGCCGCGTTGTTGAAGGTCGCCGTCGTCGGCTCGGGCATCTCCGGCCTGGCAGCCTGCCACGCGCTGCGCGGTCACGCCCACGTCACCCTGTTTGAGGCCGGCGACTATTTCGGCGGCCACACCCACACGGTGGATGTCACCCTGCCCAACCCGCAGGGCGAAGCGGTGACCCACGGCGTGGACACCGGCTTTCTGGTGTTCAACGAGCGCACCTACCCGAACCTGATCGCCCTGTTCGAAGAGCTGGGCGTGCCGACGGCCGCATCGGACATGTCGTTCTCGGTGCAGGTGCCGCAGGCTCTGGGCGGACAGGCCCTGGAGTGGAGCGGCACCAACCTGGACACCGTTTTCACCCAGCGCGGCAACCTGCTGCGCCCGCGCTTTTGGCGCATGCTGCGCGATCTGGTTCGCTTCAACAAACTGGCCACGCGGCTGGCGCAATCGGACGCCGATGTGGCCCTGATGCAGCCCTTGGGCGCCTTCCTGGAGCAGCAGCGTTTTTCGCGCGAATTTCGCGACTGGTATTTCCTGCCCATGCTCGGATGCATCTGGAGCTGCCCCACCGACCAGATGCTGCAGTTTCCGGTCAGCACCATGATTCGCTTTTGCCACAACCATGGTCTGATCCAGGTCACCGGCCGCCCGCGCTGGTGGACGGTGCGCGGCGGCGCGCGTCAGTACGTGCGCAAGATCGTCGCGGGTGTCGATGACGCGCGACTGGCGACGCCGGTGCGCGCCATCACCCGAGACGCTCAGGGCGTGCACGTGCGCACGGACGCCGGCACCCAGCACTTTGACCGCCTGGTGCTGGCCACGCACAGCGACCAGGCCCTGACCCTGTTGTCCGACGCCTCGCCCCTGGAACGCGAGCTGCTGGGCGCCATCCGCTACCAGCCCAATCGCGCGGTGCTGCACACCGACACCTCGGTGCTACCGCAGCGGCGCAAGGCCTGGGCCGCCTGGAACTACGAACGCGGCACCGACAGCGCCCATGAAGCGCGCGTGTGCCTGCACTACCTGCTCAATCAGCTGCAGCCCCTGCCCTGGACGCAGCCGGTGGTGGTCTCGCTCAATCCGGTGCGCGCCATCGACCCCGCGCATGTGATGGGTGAATACGACTACGCGCATCCCGTCTTTGATCTGGCTGCCATCCGCGCGCAAACCCGCATGCACCAGGTGCAGGGCCAGCGTGGCACCTGGTTCGCCGGCGCCTGGATGGGGTACGGCTTCCACGAAGACGGCCTGAAGGCCGGCCTCGCCGCGGGCCGCGCGCTGCGCGCGCAAGCCCAAGCCACGACCGTGCCGGCGCGTGCGACCGAGGCGGTCACATGACTGCGCGCGCGCCCCATCCGCTGGCCGACGCACCCGCGCAGCCGCTGATCGGGTTTGGCCAGGTGCGACACACCCGCCTGCGCCCCGCGCGCAATGCCTTCGTCTATCCCACCTATTTCCTGCTGCTGCCGTTGCGCGCCCTGCACCGCGCCGGCAGCACCACACTCGCCCACAACCGCTGGGGCGCCTTGAGCTTTCATGACCGCGACCACGGCGATGGCCGCGACAACGCCCTCGAATGGCTCGACGCGCTGCTGCAAAGCGAGGGCATCACCGACGCTGACGGTGAGGCCTGGCTGCATTGCTACCCGCGCGTGCTGGGCTTTACTTTCAAGCCGGTGAGCCTCTGGTATTGCCACCGCGCAGATGGCAGCTTGCGCGCCATCGTCGCCGAGGTGAACAACACCTTCGGTGAGCGCCATTGCTACCTGCTGGACGCGCCGGCTTTCGGCGCCGAGCTGCGCGCGGACAAGGTCTTTCACGTCTCTCCCTTCAACACCTTGGCGGGTGGCTACCGTTTTCGCTTCATGGTCACGCCCGGATGCACGCGCACCGTGGTGCGAATTGACTACGACGATGACGCGGGCGCGCTGCTACAAACCAGCGTGAGCGGCGCACTCGAACCCCTGACTGCGGCCTCCGCGCGACGCGCGCTGTGGCGCCATCCGGCCATGACCCTGGGCGTAATCGCCCGCATCCACTGGCAAGCGCTGCGCCTGTGGTTCAAGCGCGTTCGATTCGTGCGCAAGCCCGCGCCGCCCGAACTTTTCGTCACCCGCTGACGCCTGGAATTTCACGACGGACATGAACACGCAGACGACCTCTCTGGCCGATTTCGCACCTCCCGCAGGGGCGCCGGCCGCTGCGCGCACAGCACTGAAACTCTTGCAACGTCTCCAGCAAGGCACGCTGACCGTGCAACTGCCCGATGGCAGCCTGCGCCGCTTCGGCAACGGAGAAGGCCCCAGCGCCATGCTCGCGCTTCGCAACTGGAACCCCTGCGCCGCCGCACTCAAGTCGGGTGACATCGGCTTTGCCGAAACCTATATCGCAGGCGACTGGACCACGCCGCACCTGGCTGACCTGCTGCGCGTGTTCATCGTCAACCGCCGCGAAGTCGAGGATGTGATCTACGGCACCTGGGCCGGGCGTCTGCTGCATCGCCTGCGCCATCTTCTCAATCGCAACACCCGCGCCAACAGCCAGAAGAACATCCACGCCCACTACGACCTGGGTAACGCCTTCTACAGCCTGTGGCTGGACGGCACCATGAACTACTCCTCGGCTTGGTTCGAGGGCAATCTCGTGCAACCCATGCAGGATGCGCAACGCGCCAAGGTGCGGCGCGCGCTGCGCATGGCCCATGTCAAGCCGGGCGACCGCGTGCTGGAGATCGGTTGCGGCTGGGGCGCGCTAGCGGAATCCGCCGTGCGCGACTTCCAGGCGCACCTGACCGGGGTCACCCTTTCCACCGAGCAACTGCAACACGCACGCGAGCGGATGGCGGTGTTCAACACGCCGCAGGCCAGCGCCGAGTTGCGCCTGCAAGACTACCGCGACATCCAGGACGGCCCCTACGACGCCATCTGCTCCATCGAGATGGTCGAAGCCGTGGGCCGCGAGTACTGGCCCACCTACTTCAACTCGATCGCGCGCCTGCTCAAACCGGGCGGCCGCGCCTGCATCCAAAGCATCGTGATCGACGACGCGCTGTGGGAGCGCTACATCGGCTCCACCGACTTCATCCAGCAATACATCTTCCCGGGCGGCTGCCTGCCCTGCCCGCGCGAGTTTCGTCGTGAGGCGCACGCCGCCGGTCTCACAGTGGTGGACGAACTCGCGTTCGGCCCCGACTATGCCGAAACGTTGCGCCGTTGGCGTGACGCCTTCCTCGCCACCAAGGCGCAGGTCCTGCAACTGGGATTTGATGAGAGGTTCATCCGCACATGGGAGTTCTATCTCGCCTACTGCGAAGCCGCGTTCGACGAAGCCAACATCGACGTGGTGCAGTACACGCTGCAAAAGGTCTGACGTTCGACCTGATCACCGGCCTGCGCGCCTGCGCGCTTGCCGCTTGCCTGGCCGCCTCACCGGCTCAGGCCACCACGCCGCAAAGCCCGCTACCCCCCGCAGTCGCGGCGCAGGCCGCGACCGAGCTCACGCCGGTCGGCCGCGGTCGCCTGACGTTCTGGGGCTTTGAGGTCTACGACGCCGCGCTGTGGACGGGGCGGGGTTTTCGCGCGACCCAGTTCGCCAGCCAGCCCTTCGTCCTGGAGCTGACCTACCAACGCAATTTTGTCGCCGACGAAATCAGCCGCGTGTCCTTGAAGGAAATGCGTCGCCACGGCGAATTCGACGCGGCGCAGGCCGAGCGCTGGCAGGCCCAACTGACGGCGGCCCTGCCCGACGTGCGGCGCGGCGACCGC
>CANHSE010000138.1 GCA_947463025.1 Comamonadaceae bacterium
CCACCAGCATGCGAATCAGGGCGACCTTGTCGTCGTAGGTGTTGGCGGTGTCCAGCATGTCGATGGAGATGCTCGAGCGCTTGGGTTTGAGCTTGGCCTTGATCTCCTCCAGAGTTTCGCCCTCGCCCAACTGGATCATGCGCATGTCTTCTTCGGACAGCTCGCCATCGGCCAGTACCTTCTGGGCTTCGGCTTCTTCCTCGCCGGCCTTCTTGTCGGCGTACATGGCGCGCATGATGGGGCGGATCACGACCATCAGGAAGGCCAGGAACAGGAGGGCAATCAGGCCGCTCTTGAACGCCAGATGCACATCGGGCTCCAGGTACCAGGGCATGGGCGGGATCGGGGCATCCACCTCAAAGCGGGCGGGCACCACCGAGACCAGGTCGCCGCGCTTGTCGTCAAAGCCGACCACGCTGCGCACCAGTTGGCTCATGCGCTCGAGTTCCTCGGGCGTATAGGCAACGGACTTGGGCGCGTTGGGGGCCGGGGCCGAGGCGCCGGGCGCCGGCGCGGGGACTGGCCGCTCATTGACCACCACGGCCACGCTCACACGTTGTACGCCGCCCGTGGCATTGCGTACATGGCGCACGGTGCGATCGAGTTCGAAGTTACGGGTGCTGCGGCTGCTGCTGGTCGACTGGCCCTCGGTCTGGCCCTTGTTTGGGTCGGCCGCCGTGGCGCTGGCGGTGGTGGCCGGCGCGGCCGGTGCGTTATTGGAGAGGGATCCGGGCACGCCTTCGGCGGCGCGCTTTTGCCCTTTGTCTTCGGCCAGCACTTCGGAGCGCGTGCGCGGGCCCTTGTCGCGGTTGTCAAAGTCCTCGGTGGTACTTTCGATCTGGGTGAAGTCCAGCGACAGGTTCACCTGGGTGCGCACGTTGGCGTCGCCCACCACGGGCGAGAGGATCTGCTGAATGCGGTTGCGATACAGGTCTTCCAGCTGCTGCTTGTGCGCGCTTTGGGCGGCGGTCAGACCCAGCTTGAGGTCGCCGGCCGACTCGGTCATGAGCTTGCCCAGGTTGTCCACCACCGCCACGTGGTCCGGGGTGAGGTAGGGGACGCTGGAGGACACCAGGTGCACGATGGCCTGCACCTGGGTGGCGGAGATGGCACGCCCCGGATGCGGGGTGATGACCACTGAGGCCTTGGGCGGGACGCGTTCACGCACGAACACGCTTTGGCGCGGCGTAGCCAGGTGCACGCGCGCGCTTTGAATCGAACCGATCTGGGTGATGCTGCGCGCGAGCTCTTGCTCCATCGCGGCGTTGACCCGTACTTGCTCCATGAACTGGCTGGTCGTCATCGACGACTGGTCCTTCAGGCCCTCCAGACCGACCGAGCCGGTCTTGGGCAGACCCTGGGAGGCCAGGAAGATGCGGGCTTCATGAAAGCGATCGGTCGGGACGGTCAGTTGCCCGGTCTGCGAATCGATCTTGGGTTTGAATTCGGCGGTGCGCAGGGCATCGAAGGCGGCTTGCTGGTCGGCCTCGGACAGGCCGGGCATGACCGGACGATGCGGCGTGGACTGCATCCACACATAGATCAGGCCGAACACGATCAGGGCCATCACGACGACAAAGGCCGGCAGCGCGCGGCGCACGGCAGGCTGTTGCACGACGCGGCGCACACCCGCCAGCAGCTCATTTCCGGCGGGTGCGGGCACCAGCGCGCCGCCAGCGGCGGCAGCCGCGGCCGCGCCCTCGGGCGTGGCGGGAACGAGGGCCTGCGACGCAGCGGGCGCCGCAGGGGCGCCGGCAACGGCAGCGCCCGGGGGCATGGTGGCAGTGGCAGTGGCCATGGCGTATGTCTCGTCTCAGATAAGGGTTAGACCGGCATGTTCAGGATCTCTTCGTAGGCCTTGAGCACCTTGTTGCGTATCTGCAAGGTGGCCTCAAAAGCCAGAGAAGACTTCTGCATGCCCAGGACCACATCGGTCAGGGGGACGTTTTCACCGCGCTCATAGGCGGTCTGCAATTTGCGGCTGGCCATCTGGGCGTCATTGACCTGCGAGATCGCGCCCTTGACCAGATCGGTGAAAGCGGCCTTGCCGGTGCCTTGCGTGCCCTGAGGGCCTTGCAGACCTTGCAGGCCCGACGACAGCGGCGCGACAGGCGACTGGATCTCGCCGCCGGCCTGGGCCTGCATGGCGCGCATCGTGTGCAGCATCGACTGGATGTTGGCGACCGAGGTGGCGCGTTCGATCATGCCGCGCTCCCTTGCAGATCAACCGGCAGGCTCAGACCTTGGGCGCGCAACTGGGCCAGCTTGTAGCGCAGGGTGCGCGGGCTGATGCCCAGACGCTGCGCCGCCTCGTTGCGGCTGGAGGTGGCGGCCAATGTGGCCAGGATGATCTTGTGTTCGTTGTGCCGCACGGCGCTTTGCAGGTCGGCGGGCAGCTCGGTCGCAGCGGGTGCAGCGGCCATGTCCGTAGCGATGGCGCTGTCGATGGCCGGGGCGGGCATCGCCGCCATCACAGTCGGGGGCACGGGCGTGGACCGGGGCTGTGAGGGCTGGGACGGCGCGGTCACCGCCGGGCCGTCGTCAAGCCAGTCGTCGAACATCAATTGGGTCGGGCCGATGACGCCGTCAGGGCTGATCACCACGGCGCGGCGCATCACGTTCTCGAGCTCGCGCACATTGCCAGGCCAGGTGTACTGCATCAACAGCGACTGGGCCTCAGGCGTGAACTGCCACTGCGCGCCCGGGCAGCGGTGCTGCGAGACGAACTGCATGGCCAGGGGCAGGATGTCACCCGTGCGCTCGGCCAGGGGCAGCAGGCGCAGGCGGAAGGTGGCGATCCGGTAGTAAAGGTCTTCGCGAAACTCGCGCGCGGCGATGGCCTGGCGCAGGTCGCGGTTGGTGGCGGCGACCAGGCGTACGTTGATGGCCAAGGGGGTCTCAGAGCCCAGACGGGTGACCTGACGCTCTTGCAGCACCCGCAGCAGCTTGGCCTGCAGGTGAAAAGGCATCTCGCCGATTTCGTCCAGGAACAGGGTGCCGCCTTCGGCCTGCTCGAACAGGCCCTTGTGCGCGCGCAAGGCGCCGGTGAAGGCGCCCTTCTCGTGACCAAAGAGTTGGCTCTCAATCAGCTGCTCGGGCAGCACGGCGCAATTGATCGCGACGAAAGGCCCGCTGCGGCGGGCCGAGGATTCATGCAGCACGCGCGCCATCACCTCTTTGCCGGCGCCCGTGGGGCCGACCAGCAAGGTCGTGACATCGGCGGCCGCCACGCGCTGGGCCAGGGCCAGCAGATGCAGGCTCGCGGGATCGACGAAAACGGCACGGCGTGGCACCGCGACCCGGACAGGCGCGCTGGCCGGCGGGGTGATGACACCCGGCGATTCGGCGTAGGTGGCGGTGTTCAACGAAGGTCTCCCAATGACATGTGTGCGTGATCCCCAGCGCAACCCTCGTGCCAGGCGGAAACTCAATTCCTTTGGGCTACTTATTCGGACGGAGAGAAACGTTTAGAACGTATCCCCGCACACAGGCCTGTCGGAAACTCGTTGGGACTTGCCGGGCTTCCGACAGATCCGCAGGGACCCATGAGCGCCGCCGGGCCGCCCCAAGGCGCGAGGGCCCCCTCGGGGGGCCGGAAGCTACACGCAGTGAGCCGACGTAGGGGCGCATCGTCAGGCTGGTCTTGTTTTTGCTGTACGGGGTGTATGAACTCCACGGTGTCAAAAACCCACCACGCCCTGCCTCAGGGTTCGCAAAGCCTGTGCCCGGCCTGGTCCAGCGTCGCCGCGCTGGTGATGATCGGACTGGTGTCCGCCGTGCCCGATGCGGCCGCAGCCCAAGCCAAAACAGCGACGGCCATTGCGAGCAGCAGCGTGACCTGGCCAGCGGCGGCAACCCCCGAACTCGCCCTCACGCAGGCGGTCACGCAATGGTTAGGGGCCCAGCAACGGGTCGACCCGACGAGCATTCGCCTGGCGCCTCTGGATCCGCGCCTGCAAATCCGGCCTTGCATGGCCGGCCTGCAACTGGATCATCCCTTTGCCAGTCAGGAGACCGTGCGCGTGCGCTGCGAGTCACCCACCTGGCAGTTGTTCGTGCGCACGCTGCCGACGGTCGGTGCCAACCCGCCTCAGGCCGCCGCGCGGCCCGCTGCTGCGAGCGCGGTCGCCGAAGACAAGAGCGCCGTTATGCGCAAGGTGCTGGTGACCAGCGGGCTGCTGCAACGCGGCACGCGTCTGAGCGCGGACCAGGTCTCCCTGGTCGATATGCCGGCTCAAGGCCTCCCCGCGAATGTGCTGGACCGCGTCGATGACGTGCTCAATGCCGAAGTGCTGCGCGACATCCCGGCCGGTACGCCGCTGCGCACCCATGACATCCGTCCGGCCTTGATGGTCAAGCGCGGACAGCTGGTGATGGTGACGGCCGGTAGCGAGCGAGGCTTTCGTGTCGTCGCACGCCTGGAGGCGCTGCAAGACGGCCGCATGGGCGAACAGATCAAGTTAAAGAACCGCGAGTCCGGTCGCCAGATCAGCGGCGTCATCACCGGCATGAATACAGCCGACGCGCTGTAGCCCACACAGCGGCAAGTTCATGGCGCAGCGGCAAGAACTTGCCGCTCGCATCGCGCCCTTCCCCGCACCGCTTGCCGCGCCCACGCTGTGCAGACCGTCGGAACACCGACCCCCGAGCTTGGCATGTCTTTTGCGGTGGCTGAGTGTCATGACGGAAAAACGTACGCCCCTTGCTTGCATCGACCTGCTGTCGATGCGGGACGGGTCACGCGAGGAGTTGCCATGGATTTGTTGAACAGGATCTTCGGTGTGCACGAGCCTGCCCTGCAGGCCCGGGCGCGCCGTCTGGAAGTGCTGGCCCAGAACATTGCCAACGCGGACACGCCCAACTACAAGGCGCGCGACCTGGATTTCAAGGCCGCACTGAGCCAAGCCGGCGCGAGCGACACCGCCATGCGGACCACGCGGGCGGCGCACTTCACCGTGGGGCAAGAGCTTCCGCCCGACGACATGCGTTTTCGCGTGCCCTTCAACACCTCCTTTGACGGCAACACCGTCGAGATGAGTGTCGAGCAGGCCCAGTACGGTAAGGCCGCCGCCGATTACCAGGCGACCCTGAGCTTTCTCGAGAGCCGTGTCAGTGGCCTGCGCAAGGCCTTGCGAGGAGATTGACCATGTCACTGCACAACATCTTTGGCGTCGCCGGCACCGCGCTCAATGCGCAGCTCACCCGGATGAACGCAACCGCTTCCAACCTGGCCAACGCCGGTTCGGTGTCAGGCACCGAAGAAGGCGCGTTTCGCGGCAAGCGCACGATCTTCAAGGCGCTGGTCGATGAAGCCATGACCCATGCGGGCGCGCCTTATGTGGGCGGCGTCAAGGTGGCCCAGGTCGTGGACGACAAGGCGCCGGTGCGCCGCATCGCCGACCCCACCAACCCGCTGGCGGATGCCAACGGCTATGTCTTTCAGTCCAACGTGAGCGAAGTCACCGAGATGGTCGAGATGATGGCCGCGGGCCGCTCTTACCAAAACAACGTGGAAGTGATCAACACGGCGCGTCAACTCATGATGCGCACGCTGGACATCACCCGCTCCTAAAGCCCGGAACGACCATGGCGATCACCACTTCCGGCGCTGTCAGCGCCAAGCTCTCCTCCACCGCGACGGCCCCGGCCAAGCCCAACACGACCCCGTCTGCGGACAAGGCCAACAAGGGCGAGATGGACCAGCAGGCCTTTCTCAAGCTGTTCACCACGCAGCTGCAAAACCAAAACCCGCTCGAGCCCGTGAAGAACGAGGCCTTTGTGGCCCAACTGGCTCAGTTCTCGCAGCTGGAGGCCACCACCAAGATGGCCGATTCGCTGTCCACCATGGCCGCCGCCATGAAATCCGACAAGCTGATGACGGGCGCGTCCCTGATCGGCAAGAAGGTCGCCTCGCCCACCGGCACCGCCGAACTGGTCGATGGCGCCAACGTGCGCGGCACCCTGGCGCTGGATAAAGGCGCCAGCGCGGTCAACCTGGACGTGTTCGACGTCAACGGCTCCAAGGTCTTCTCCCAGGCGCTCGGTCGCCAAGCCCCGGGCGACGTCGACGTCGTTTGGTCCGGCTACAACAGCAAGGGCGAGCGCATGCCCCCCGGCCGCTACAACGTGGTGGCCACGGTCGATTCCTTCGGCACGGTCACCAAGGTGCCGATCAGCACACCCTCGGCCGTGCGCAGCGTCTCCTTCAACGCCGCTAACAACGAGCTGATGCTGGAGCTGACCGACGGTTCGTCCGTCGGCTTGTCCAAAGTCCAGCGCATCGACAACTGACCGCCCTCTCCCGCACCTCTTACGCAGGAACCTGAACCATGTCCTTCTATACCTCGCTGACTGGCTTGAACGCGGCCACCACCCAGCTGTCTGTGACCAGTAACAACATCGCCAACGTGAGCACCACGGGCTTCAAGCGCTCGCGCGCAGACTTCGGCGATATTTTCGCGACGTCGCCGCTGCAAAAGGCCTCGTCCGTGATCGGCCAGGGTGTGTCGCTCAAGCGGGTGTCGCAGGAATTCAGCCAGGGCAACATTCAGTTCTCGGCCAACTCGCTGGACATCGCCATCACCGGCGACGGCTTCTTCCCCCTGAAATCGGCCGACAGCCTGCAGGACATCTACACCCGCAACGGCACCTTCCTGCTCAACGACTCGTACGCGGTGGTGAACTCGGCGGGCCAGGC
>CANHSE010000139.1 GCA_947463025.1 Comamonadaceae bacterium
GGCCGAGGTCATCGCCTCCACCTTCGACGAACCCGCCGCCCGTCACGTGCACGTGGCCGAAATGGTGATCGAGCGCGCCAAGCGCCTGGTCGAACTGAAAAAAGACGTGGTGATCCTGCTGGACTCGATCACCCGCCTGGCCCGCGCCTACAACAACGTCGTACCCTCCTCCGGCAAGGTGCTGACCGGCGGCGTGGACGCCAACGCCCTGCAACGCCCCAAGCGTTTCCTGGGCGCGGCGCGCAATGTGGAAGAGGGCGGGTCCCTCACCATCATCGCCACCGCCTTGATCGACACCGGCAGCCGCATGGACGAAGTGATCTTTGAAGAATTCAAGGGCACTGGCAACTGCGAACTGCACCTCGATCGCCGTCTGTACGAAAAGCGCGTCTTCCCCTCCATCCAGCTCAATCGCTCAGGCACCCGCCGCGAAGAACTGCTGCTGGCCCCCGAGATCCTGCAAAAGACCCGGATCCTGCGCCAGTTCATGTACAACATGGACGAGATCGAGGCCATGGAGATGGTCCTCAAATCGATGAAGGCCACGAAGACCAACGTGGAGTTCTTCGACATGATGCGTAGGGGGGGGTGATAGGACGCCCCCGAAGCGGCCGTCGGCCGCTTCCCCCCACTGGGGGGCGATGCAGCGGACTGGCAAAGCCAGATCCGCGCATCCTGGAACGGGGCCCATCCTGCGGATGAGGCCTCTGGAATTACCCTTATAATCTTGGGTTTCGCGGAAAGTACGCCGAATGGGTTGGCGCGGCTGCCGCACCTGACTAGGAAAAGATCATGAAAGAAGGCATTCACCCCGAGTACCGCGAAGTTCTCTTCGTGGACCTGTCGAACGGTTTCAAGTTCGTCACGCGTTCGTGCGTGAGCGCCAAGGAAACCGCCGAACACGAGGGCAAGACCTACCCCCTGTTCAAGCTGGACACCTCCAGCGAGTCGCATCCCTTCTACACCGGCACCCAGAAGTCCGTCGACAACATGGGCGGCCGCGTCGAGAAATTCCGCAACCGCTTCGGCAAGTCCGCAGCCAAGTAAATCTGCATCCTGCCGGCCGCAAGTGCCAGCACAGGGCAGCCCGGGCAACCGCGCTGCCCTTTTTCTTGCCCCCCAACGCCCCCGATAATTGCCCGCGTGAATCCGCCCTCTCCTGCCATCGTGGCGCAAAGCGCCGTGCGCCGCCTGCCGCGGCTGGCACTGTGGCTGTTCTGCCTGGCCTATGTGCTGCCCGGGTTCATCGGCCGCGAGCCCTGGAAGAACGCCGACATGCAGGGCTTTGGCTACATGTTCGAGCTGGCCCGCGGCAACACCGACTGGCTCGCCCCCACCTTGCTGGGTCATCCCCCCGAATTCGACGCCCTGCTGCCCTATTGGCTGGGCGCCTGGGCCATCTGGGCCCTGGGCGGCTGGATGCCGGCCGATGTGGCCGCGCGGCTGCCGTACGTGGGCCTGCTGGCCCTCACCCTGCTAGCCACCTGGCATGCCATCTACCAGCTGGCCCGCCGGCCCCCCGCCCAGCCCGTGGCCTTCGCGTTTGGGGGGGAGGCCGACCCCAAGGACTACGCGCGCGCCCTGGCGGATGCCGGCCTGCTGGCGCTGGTGGCCTGCCTAGGGCTGGCGCAGCTGTCTCACGAAACCACCCCTTCGCTAGCGCAACTGGCCTTCACCGCCCTCACCTTCTACGCCCTGGCGGCACTGCCCCACCCGCGTCCCGCCTGGCCGCTGACGGCTCTGGCCATCGGCCTGGTCGGCCTGGCCCTCAGCGGCGGCCCCACCCTGGCCACTCTGTTCGCACTCGGCGGCGCCGGCGTGCTGGCCTGGCGGCCTGACGCCGATACCACACAGGCCGCGCTTGAACGGCGCTGGGCTCTGATCATCGTCGGCCTGGCCGCAGCGGCCGCCGCCCTGGCGCTGGCCATGCACCTATGGCACTGGCGTCTGGACACCCAGGGGCGCGATGGACCCGCGCTGGCGCGCCTTCTCGTGTGGTTTACCTGGCCGGCCTGGCCACTGGCCCTGTGGACCGTCTGGCGCTGGCGCCATCGCTTGGGTGACCGCCATCTGGCGCTGCCCCTGTGGCTGGCGGGCGTGGTCCTGGCCTGCGCCCTCACCACGCCCAACGCCGACCGCTCACTGCTGCTGGCGCTACCGCCGCTGGCGGCGCTCGCCGCCTTCGCCCTGCCCACGCTCAGTCGCCCGGTCGCGGCCCTGATCGACTGGTTCACCCTGCTGTTTTTCAGTGGCATCGCCCTGGTGATCTGGGTGGTCTGGCTCTCGCTGCAAACCGGGGTGCCAGCCAAGCCTGCCGCCAACGTGGCCAAGCTCGCCACCGGCTTCGAACCCAGTTTCTCGGCCATCGCTTTTGTCGCTGCCCTGGCCGGCACGCTGGCCTGGGCAGCGCTGGTGCGCTGGCGCGTGGGCCGGCATCGCGCGGCCATCTGGAAAAGCCTGGTGCTACCCGCCGGTGGCGCCGCCCTGTGCTGGCTGCTGCTCATGACCCTGTGGCTCCCGGTGCTCGATTACGCACGCAGCTACACGCCGGGGGTCTCGACGATTGCGCGCGCCCTGGCCCAGGGCGGACCGTCCGGGGCCTGCGTCGAAGCCTCCGGCCTGACCCGCGCTCAGATCGCGGCCCTGCGCTATCACGGCGGCCTGGACCTGCGTGCAGCCCACGGCACCCAGCGCCAGTGCCCCTGGCGCATCACCGGAGTCGACCCCAGCGCCGCGAACGCGGATCCCGCCTCCCTGCAAGGCTGGCAACTGGTCACCACCGCGCGTCGTCCCACGGATGCCCGCGACAACCTGCGTCTGTACAAGGCCATTCCCTGATGCGCGAGTGGCAGCTCCTGTCCCGGCACGCCGGGACCGTGTTCGTGGGGCAGATCGCGGTCATGGCCTTCGGTGTCACCGATACGCTGGTGGCCGCGCGCTACTCCAGCGAGGCACTGGCGGCCCTCTCCGTGGGCTCGGCCACCTACATCAGTATCTTTGTGGCCTTGCTCGGTGTCCTGACCGCGCAGTTGCCGATCTGGTCCGAGCTGCGCGGTGCGGGGCACACCCTGTCGCTGGGTCGATCGGTGCGCCAGAGCCTGTATCTGGCCCTGGCCATCACGGTCGTCGGCATGACCTTGTTGCTGCTGCCAGGCCCGCTCCTGACTTGGACCCAGATCCCTGCCGCTTTGCGCGGCGAGGTCGAGGTCTACCTGGCCATCCTCGCCCTGGCCTTGCCACCGGCCTTGCTGTTTCGCCTCTACAGCACTCTCAACCAGAGCCTGGGCAAGCCGCTGCTGGTCACCTGGATCCAGATCGGATCGCTGGGCCTGAAGATTCCGCTGTCGATCTGGTTCGTCTTTGGCGGCATGGGGCTGTCGCCCCTGGGCCTGGCCGGCTGCGCCTGGGCCACGCTGATCGTGAACTGGTCGATGGTGGCCATCGCGCTGTGGCTGCTGCGCACCCAAGACCTGTACGTCCCCTACCGCCTCTGGCAACGGATCGAGCCGCCCGACTGGGCCACGATCCGCGGCTTCGCGCGCCTGGGCATCCCCACCGGCCTGTCCATCATGGTGGAGGTGACCGCCTTCACCCTCATGGCCTTGTTCATCGCACGCCAAGGCACGATTGCAGCCGCCAGCCACCAGGTGGCATCCACCCTCGCCGCCTTGCTGTACATGATGCCGCTGTCCCTGGGCATTGCATCCAGTGCCCGCGTCAGCTACTGGCTGGGCGCCGGCCACCCCGAGCGGGCCCGCACCGCGATGCGCCTGGGGCTGCAGATGGCGCTGGGCCTCGCCCTCATCTGCGCGTTGTTCTTGTGGCTGCTGCACTTGCCACTGGCGCGCCTCTTTGCCGGGCCCAACCCGCCAGTCGTTCTGCTGGCCGCCACGCTACTGCCCTGGGTCGCCCTCTACCACCTGTTTGACGCCGTGCAGGCCGTGAGCGTGTTCATCCTCCGAAGCTACGGGGTGGCCACCGCGTCCCTGGTGATCTACAGCGTGCTCCTGTGGGGCCTGGGCCTGGGAGGCGGCTACGTGATCGCCTACGAGGGCCTGGCGGGACTGCCGCCCCTGCCCACGCCCTCGGCCTTCTGGATCGCCGCCAGCGTGGCCCTGGGCCTGACCGCCGTCGCGGTGCTTACGCTGCTGGCGTGGGCGTCGAAGCGTCCACGACCGGCGCACTGACTTGCGTGTGAACGCGGGTGGCCGGCAGGCACAGCGTAAAAGTCGAACCCACGCCCACCACGCTGTCGATACGCAGCTCGCCGCCATGACGTTGGGCCACATGCTTGACGATGGCCAGACCCAAGCCGGTGCCCCCAGTCTCGCGCGAGCGGCTACGGTCGACGCGGTAAAAGCGCTCGGTCAGGCGCGGTACATGTTCGGGCGCAATCCCCTCGCCGGTATCGCGCACGCTGAACTCGGCCCGCCCGCCATACACCACCCGCCAACGCACCTCGATCGAACCGCCGTTGGGCGTGTAGCGGATGGCATTGGCCACGAGGTTGGACATCGCACCCGACCACTCCAGCGTTTCGACCGCCACCGACAAGTCGGCATCGGCCTCAAAGCGCAGGTCCTGGGACTTGCGCAAGGCCGCACACAGCCCGCGGGCCTCCTGCTCGCATCCCGCGAGCAGGGCCCGCGCCGGCGTCCACTCCTGCACCAGCGGCGGCGGGCTGCCCTCCAAACGTGAGAGCACCAGCAGGTCACTCACCAGGGCCTGCATGCGATGGGCCTGGGCCGACATCAAGCCGAGATAGCGCGCCCGCTCGGCCTCGTCCAGCGGCAGGTTTTGCAAGGTCTCCACAAAACCGGTCAGCACCGTGAGCGGGGTGCGGATTTCGTGGGAGACGTTGGCCACAAAATCACGGCGCATGGTCTCGGCCTGCTCGAGTGCGGTCACATCACGCGAGAGCAGCAGCCGGCGGCCCTCGCCATACGCATGCAGCTGCACCGACACCTTACGCGGGCTCATCGGCGTGCTACCCCGACCCGGAATCACCACATCGCGCGCGTGATCGCTGCCTTGCACATAGGCCACGAAGCCGGGGTCCCGCACCAGGTTCACCACGCGCTGCATCGCATCGCGCTGCGCATCAAAACCCAGATGGTCGGCAGAAGTCTGGTTGCACCATTCAATGCGGCCCTGGGCATCCAGCAGCGTCACGCCATTGGGCGAGGCCTGGATCGCCGCCAGGAATTCGTCGAGCCGAGTCTGCGCACCGACGGTGCGCAAATCGCTCGCACGCAGCGCGCGCCGCGCGCGCTCGGCGATCTCGCCCCACAGACCACTCATCGCAGGGAAGCGCCCCTCATCGCCGCCCGCATCGATGCGACGCAGCCAGCGCTCCACCCGCAGCCCCCGCAGCAGGTCCGCGATAAACCAGGTGAAGGACGCAGCGATCACGCCCAGCGCCGCTCCCCACTGACCGCCCAACGCCAAGCCCACAATGGCACCCGCGAGCAAGACCGCCAGGAAGATCAGGACCCGAAACAGCATGAAGTTCGTCCGCGGTCGACGGGGATCAGGCTGCAGCCGTCGACGAAGCGGGCATGGCGGTCAATCGGTAGCCTGCTCCGCGCACCGTCTCGACCAGAGCGCCGCCAGGTCCCAGGGCTTCGCGCAGGCGCTTGACATGAACATCCACCGTGCGCTCCTCGATGAACACATGGTCGCCCCAGACCTTGTCCAGCAACTGGGCACGACTGTGCACCCGCTCCGGATGGCGCATCAGGTAATTGAGCAACTTGAACTCGGTCGGCCCCAGCCGCAGAGGCTGCTGATCCCACGTCACCCGATAGGCCGATGGATCGAGCGTCAGGTGTCCGACGCTCACGCTCTCGCTGGCCTGCTCGGGCGCGCGCCGACGCAACACGGCACGGATACGGGCCAGTAACTCCTGGGTGGAAAAGGGCTTGGTGATGTAGTCGTCGGCACCTGCATCCAGGCCCGCCACTTTGTCGGGCTCGTCGCCACGGGCCGTGATCATCAGGAGGGGAATCGCCTTGGTACGCGGGTCGGAGCGCCAACGACGCGCCAGCGCCAGGCCGCTTTGTCCGGGCAACATCCAATCGAGCAAGATCGCATCGGGCAGCACCGCATCGATCTCCAGCTGCGCGCCCGCACCATCCTCGGCCCAGACCGGCGCGAAGCCGTTGTGGCGAAGATTGACCGCCACCAGCTCGGCGATATCCGGCTCGTCTTCAACAATCAGGATACGGGGCTTTTTCATTCACTTCAGAACGGACTCGATCTGTTGCGGCGACGCATGCCGCACGTCGGCGCCCTTGACGATGTAGATGATGAATTCGGCGATGTTCTTGGCGTGGTCACCGATACGCTCCACCGCCTTGGCCAAGAAAAGCAAATTCAAGCTGGCAGAGATGGTGCGTGGGTCTTCCATCATGTACGTCACCAGCTTGCGCACGAACCCATCGAACTCCTGGTCGATCAGGTCGTCTTCCTTGAGGATAGACGCCGCCGCCGCCGTGTCCAGGCGCGCAAAGGCATCCAGCGCCTTACGCAGCAAGCCTGCCGCCAAATCGGCCGCGACGCGCAAATCGGTGGTCGGCAAGGAACGCGCACTGCCACTGTCGATGATGGACTTGACCATGCGGGCGATCTTGTTCGCCTCGTCGCCCACACGCTCGAGGTTGGCGGTGGTCTTGGAGATTGCAATCAGCAAACGCA
>CANHSE010000140.1 GCA_947463025.1 Comamonadaceae bacterium
GACCAACCGCCGCCACACGCCCCGTCAGCCCGAGCAGGCCCCGCGTGCGCCCGAGCCCACGCGTGACGACCCGCGGGTCGATGTAGACCCAGCTGATCGTTTGGAGCCCCCCGATGCCGGTGCCGATGCGGATGGACGACAGCCGCAGGAGTCTTTTGACTCGGCTCATGCGCCCACCGGCGACTCGGATGACGATTCGCGCGCAACGCTGATGGACGACTCGCCGCTGGGGCCGGTGCCCGTGCCGGAGCGCAAGCCGCCACTGGATGCCCTGGTCGATTCGATCGCACCGATCGTGCTCGATGGCCCGGCCGTCTCCGGCGACGCCGCACTGGCGGCCTTGCCACCGACCCGGCGTGTGGGCAGCAAGCCCTTTGCGGTGGAGGGTCAGAACGAGGCGACCGACCAATGGGAGATGCCGCATGCCGGTCAGCGCTACAGCGCCTTCCAGGCCGGTGTGCAACTGGCCAATCGCACCGGCGCGCTCAACGAGATCGAGTTCTCGGAGTTCGTGGTCAAGGCCCAGGCCTTTGCCGATGCCGTCAATGGCACGGCCGACTTTCCCGACATGCGTGATGAAGTAGCGCGCGCCCGCGAGCTCGATCAATTCGCCAGTGCACGCGATGCGCAATTGAGCCTGACCCTGCGCGCCCGCCTGGTGGCCTGGAGCCCCGGCTATTTGCACCAGCATGCTTCGCGTCTGGGCTTCGTGGCCGGCGCGCTGCCCGGGCGCCTGGTGCTGCCGGCCAGCACCGCCGGCGCCTTGCCGATCATGAGCCTGACGTTCGACACGCAGGCTGCCCTGGCCGACGATCCGACACAGGCCGCCTTGCTCGAATTCACACTCACCATCGACGTGCCCCAGGTGCCGCGCGAGGAGCGTCCGTTTGAGCGCATGCGCGAGGCGGCTGCGGTGCTGGCGCAATCCATGGACGGCATCATCAGCGACGACCGCGGCCAGCCCATACGCGAGGACGTGCTCGACGCCATCGGCGCTGAGCTCACCTCGCGCTACGACTCGCTCGACGCGCGCGAGTTGTCCGCTGGCTCCGCCCTGGCACGCCGCTTGTTCTCATGACCGACGTGGAGGCCGTGCCGGGCGCGCCGCGCGAGCGGGCCCAAGCGCTGCGTTCGCAGCTGCATCACCACGCCCACCGCTACTACGTATTGGACGCGCCCGAGATCCCGGACGCGGAATACGACCGCCTGTTTCAGGAGCTGCAAGCGCTGGAGGCCCAGTACCCCGCGCTGCGCACGCCTGATTCGCCCACCCAGCGCGTCGGTGGGAAGCTGCTCGAGGGATTTGCCAAGGTGCGGCACACCGTGCCGATGCTGTCGATCCGCACCGAGACCGATATCGAGGCCAGCGGCGCGCGCAATTTCGACGCGCGCGTGCGCCGCGAGCTGGCTCTGGCCGCCGACGCGGCGCCCGTGGAGTACGTGGCCGAACTCAAGTTCGACGGACTGGCCCTCAACCTGCGCTATGAGGCGGGCGCCCTGGTGCAGGCCGCTACCCGCGGCGACGGCGAGGTGGGCGAGGACGTCACCCAGAACATCCGCACCATTGGCCAGATCCCCTTGCGCCTGCCGGCCGACGCACCGCCGGTGCTGGAGGTGCGCGGCGAGGTGTACATGCGCCGCGACGATTTCGAGCGGCTCAATGAGTTGCAACGCGAGAAGATCGCGCAGGGCGCCAAGCACGAGAAGACCTTCGTCAACCCACGCAATGCGGCCGCCGGCGCGGTGCGCCAGCTTGATCCAGCCATTGCCCGCCAGCGTCCGCTCTCGTTCTATGCCTATGGCTGGGGCGAGATCCAGGGCGGGCCCGACTTTCAGACGCACTTTGAGGTGCTGCAAACGCTCAAGGCGTGGGGCTTTCCGGTGTCCGAGCGGGTGCAGGTGGCGCGTGGCGCCGAGGATCTGGTGGCCTACCACCGAGCCGTCGGCCAGGCGCGCGACCAGCTGCCCTTTGACATCGATGGCGTGGTCTACAAGGTCAACGCGCTGGCCTTGCAGCAGCAACTGGGCTTCGTCACCCGCGAGCCGCGCTGGGCGGTGGCGCATAAGTTTCCGGCCCAGGAGCAGGTGACCACGGTGCAGGCCATTGACGTCTTCGTCGGTCGTACGGGCAAGCTCACCCCGGTGGCCAAGCTGCAGCCGGTGTTTGTCGGTGGCGTGACGGTGACCAATGCCACCTTGCACAACGAAGACGAGGCCCGCCGCAAGGACGTGCGCGTGGGCGACCAGGTGATCGTACGGCGCGCCGGCGATGTGATCCCCGAGGTGGTGTCGGTGGTGCCAGGCCAGCGCACGCACGAGGCGCCGGTCTTCACCATGCCCAGTCACTGCCCGGTGTGCGGCAGCCAGGCGGTGCGCGAGGAGGGCGAGGCCGACTACCGTTGCACCGGTGGGCTTTTTTGCGGGGCCCAGCGTAAACAGTCGCTGCTGCATTTCGCCCAACGCCGTGCAATGGACATCGAAGGCTTGGGCGAGAAGCTGGTCGATCAGGTCGTCGACGCCGGCATCATCCGCACGCTGCCCGACCTGTATCGGCTCGGACTGGCCAACCTGAGCGCGCTCGATCGCATGGGTGAAAAGTCTGCGCAGAACCTTTTGGCGGGCCTGGAGCAATCGAAGGCCACCACGCTCCCGCGTTTTCTTTTTGCACTGGGCATACGCCATGTGGGTGAAGCCACGGCGCGTGACCTCGCCCGCCATTTCGGCACGCTTGATGCCGTGATGCATGCCAACGTCGACCAGCTGCTGCAGGTGCCCGATGTGGGCCCGGTGGTGGCCGAGAGCTTGCACACCTTTTTTGCCCAGGCCCACAATCGCGAAGTGGTCGAACAGCTGCGCGCCTGCGGCGTGCATTGGCCTGAGGGCGAGCCAGTTGCGACGGCCTCACTGCCTCTGACAGGCAAGACCGTGGTGCTCACGGGCACCTTGCCCACCCTCAGCCGCGACGAGGCCAAGGCCTTGCTCGAAGCGGCCGGCGCAAAAGTGGCCGGGTCGGTGAGCAAGAAGACCCATTACGTGGTCGCCGGCGCCGAAGCGGGCAGCAAGCTGGACAAGGCGCGTGAGCTGGGCGTGCCCGTGCTGGATGAGGACGGGCTGCGGGCCTTGCTGGAGACGCCGACGGCCCTGTAGGACAAGATCCATTTTTGTTTCAAACACCCCCGAGTGGGCGGATGACTCTTCAGAATTCGAGCCTCATCCATGTCCAACCACACCATCAGGGAGAAACAAAATGGACCAATCGAAACCCGTCAACACCGTTGCAGCCGCCGTCAAGCCCGACGTCGCCTCGGTGGTTCAATCGGCCGCAGTGGCCAACGCGGCGGCCATCGCTGCGGCCGATGCGCTGATGGCGCCCCCGACCCGAGCCAAGCGTGGCTTTGCCGTCCTGAGCCCCGAGAAAAAGCGTGAGATCGCCAGCATGGGCGGCAAGGCTGCCCACGAACACGGCCGCGCGCACCGCTTCACCAGCGAAGAAGCACGCGCAGCCGGCAAGCGGCGCCATCAGCTTCGCATGCTTGCTGCAGCCCAAGCCGCCGCCGCTCAGTCCGCGGCTGCACAGGCCACCGGCGCGCCGGGCAGTCCGTCCAACTGATCTCCGCCAAACCAAACGCCCCGCGTGGGCCCTGAGTACCAGGGCGCCACGCGGGGCGTTTTGCATGGGGCTCGGGGGCGCAGGCCTTTAGCCCACGAGCTCCCGTGCGAGCCGCGTGTACAGCGGAATTCCCACCAGCAGGTTGAAGGGAAACGTGATGGCCAGCGCTGATGTGATGGCCAAGGCGCTGTCCGCTTCGGCCACTGCGATACGCATGGCGGTGGGGGCGGCGATATAGCTCGCGCTGGCTGCCAGGGTAGCCAGCACCGCGACCCCGCCCACCGAGAGGTCCAGCGCCACGCCCACACCCGTACCCAGCAGGGACAGACCGATCGGGGCAATCACCGCAAAGCCGACCAGGCGCAGCCCGTAGCGCCGGATGCCGGGCAGGCGATCGCCAACGACCAGTCCCAGCTCCAAGAGGAACAAGGCCAGCACGCCCTTGAAGGGATCGACAAACACGGACTTCATGGCGGTCACGCCCGCTTCGCCGACGGCCGCGCCAATGATCAGGCCGCCCACCAGCAGCAGCACCGACTTGCCCAGAAACACATCGTGTCCGAGCTGGCCCCACGGGGTGGTCTCGCCCCCCTGGCGCGGCCAGCGGGCCAAAAAGATCGCGGTGACCAGGCCGGGCGCCTCCATGAGCGCAACCCACAGGGCTGCATGGGCCTCCAGCGCCAGGCCTTGCTTTTCGACGTAAGCGGCCGCCACCGCGAAGGTCACCACGCTGACCGAACCGTAGTGGCCGGCAATGCTGGCGCTGTCGGCGCGGTTGAACCGCAAGGCGCGCAGCACGGGTACCAGCAAGAAGGGAATGACCAGGCCCAGCCCGATACAGGCGGCGACCTGGGGCGCGACATCGGCCAGCGGCTGGCGACTGAGTTCGACGCCGCCTTTGAGGCCGATGGCCAAAAGGAGGTAGAAGGCCAGAATGTCATACAGGCCCTCGGGCAGACGCAGATCGCTGCGTACCAGGCGCGCGAACACGCCAAGCAGGAAAAACAGAACGATGGGATCTCCCACGCGCACTCCAGGTTAGGCGCGCCGGGGCGTTCCGGCGCCTCGAAAAACGGGTCCGTGCACTCTAGCAGAGGCCCTAAACCATCACCACCTCTGTGGAACTAGCGGGTGGCCCCTCAGGTTCCCCTGCAGCCGGGGGGAGAAGGGGCGCGACCCTACAATCGACCCTCCCGTATGAACGCCCCCCTCGACGTCTCTCAGTTTGCCCGCGCGGCCAAGCCGATCACCAGTTACCGCAAGTACTGGGCGTCGCGCTTTGGCACGGCCCCCTTCCTGCCGATGTCGCGCGCGGAGATGGACAAGCTCGGCTGGGACAGCTGCGACATCATCCTCGTCACCGGCGACGCCTACGTGGACCACCCCAGCTTCGGCATGGCGGTGATCGGCCGCACGCTGGAGGCTCAGGGATTTCGGGTCGGCATCATCGCCCAGCCCGACTGGCACAGCGCCGAGCCATTCAAGGCCCTGGGCAAGCCCAATGTCTTCTTCGGGGTGACGGCGGGCAATATGGATTCGATGATCAACCGGTACACCGCCGACCGCAAGATCCGCAGCGACGACGCCTACACCCCCGGTGATGTGGGCGGCAAGCGCCCTGATCGTGCCTCCTTGGTGTATTCGCAGCGTTGCCGTGAGGCCTGGAACGATGTGCCGATCATCATGGGTGGCATCGAAGGCAGTCTGCGCCGCATCGCCCACTACGACTACTGGTCGGACAAGGTGCGTCGCTCCATCCTGGTCGATGCCAAGTGCGACCTGCTGCTATACGGCAACGCCGAGCGCGCCATCATCGAGATCGCGCACCGACTGGCCGCGCGCGAGCCCGTGAGCCAGATCACCGACGTGCGCGGCACCGCCTTCATCCGGCGCGAGACGCCCGAGGGTTGGTTCGAGATCGATTCGACCGAGGTCGACCAGCCCGGGCGCGTCGAAGATCACATCAACCCCTACATGACGACGGCCGATCAGGCCAAGGCCCAGGGCCAGACCTGCGCCAAGGAGGAGGGGGAGAGCGCTCCGGCGGCCGCAGCGGCGACAAGCGCCCAGGTCGCCAGCGCGCCAGTGGCCAAAGCCCAGCCCCTGACCTTCATGGCCAATCACGGACTGGCCGCCAAGCGCCGCCTGCCGCCGCGCGATCTGACGGTGATCCGCTTGCCCTCCTACGATCAGGTCAAGTCTGATCCGGTGCTTTATGCCCACGCCAACCGCGTGCTGCACCTGGAGACCAACCCCGGTAACGCCCGCGCGCTGGTACAGGCCCATGGGGATCGCGATGTCTGGGTCACGCCGCCGCCCATCCCGTTGACCACGTCCGAGATGGACCATGTGTTTGGCTTGCCGTATGCGCGCAGCCCGCACCCGCTGTACGCCGATGAACAGGGTGGCCACGACGGCGTCACCAAGATCCCGGCCTGGGAGATGATCCGCTTTAGCGTGAACATCATGCGCGGATGCTTTGGCGGCTGCACCTTCTGCTCGATCACCGAGCACGAAGGCCGCATCATCCAAAGCCGCTCCGAAGACTCGGTGATCCAGGAGATCGAGGACATCCGCGACAAGGTCACGGGCTTTACCGGCATCATCTCCGACCTGGGTGGGCCCACCGCCAACATGTACCGCATCGGCTGCAAGTCGCCCGAGATCGAGGCCGCCTGCCGCAAGCCCTCCTGCGTGTACCCCGGCATCTGTCCCAACCTCAACACCGACCACAGCGCCCTGATCCGGATGTACCGGCGCGCGCGCGGCCTCAAGGGCATCAAGAAGATCCTGATTGGTTCGGGCCTGCGCTATGACCTGGCGGTGCAATCACCCGAATACGTCAAGGAGCTGGTGCAGCACCATGTGGGTGGCTACCTGAAGATCGCGCCCGAGCACACCGAACAGGGTCCGCTGACCAAGATGATGAAGCCGGGCATCGGCAGCTACGACCGCTTCAAGCAGATGTTCGACAAGTTCTCGGCCGAGGCGGGCAAGAAGCAGTACCTGATCCCGTACTTCA
>CANHSE010000141.1 GCA_947463025.1 Comamonadaceae bacterium
ATGTGGTCGCCGCGCTGCGCAAGATGCCAGGCGACGCGTGAAGCGGCGTCTCGCCTGAACGCCCCGCACGCGCACCTAGACAGCCACTTTCACGGAACCCGACATGTTGAAAATTACCCGACCCACCCCGTCCCACTTCGGCATCTTCGTCACCGACGTCGAGCGCATGGTGTCTTTCTACAAGACCGTCTTCGGCCTGGTCGAGACCGACCGCGGTGTCGGCCGCACCTTCAAGGCGCCGCTGATCTTCCTGAGCGCCAGCCCCGACCAGCACCACCAGTTGGTGATCGCGGGCGGCCGCCCGCCGGAGGCCACTTTCAGCACCGTGATGCAGCTGTCCTTTGCCGTGCCCACCATCCAGCATCTGCGTGACATCCGCGCGCTGGCCGAGGCCCATGGCGCCAGCCGCTTCGTGCCTCTCAATCATGGCAACGCGCTGTCGGTGTACTTCGCCGATCCCGAGGGCAACACCGTCGAGACCTACATCGACATGCCGTTCTACATCACCCAACCCCATGGTGACCCGCTGGATCTGTCGCAGGACGACGCCACTCTCCTGCGCGAGACCGAGGCGATCTGCCGGCGCGACCCGACCTTCATGCCGATCGACCAGTGGCAGGCGCGCTTTCGCACGCGCACCGCGGACTGAGTCGGTCTTTTCTCACCCACGCCTTTCCTTTCACGAACAGGGACTTCTTCGATGAAACTGCTTTCTTTCCTCCATCAAGGCCGCGAGACCTGGGGCGCCGTCGTCGGTGCGGACGGCGTCGTCGACCTGGGCCGTCAGATGCCCCAGTACGCCACGCTGGCCGACTACATCGGATCGGGTGCCTACCTGCAGGCGGCTAGCCATGTCGCGGGCAAGACGGCAGATGCCAAGCTGGCCGACATCACCTTCCTGCCGGTGATCCCCCGCCCCGAAAAGATCGTTTGCGCGGTGCGCAATTACATGGACCACCACCAGGAGGTGCTGGCCGCCGGCATGAAGCGCGAGCTGTCCGAGGAGCCGCCCATCTTCCTGCGCGTGTGGCGCTCGCAAGTGGCCCATCAGCAGCCCATCGTGCTGCCCAAGGTCTCGGGCTCGCTCGATTGGGAAGGCGAACTGGCCGTGATCATCGGCAAGGAGGGTCGCAACATCCCCGAGGCGCAGGCCTTCGACCATGTGGCCGGCTACTCCTGCTACAACGACGGCAGCATCCGCGAGTGGCAGTTCCACGCCAAGCAGATCGCCTCGGGCAAGAACTTCGAACACACCGGCGGCTTCGGCCCGTGGATGGTGACTGCCGACGAGATCAAGCCCAATCAACAGCTCAAGCTGATCACGCGCCTGAATGGCAAGGTCGAACAATCGAGCCACACCGGTCACATGATCTTCCCGATCGCCAAGCTGATTGCCTATGCCTCCACCATCTTCACGCTGGTCCCGGGCGACGTGATTGCCACCGGCACGCCGGCGGGTGTGGGCTGGAGCCGCAAGCCGCCTCTGTTCATGAAGGCCGGCGATATCTGCGAAGTCGAGATCGAGGGCATCGGTACCCTGGTCAACCCGATCGCCGCCCAGGTCTGAGCCGCATGCGCGCGATTCAGGTCCAGGTACCGGGTGGGCCCGAGGCCCTCACGCTCGTCGACCTGCCCGAGCCCCAGCCGGGCCTGGGTCAGGTGCGCGTGCGGGCCCGCGCCATCGGCGTGGGCCGTCCCGATGTCCTGATTCGCAACGGCACCTACAAGTGGATGCCGCCGCTGCCCGCGATCCCGGGCGCAGAGATGGCCGGCGTGGTGGATGCGGTGGGCGAGGGCGTCACGCAATGCAAGCCGGGCGATCGCGTCTTGGTCAGCGCGCGTGACCTCCCGGTGCGCGGAGGCTGTTACGCCGAGGCCATCGTGGTGTCCGAGGCTGCGCCGTATCACTTGCCCGCCGCCATCGATCTGGCCGATGCAGTCAGCCTGCCCAATCTGCAACTGGCGCAGGCGCTGTTGCTCGGGCTCGCGGGCGGGCGCCTGAGTGCGCGTAGCGTCCTGATCACCGGCGCGGCTGGCGGCGTGGCCACGATGCTGGGTCAACTGGCTAAGCATCGCGGCCTTCAGGTCATTGGCACCGCGCGCTCCGAAGAAAAACGCGCCTACGCCCTGGTCCATGGCTTTGACGCCGTGCTCGATCCGGCACAGCCCGATCTGGCGGCGCAGGTCAAGACGCTCACCGAGGGCCGTGGTGTCGACCTGGCTTTCGATCCGATCGGCGGGCGACTCTTCATCGATTGCCTGCATGCCTTGGCGCCCTTGGGCACCGCCATTTCCTACAACGTGGTGGCGGGCCCGCCCAGCGAGGACGTATTCAAGGTGCTGCGCAGCCTGCTCGGTCGCAGCCTGGCCGTGCGTTGCTTCTCAATGCATACCTTCGACGAAGAAGCGTCGGCGCGCCGCGCGCTGATGCAGTCGGCCATCGATCTGATGGCGCAGGGCGCTGTACGCGCGCCACGACCCACCCGCATGCGCTTGGATCAGGCGCGCGACGCGCACAGCGTGCTCGACGCCGGTCAGACCCAAGGCAAGATCATTTTGGAACCCTGAAATCACAACGAGGAGACATACCATGCAACGTCGACATTTCCTGCACCTGTCTGCCACTGCGGCAGCGACCGCCCTGACCCTGCACGCGCCTGGCGCGCACGCGCAGGCCTGGCCTGACCGGACCATCAAGATCCTCCAGGGCTTCGCCCCGGGCGGTAACGCCGACAACATCGCGCGCGCGGTCAGCGCCGAGATGGCCAAGGGCATCGGTCAGGCCTTCGTGGTCGAGGCGCAGGCCGGTGCCGGCGGAACGATCGCTGCCGCCACGGTGGCCCGCTCCAAGCCCGACGGCTACACGCTGCTGCTGGCCACCGGCGGTCATGCGGTCGCAGGCGCCATCTACAACAGCCTGCCTTATCGCACGGTGCAGGATTTCGAGATGGTCGGCACCATCACCTACTTCCCCTTCCTGGTGGTGACTACCGCCGACAGCAAGGTCCCCAGCCTGTCTGCGCTCCTGACGAATGCACGCGCCAATCCCGGCAAGGTGGCCTATGGCACCGCCGGCATCGGCTCCACCCACCACCTGGCGGGCGAGTTGCTGGCCAGCATGTCAAAGACGCAGTTGTTGCATGTGCCGTACCGAGGTGATTCGGCTTCGCTCACCGCGCTTTTGGCCGGCGATGTGCCTTTCATCATTGCGCCGCCGACCGCGGTGCTCGCCAACATCAAGGCTGGCAAGCTGCGAGCGCTGGCTGCCACCGGTCCGCAGCGTTGGCCCGGTCTGCCCGATGTGCCCACCGTCGCCGAGCAGGGCGTGACCGGGTATGACGTGCGCTCCTGGGCCGGCCTGATGGCGCCCGCTGGCACGCCGCGCCCGGTGATAGACCGCCTGAACGCCGAGTTGCAAAAGGCCTTGCAGGTGGCCGCGGTGCGCACGCGTCTGGAAGAAATGGGCGGCGAGGCCCGTGGTAGCACCCCCGAGGAGATGCGCACCATGGTGGCCGCCGAAACCCAGAAATGGACGCAGGTGGTCAACGACGCCAAGATTCCCAAGCAGTAATCACTCGGGAATTCTCGGAGCCGG
Organism: Comamonadaceae bacterium; assembly: GCA_947463025.1. Lineage (GTDB taxonomy): Bacteria > Pseudomonadota > Gammaproteobacteria > Burkholderiales > Burkholderiaceae_C > Ramlibacter. The sequence goes on from CANHSE010000141.1 coordinate 3,596, forward strand.
GGGCGGGGGTACGGGGGGTCGCGTAAACTCGCGCTCGCAAATCCCGGAGATCTGATGTCCAAGACTGTCAAGGCCGCTTTCAACTGGGCCGACCCCCTGCTGCTCGATTCGCAACTGAGTGATGACGAGCGCGCTATCCGCGAGGCCGCCCAGGCCTATTGCCAGGACAAGCTCGCTCCGCGCGTGCTGCAGGCCTTCCGCGACGAGCACACCGACACCGCCATCTTTCGCGAGATGGGCGCGTTGGGCCTGCTGGGCCCGACCATCCCCGAGCAATACGGCGGCGCCGGTCTCAATTACGTGAGCTACGGCCTGATCGCCCGCGAGGTCGAGCGTGTCGACTCGGGCTACCGCTCGATGATGAGTGTGCAGTCCTCATTGGTGATGGTGCCGATCTACGAATTCGGCAATGAGGCCACCCGCCAGAAGTACCTGCCCAAGCTGGCCACCGGCGAGTGGATCGGATGCTTTGGCCTGACCGAGGCCAATCATGGCTCCGACCCCGCCAGCATGATCACTCGCGCGCGCAAGGTCGATGGCGGCTACAAGCTCACGGGCAGCAAGATGTGGATCTCCAACTCGCCCTTCGCCGACGTGTTCGTCGTGTGGGCCAAGGACGATGAAGGCGCGATCCGCGGCTTCGTGTTGGAGAAGGGTTGGAAGGGTCTGTCGGCGCCCAAGATCAAGGGCAAGGTGGGTTTGCGTGCGTCCACCACCGGCGAGATCGTGATGGAAGACGTGTTCTGCCCTGAAGAAAACGCCTTCCCCGAGGTGCGCGGTCTCAAGGGCCCGTTCACCTGCCTGAACTCTGCGCGTTACGGTATCGCCTGGGGCGCGCTGGGCGCGGCCGAGGATTGCTGGTTCCGCGCCCGCCAGTACGTGATGGACCGCCAGCAGTTTGGCAAGCCTCTGGCGGCCAACCAGTTGATCCAGAAGAAGCTGGCCGATATGCAAACCGAGATCACGCTGGGGCTGCAAGCCTGTCTGCGTTTGGGGCGCATGAAGGACGAAGGCACAGCCTCGGTGGAGATCACCTCCATCCTCAAACGCAACTCCTGCGGCAAGGCCCTGGACGTGGCCCGCATGGCGCGCGACATGATGGGTGGCAACGGGATCAGCGACGAATACGGCGTCGCTCGGCATCTGGTGAATCTCGAGGTGGTGAACACCTACGAAGGCACCCACGATATTCACGCCCTGATTCTGGGGCGGGCGCAGACGGGGATTGCTGCGTTTTGATCCGCGAGGCGGCAGCCCTCAGCCCGCCGCTTCCAGCCCGTTCCTGAAGTGCGCCTGCATCCGCTGCGAGGCCGTCGACGCATCACGGGCGAGGAGGGCGTCCAATACCTGGGCGTGTTCCTGCAGTGACTCCTCGATCCGCCCGGATTTGAGCAGCGACTGCTGCCGATTGAGCTTCATCACCTTGCGCAGGTCGGCCACCATCTGATTGCGCCACTTGTTGCCAGCGATCTCCAGCACCCGCGTGTGAAAGCGTTCATTGACGGCGAAGAAGCGGTCTCGGTCTGCCACTGCGCCCGCCAGTTCCTGATGCAGCGTCTGCAACTCACGGAGCTGCGCCTCGCTCGCGGACTGCGCCACCACCCCGACGGCATCACTTTCGAGTAAGGCCAGCAGGTGATAGACCTCGACCATGTCTTGCTCGGACACTTCGGTCACATAGGCGCCCCGACGCATCTTCATCGTCACCAGGCCCTCGGTCGCCAAAACCTTCAGCGCCTCACGCAGGGGGGTACGGCTGATGCCGTATTCCTCGGCCAGTCGGATCTCGTCGATCCAGCTGCCGGGTTCGAGCTCGCGCCGGAAGATTCGCTGGCGCAATAGCTCCGCCACCTCTTCGTAGAGGGCGCGCGGGGCCAGGGACACAGCTGACATGGGCCAGATTCTAAATCAAATTCTGCATTCATAATTATGAATAATCTTGTAAACTGTCCGGCAATTTGATGGAAACAGCCAGATGAGCCAAGCACCGGAATTCCAGAAAGCCACCCTCGACGCCTGGGCCCAGGCCGCCGCCAAGTCCGCCCCGGGCGGGGATGTGCAGGCGCTCAACTGGGTCACGCCCGACGGCATCGCAGTCAAACCGCTGTACACCGCGGCCGACACGAAAGACCTGCCGCTCACCGACACGCTGCCCGGTTTCGAGCCCTACCTGCGCGGCCCGCAAGCCACCATGTATGCGGTTCGGCCCTGGACCATCCGCCAGTACGCCGGCTTTTCCACCGCCGAAGAATCCAACGCCTTCTACCGCAAGGCCCTGGCCGCCGGCGGGCAGGGCGTGTCGGTGGCCTTCGATCTGGCCACGCACCGTGGCTACGACAGCGACCATCCGCGCGTGACCGGCGACGTCGGCAAGGCCGGCGTGGCGATCGACAGCGTCGAGGACATGAAAGTGCTGTTCGACGGCATCCCGCTGGACAAGGTGTCGGTGTCCATGACCATGAACGGCGCAGTGCTGCCGGTGCTGGCGGGCTACATCGTGGCGGCCGAAGAACAAGGCGTGTCGCAAGACCAGCTCTCGGGGACCATCCAGAACGACATCCTCAAGGAGTTCATGGTCCGCAACACCTACATCTACCCGCCCGAGCCGAGCATGCGGATCATCGGCGACATCATCGAGTACACGGCCAAGCACATGCCGAAGTTCAACTCGATCTCGATCTCCGGCTATCACATGCAGGAGGCCGGGGCCAACCAGGCGCTCGAATTGGCGTTCACCCTGGCCGACGGCAAGGAGTATGTGAAGACCGCGCTGGCCAAGGGCCTGGACGTGGACGGCTTCGCTGGACGCCTGTCGTTCTTCTGGGCGATCGGCATGAACTTCTATCTGGAGATCGCCAAGATGCGCGCAGCGCGCCTCTTGTGGTGCCGGATCATGAAGGGCTTCAACGCCAAGAATCCCAAGAGCCTGATGCTGCGCACCCACTGCCAGACCTCGGGCTGGTCGCTCACCGAGCAAGACCCCTACAACAACGTGGTGCGCACCACCATCGAGGCCATGGCGGC
>CANHSE010000142.1 GCA_947463025.1 Comamonadaceae bacterium
GATCGCCCATGCCTTTTTGCAAAGCACGCGGCTGCTCGCCGATGCGATGAACCGCTTCGAGCAATACTGTGTGGTGGGGATCGAGCCCGATCGCGCGCGGATCGCGGCGCTGGTGGCGGGCTCCTTGATGCTGGTGACGGCTCTGACCCCGCACATCGGCTATGACCGGGCGGCCGAGATCGCCTCCAAGGCCCACCGCGAAGGCACCACGCTGCGCGAGGCGGCGCTGGCGCTAGGGTATGTGACGCCCCAAGACTTCGATGCGTGGGTGCGCCCCGACCACATGGTCTGAGCGCGGGGCCTCAGTGGTCGGCGCTGGTGGCGCTGTGCGACATCAACTTGTCGGTGTAGGCGATGGCAATGGCCGACAGCAGGAACACGATGTGGATGGCCGTCTGCGCGATCAGCACCTTGTCGGTGTAGTTGTCGGCGTTGATGAAGGTCTTGAGCAGGTGGATCGAGCTGATGCCGATGATGGCGGTGGCCAGCTTGACCTTGAGCACCGAGGCGTTCACATGACTGAGCCACTCGGGCTGGTCGGGATGGCCCTCGAGGTTCATGCGGCTCACGAAGGTTTCGTAGCCGCCCACGATCACCATGATCAGGAGGTTGGAGATCATGACCACGTCGATCAGCGCCAAGACCACCAGCATGATGATGGTCTCGTTCAGGGAGGTGACCGGTGCGGTGGATTTGTAGCCGATGCTGTTGACAAGCTCTCGCAGGGCCGCCTGGCTGCCAAAGGCCGCCTCCAGCAGGTGGACCAGTTCGACCCAGAAATGAAAGACATAGACCGCCTGGGCGGCGATGAGGCCGATGTACAGCGGAAGTTGCAGCCAGCGGCTGGCAAAGATGATGCGGGGCAGGAGGCTCATGGGGCGGGGGGCTTGCATAGGAGGCGCTCAGGCGGTGCGAAGCCCTTGATTGTAGGCAGGGCCCGTGACAGGGGCTTTTCCGGGGGTGCGCAAGACCTTTTTGGCGCTTAAATCGGTACTTCGGCCAGTCAGTGGCAAGTAAGTCCCCGGCGAGACAGTCTCGCCCGAATCCTCGCAAACAACGGAGACAAGCATGAGTGCGATCGAGTCTGTCCTGGTGGAAAACCGCGTATTCCCCCCCGCGCCGGCCGTCGTGGCTGCCGCCCGGGTCTCGGGCATGGCGGCCTATGAGGCCCTGTGCCGCGAAGCCGAACAGGACTTTGAAGGCTTCTGGGCGCGCCAGGCGCGTGAGAACGTGGTGTGGTCCAAGCCCTTCACCCGCACCCTGGACGCCTCCAAGGCCCCGTTCTACAAATGGTTCGACGACGGCGAACTCAATGCCTCGGCCAACTGCCTGGACAAGCACATGGGCACCCCGGTCGAAAACAAGACCGCGATCCTCTTCGAGGCCGACGACGGCAAGGTCACCCAAGTCACCTACAAGGAGCTGCTCGCGCGCGTGAGTCAGTTCGCCAACGCGCTCAAGGCGCAGGGCATTCAAAAGGGCGACCGCGTCATCGTCTACATGCCCATGACCATCGAGGGTGTGGTGGCCATGCAGGCCTGCGCGCGTATCGGCGCCACGCACAGCGTGGTGTTCGGCGGCTTCTCGGCCAAGGCGCTTAATGAACGCATCATCGACGCCGGCGCGGTGGCGGTGATCACGGCCAACTACCAGATGCGCGGTGGCAAGGAACTGCCCCTGAAGGCGATCGTCGATGAAGGCATCGCGATGGGCGGCTGCGATTCGCTCAAGTCGGTGCTGGTGTTCCGGCGCACGGCCACGGCCTGCAATATGGTGGCCGGCCGCGACAAGACCTTCGACGAAGCGCTCCAAGGTCAATCGACGCAGTGCGCGCCAGTGGCCGTGGGAGCCGAGCATCCGCTGTTCATCCTCTACACCTCGGGCTCGACCGGCAAGCCCAAGGGCGTGCAGCATTCCACCGGGGGCTATCTGCTGTGGGCCAACCTCACGATGCAGTGGACCTTTGACATTCAGCCCTCGGACATCTTCTGGTGCACCGCCGACATCGGCTGGATCACGGGCCACACCTACGTCGCCTACGGCCCGCTGGCCGCCGGCGCCACGCAGGTGGTGTTCGAGGGCGTGCCCACCTATCCGGACGCCGGGCGCTTCTGGAAGATGATCCAGCAGCACAAGGTCACGATCTTCTACACCGCGCCCACCGCGATCCGCTCCCTGATCAAGGCCTCGGAGGCCGACGACAAGGTGCACCCCAAGTCCTATGACCTGACCTCGCTGCGCCTTCTGGGCAGCGTGGGCGAGCCGATCAACCCCGAAGCCTGGATGTGGTACTACAAGCACGTCGGCGGTGAGCGCTGCCCGATCGTGGATACGTTCTGGCAGACCGAGACCGGCGGCCACATGATCACGCCGCTGCCAGGCGCGACGCCGCTGGTGCCGGGCTCGTGCACGCTGCCGCTACCGGGTATCACGGCCGCCATCGTCGACGAGCAGGGCAACGACATGCCCCACGGCTCGGGCGGCATCCTGGTGGTCAAGCGCCCCTGGCCGTCCATGATCCGCACGATCTGGAACGATCCCGAGCGTTTCAAGAAAAGCTACTTCCCCGAAGAACTCAAAGGCTACTACCTCGCCGGTGACGGTGCGGTGCGCAGCGCCGACCGCGCCTACTTCCGCATCACCGGTCGCATCGACGACGTGCTGAACGTGTCGGGCCACCGCATGGGCACGATGGAGATCGAGTCGGCCCTGGTGGCCAAGACCGACCTGGTGGCCGAGGCCGCCGTGGTGGGGCGGCCCGACGATCTGACCGGCGAGGCGATCTGCGCCTTCGTGGTGCTGAAGCGCCCGCGTCCGACGGGCGAAGAGGCCAAGAAGATCGCGACCGAGCTGCGCAACTGGGTGGCCAAGGAGATCGGCCCGATCGCCAAGCCCAAGGACATCCGCTTTGGCGACAACCTGCCCAAGACCCGCTCGGGCAAGATCATGCGGCGTTTGCTGCGCTCGATTGCCAAGGGCGAGGCGATCACGCAGGACACCTCGACGTTGGAGAATCCGGCCATCCTGGATCAATTGGCTCAGACCAATTGAGTCTTCGGGCTCCCCACGAAAAAACCGCCCGAGGGCGGTTTTTTTCATGGCGGCTGGGAGGCTTACTTCTGGCCTTACCTCTGGCCTTACTTCTGGCTTAAGGCCCACAGCGCCAGCTTCTTGGCCTCCGCCTCGGTGACCTGCGGGTTGGCTGGCATGACGGCGGTGCCCCAGACACCGCCACCGCCCTTGACGATCTTGACCGCGAGGCGGTCGGCCGCACCTTTGTCGTTGGCGTACTTGACGGCGATTTTGCGGAAGGACGGACCCAGCACGTCTTTGTCGACCGCGTGGCAGGTCATGCAGTTCTTGGCCGTGGCCAAGGCCTGGTCGGCCCACACGGGACTGGCCAGGACGGCGGCGACAAGAAAGGCGAAGACGTGCTTCATGGTGCGGGCGATCCAAAGGGAGAGACTACTTGAACGTGCGCACAGGCCGGGCGGTTGACCGCCCGGCACGGGCTCAGAAGTTGTCCAGCACCGCGCCCTTGCTGGCGCTGGAGGCGTTGAAGGCGAACTTGGCCTGCACGCCGCGCGTGTAGCGCGGCGCGGGCGCCTTCCAGCCTGCGCGCCGCTTGGCGATCTCGGCCTCGGGTACGTTCAGTTCCAGCTTGAGCTGATGGGCGTCGATGGTGATGGAGTCACCCTCATGCACCAGCGCAATCGTGCCGCCCGCCGCCGCCTCCGGTGCGACGTGGCCCACCACCATGCCCCAGGTGCCGCCGGAGAAACGACCATCGGTGATCAGGCCTACGCTCTCGCCCAGGCCCGCGCCAATCAGCGCGCCGGTGGGGGCCAGCATCTCGGGCATGCCCGGGCCGCCCTTGGGGCCCAGATAACGCAGCACCATCACATCGCCCGCCTTGATCTTGCCGTCCAGGATGGCCTGCAGGGCCGATTGCTCGTCGTCGAACACGCGCGCCGGGCCGGTGATGACCGGGTTCTTCAGGCCGGTGATCTTGGCCACCGCGCCCTCGGGCGAGAGGTTGCCTTTGAGGATGGCCAGGTGGCCCTGCTTGTACATCGCGTTTTCAATGGTGTGGATCACGCTCTGCTCGGGCGGCGCGTCGGGCACGTCCTTCAGCACTTCGGCGATGGTCTTGCCGGTGATGGTCAAGCAGTCGCCATGCAAGAGGCCGGCATTGAGCAGGATCTTCATGACCTGCGGAATGCCACCTGCAACGTGCAGGTCCACCGCCAGGGCGCGGCCGCTGGGTTTGAGATCGCACAGCACGGGCGTCTTCTGGCGAATGCGCTCGAAGTCGTCGATGGTCCACTCCACGCCCGCCGTGTGGGCGATGGCCAGGAAGTGCAACACCGCGTTGGTCGAGCCGCCAGTGGCCATGATGACCGAGACCGCGTTTTCAATGGATTTGCGGGTGACGATGTCGCGCGGCTTGATGTCTTTCTTGATCGCCTCGATCAGCACCTTGGCCGACTCCTTGGCCGACTTGACCTTTTCCTCGTGGACGTTGGCCATGGTGGACGAATAGGGCAGCGAGATGCCCAAGGCCTCGAAGGCCGAGGACATGGTGTTGGCGGTGTACATGCCGCCGCAGGAGCCGGTGCCGGGGATGGCGTGCTGCTCGATGGCCTTGAGGTCTTCGTCGGACATCTTGCCGGCGGCGTTCTGACCCACCGCCTCGAACACGCTCACGATATTCAGGTCCTGGCCGTTCCATTTGCCCGGCAAGATGGTGCCGCCGTACACGTAGATGGCGGGCACGTTGGCGCGCAGCATGCCCATGAGGCCGCCGGGCATGTTCTTGTCGCAGCCGCCGATGACGACCACGCCGTCCATCCACTGCCCCTGCACGCAGGTCTCGACGCAGTCGGAGATTACCTCGCGGCTCACCAGGCTGTACTTCATGCCTTCGGTGCCCATGGCCATGCCGTCGGAGATGGTGGGGGTGCCGAAGATCTGCGGGTTGCCTCCGGCTTCCTGGATGCCCTCGACGGCCGCATCGGCGAGCTTTTGCAGACCGCTGTTGCAAGGGGTGATGGTGCTGTGGCCGTTGGCCACGCCGACCATGGGCTTGCCGAAGTCTCCTTCGCGGTAGCCCATGCCGTAGTACATGGAACGATTGGGTGCGCGGGACTTGCCCTCGGTGATATTGCTACTGCGCAAATGCATCTTGATCGGTTTGGTATCCATGGTGTCTCGTATCGTTAAATCGGGTCGCGATGGGCCGGGCAAAGGCCGGCGGGCCCGGAATTCTCGCATCCGGACGGGGCACAATCGCGCGCATGCTCCAGTACCCCCAGATCGACCCGGTCGCCCTCCAGATCGGCCCCTTGGCCATTCACTGGTATGGCCTGACGTACCTGGTGGCCTTTGGGCTTTTCTTGTTGCTGGCGCGCCTGCGCCTGAAGCATGAGCCCTTTGCCTCGGTCACCGGCCCCGGCGCTTGGACGGCCAAGGACGTCGAGGACATGCTGTTTCTCGGCGTGCTCGGCGTGATCGCAGGTGGGCGCCTGGGTTACATCCTGTTCTACAAACCGGGCGATTACCTGGCCAATCCGCTGGAGGTTTTGGCGGTCTGGCGCGGGGGCATGAGCTTTCATGGCGGCCTGGTGGGGGTGATCGTGGCGCAGTGGTGGTTCGCCCGATCGCGCGGCAAGCCCTTTTGGCAGGTGATGGACCTGATCGCACCCTGCGTGCCCCTGGGCCTGGCCTCGGGGCGCATCGGCAACTTCATCAACGGGGAACTGTGGGGGCGGCCGGCCGACGCCTCGCTGCCCTGGGCCATGGTGTTTCCGCACAGCGGCTCGATGGTGCCGCGCCACCCCTCGCAGATCTATCAGTTCCTGCTCGAAGGCGTGCTGCTGTTCGTGCTGCTGTGGTTGTATGCGCGTCGCCCGCGCGCCACCGGGCAGGTGGCGGCGGCATTTTTGGGCGGCTATGGGCTCATGCGCTTTGTCGCCGAGTATTTCCGCGAGCCCGATGCCCACCTGGGCGTGCTGGCCCTGGGTATGACCATGGGCCAGTGGCTGTGCGTGCCCATGGTGCTGGGGGGAATAGCCCTGTGGCACCGCGCCAGCCGGCTACGGGGATAATTCGCGCGGCGCCGGCGTGGCCGGACGCTCAGGTCCAGAGACCCCAAGATGGAGACAAAAGCATGCATCCCATGAACCGACGAGACATCCTGCGCGTGGCCACTGCGGCTGGCGCCGTAGCCCTGAGCCCCATGTCGCGCGCCCAAGGCGCGGCCGGCTGGCCGACCCGGACCGTGAACATGGTCGTTCCCTTCCCGGCCGGCGGCGGCACCGACGCCTTCGCGCGCCCCCTGTCCGTGCAGTTTGCCAAGCAGACCGGCCGCCAGCTGGTGGTCGAGAACCGCGGCGGCGCTGGCGGCACGGTGGGTGCCAGCGTGGCGTCCAAGGCGGCCCCGGACGGCTACAACCTCTTCATGGGCGCGGTGCACCACACCATCGCGCCC
>CANHSE010000143.1 GCA_947463025.1 Comamonadaceae bacterium
CGCGGCGAAAAGCTCATGACCAACGCGCGCCACTTGCGTGGCTCGGCTTGGCTCAATTTCCAGAGGGTGAAGTGCGAGCAATGGTCGCATTTCAATGGCAACAGCCATGTGGTCCTGATGGGGGATGCGGTGCACACCGCGCATTTCGCCATTGGATCGGGCACCAAGCTGGCCCTGGAGGACGCCATCGAATTAGTCAGCCAATTCACGGACATGGGCGATACGGTGGATCGCATCCCCGAAGTTCTGCAGCGCTATCAAAAGGTGCGCGCTATTGACGTGATCCGCTTGCAGAACGCCGCCTGGAACGCCATGGAGTGGTTCGAGGTCTGCGGCGAGCGCTATTGCGATCAGCTCGAGCCCGAGCAGTTTATGTACTCCATGCTCACGCGCAGCCAGCGTATCAGCCACGAAAACCTGCGGCTGCGAGACAAAGGGTGGCTCGAAGGCTACGAATCCTGGTTTGCCGATCGCGCAGGCCAAACGGGCGTACGCCCGCCCATGTTCACGCCCTACACGCTGCGCTCGGTCACCCTGAAAAACCGTGTGGTGGTCTCGCCGATGGCGCAGTACATGGCGCAGGAAGGCCGCGTGGGCGACTACCACCTGGTGCATCTGGGGGCGCGCGCGATGGGGGGTGCGGCTCTGGTCTTTGCGGAAATGAGCTGCGTCAGCCCCGAAGGCCGCATCACACCAGGCTGCCCGGGGCTTTGGAACGACGATCAGATGCAGGACTGGAAGCGCATCGTCGACTGGGCGCATGCGAACAGCGACGCCAAGATGGCCATGCAGATCGGCCATGCGGGTCCGAAGGCTTCCACCTGCACGCCCTGGCAAGGCGGCGGAATGGATCAGCCCTTGCCGCAGGGCAACTGGCCGCTGATCGCTGCGTCCGCCGTGCCTTACCTGGACGATGGCCCGGTACCGCGCGCCATGGACCGCCGCGACATGGACGCCGTCAAGAATGATTTCGTGAACGCCGCGCGCCGTGCGGCACAGGCGGGCTTTGACTGGCTGGAGCTGCACTGTGCCCACGGCTATCTGCTGTCGTCCTTCATCTCGCCGCTGACCAATCGCCGCAGCGATGATTACGGCGGTTGTCTCGCCCACCGCCTGCGCTATCCGCTGGAGGTCTTTCAGGCGGTGCGCGCGGTGTGGCCGCAGCACCTGCCGATGTCGGTGCGTATCTCGGCTCATGACTGGGTCGAGGGCGGCATCACACCCGCCGATGCGGTGGACATCGCCCGTGCGTTCAAGGCCGCGGGTGCGGACATGATCGATTGCTCCTCGGGCCAGGTGAGCCCGCACCAGAAACCGGTGTACGGTCGCATGTACCAGACGCCTTTTGCCGATCGCGTGCGACAGGAGGCTGGGATTGCCACCATCGCCGTCGGCGCGCTCAGCGAGGCCGACCACGTGAACAGTGTGATCGCTGCCGGTCGCGCCGACCTGTGCGCAGTGGCTCGCCCGCACTTGGCGAATCCCGCCTGGACGCTGCAGGAGGCCGCGCGCATCGGTTACACCGGCCTGGCCTGGCCCCAGCCCTATCAATCGGCCAAGCCGCAGCTCGAAGCAGGGTTCGCCCGCGAGCGTGCGATGCAGACCGCTGGCCGAGGCGACTGAGCGTCATGTCCATGTCCATCCCCTCTGCTTGCGCGCCCGTCGCCACCGACATGGAGCTGCGCGCCCATGCCGACCATCATGATTCCTTGCGTTTGTGGCTGCGTCTGCTGTCTTGCACCACCCGTATCGAGGACACCATCCGCCAGCGTCTGCGCGAGCAGTTTGGTCTGACTCTGCCTCGTTTTGATCTGATGGCGCAGCTCGAACGCGAGCCCCAAGGCCTGACCATGAGTGCGCTGTCGCGGCGCATGCTGGTCACCGGCGGCAATGTCACCGCCATCGTCGCCCAGTTGGAGAGCGAACAACTGGTGCAGCGTCAGACCGACGCCGAAGACCGCCGCGTCTTCAAGGTTCGCCTCACGCCCGCCGGACGCCGTGCATTCGCCGTCATGGCGCGCGAACACGAAGCCTGGATCGTTGACCTGCTGTCGCCCCTGAGCGAGCGCCAGCAAGACCAGTTGTACCGCCTGCTTGGCACCCTCAAAGGTGGCTTGGCCACCCCACACCCACAACCCCAAGAGACGCCATGAACACCCACCGCTACCTTCCGGGTCAGCCCCAGACCCTGCCGCGTCATGACCAGCCGATGGCAGGCTACCGCCCTGAGCACTTCCTGCTCCAGGTGCAGGCCGGCGTGGCTACCATCACTCTGAACCGACCCGAGCGCAAGAACCCGCTGTCCTTCGATTCCTACGCCGAGCTGCGCGACTTCTTCCGCGCCCTGGCTTACGCGCCCGACGTGCACGCGGTGGTGATCACAGGCGCCGGTGGCAACTTTTGCTCCGGCGGTGATGTACACGAAATCATCGGACCCCTGACCCAGTTGGACATGCCGGGCCTCTTGGCCTTCACCCGCATGACCGGTGATCTGGTCAAGGCCATGCGCGCCTGCCCGCAGCCCATCGTCGCCGCCATCGACGGCGTGTGCGCCGGCGCCGGGGCCATCCTGGCCATGGCCTCTGACATGCGCTATGGCACCCAGCGCAGCAAGGTGTATTTCCTGTTTAACAAGGTGGGCCTGGCCGGCTGCGACATGGGCGCCTGCGCGATCCTGCCGCGAATCATCGGTCAGGGGCGTGCCAGCGAATTGCTGTTCACAGGTCGTGGCCTGGGCGCTGAAGAAGCCGAGCGCTGGGGCTTCTACAACCGCGTGTGCGCGCCCGAGGAGGTACTGGCGCAGGCCCAGGCCCTGGCCGCACAACTGGTGGCCGGTCCGACCTTTGCCAATGGCATCACCAAGAAGATGCTGCACCAGGAATGGAATATGGGCGTGGACGAAGCCATCGAGGCCGAGGCCCAGGCCCAGGCGATCTGCATGGCCACCAACGACTTTCACCGCGCCTATCACGCCTTCGTGGCCAAGCAGACGCCGGTGTTCGGGGGGGATTGAACGATGTCGACGACTGCCTCGGCGGCTGTTGGCACCGCACCGCCCGAACTCGATTGGCCCTTCTTCGACCCGGCCCACCGTGAGTTCAAGCAAGGCCTTGATGCCTGGTGCCTGCACCACCTGGCCCATGCAGCGCATGACGAATCGCGCGATGCCGTCGACGCCGAGTGCCTGCGCCTGGTGCCCTTGCTGGGGCAGGGCGGCTGGCTGCGGCATGCGGTGGCCGGCACAGCGCACGGGGCTGCGGCCGATCACATCGACACGCGCCAGCTGTGTCTGTTGCGTGAAACCCTGGCCTTTCACAGTGGCCTGGCCGATTTCGCCTTCGCCATGCAGGGCCTGGGCTCGGGTGCGATCAGCCTGCGCGGCACACCCGAGCAAAAGCAGGCGTATCTGCCGCGCGTGGTCAGTGGCCAGACGCTGGCCGCCTTTGCCCTGAGCGAGCCCGAGGCGGGCTCCGACGTCGCGGCCCTGCAATGCGCCGCCACGGTCACCGCCGCGGGCTATGCACTCACGGGCCGCAAGACCTGGATCTCCAACGGTGGCATCGCTGGCTTTTATGTGGTGTTCGCACGCACCGGCGAGGCGCCTGGCGCGCGCGGTATCAGCGCCTTCATCGTCGATGCCGACAGTCCCGGCTTGTCCATCGAGGAACGCATCGACGTGGTGGCGCCGCATCCGCTGGCGACCTTGCGATTTGACAAGGTCCAGGTTCCCGCCAATCGGCGTATCGGCGCAGCCGGCGAAGGCTTCAAGGTGGCCATGGCCACGCTCGACGTGTTTCGCACCTCGGTGGCGGCCGCTGCGCTGGGCTTTGCGCGCCGCGCGCTGCATGAATCGGTAGCCTGGGCGCGATCGCGCCCGATGTTTGGCCAGAGCCTGGCCGACTTTCAGATCACGCAATCGAAGATCGCCCAGATGGCCACGATGCTCGACGCTGCCACGCTTCTGACCTACCGCGCAGCGTGGCTGCGGGATCAGGGTCAGCGCATCACCCGCGAAGCGGCCATGGCCAAGATGACGGCCACCGAAAACGCGCAGCAGATCATCGATATGGCGGTGCAGATGCACGGCGGCATGGGCGTGAAAAAAGGCTGCATCGTCGAATCCCTGTACCGCGAAATCCGGGCGCTGCGGATCTACGAGGGGGCGACCGAGGTTCAGCAATTGATCATCGGCAAGGATCTTTTGCGCGGTTGAAGCCGCGAAGGAGGACGCAATGCGCGATCAGACCCTGGCCCCCAGCAGCCACGTCGACACCTTTGCTCGCGATCGCCTGCCGCCGCCCGCGCAATGGCCGGTGTTTGTCTTCGATCGGCCTGAGGTGTGTTACCCGGCGCAAATCAATTGCGCGGTCGAACTGCTCGATCGCCATGTGCGCGAAGGGCGGGGTGCGCGCATCGCTCTGCATGGCGTACACGGTCTGATGACAGGCGAGAGCACGCCCCAGCCTTTTTCATGGACCTATGCGCAGTTGCAAGAGCAGGTGCACCGCATCGCCCAGGTGCTCACGCGCGACATGGGCCTGGTGCCCGGTAACCGCTTGCTCCTGCGCGGGGGCAACAGCCCCATGATGGCGGCCTGCTTTCTGGCCGCCATCCAGGCCGGCCTGGTCGTGGTACCCACCATGCCGCTTTTGCGCGCGGCCGAACTGGCGCAGATCATTGACAAGGCGCAGATCAGCGCCGCGCTGTGCGACAGCCTGTTGAAGGAAGAAATTGAGCATTGCATGACCCCGGGCCATGCCCACCATGCTCCCGCCTTGCGCCAGTGCGTGGCGTTTCGCAGCCGCGACGACCACGGGCTGGAGCAGCGTATGCAGCGGCAGTCGGGCCTCTGGACGCCGCACCCGACCAGCCGCGACGATGTGTGCCTGATTGCTTTCACCAGCGGCACCACCGGCAAGCCCAAAGGTACCTTGCACTTTCATCGTGATGTGCTGGCCATGTGTGATCTGTTCCCGCGCCATATCCTGAAGATGCGCGAGGACGATGTGGTGTGCGGCACGCCGCCGATCGCCTTCACCTTCGGCCTGGGCGGGCTGTTGGCCTTTCCGCTGCGCTATGGCGCAAGCACGGTCTTGCTGGAAAAGCACACCCCCGAGACGCTGTTGCAGACGATTGCCCACTACAAGGCCACCCAGTGCTACACCGCACCTACCTTTTACCGCCAGATGGCAGGCCTGGCGTCGGGCTTTGATCTGGCCAGCCTGCGCCACCCGGTATCGGCTGGCGAGGCCCTGCCCGACGCCACGCGTCAGCTGTGGAAGCAGGCCACAGGCATCGAGATGACCGATGGCATCGGCGGCACCGAGGTGATCCATATCTATATCTCCAGCGCGGGCGAGCAGGTACGCGCCGGCACCATCGGCCAGGTGGTGCCCGGTTACCAGGCGCAGATCGTCGACGCGCACATGCAGCCTGTGCCTGCGGGTACGGTGGGCCGCCTGGCGGTGCGTGGGCCTACCGGCTGTCGTTACCTGGACGATCCGCGCCAGCAGGATTACGTCAAGGACGGCTGGAACCTGCCGGGCGATACCTTTGTGATGGATGCCGACGGCTACTTCCGCTATCAGGCGCGCAACGACGACATGATCATTTCCGCCGGCTACAACATCGCCGGCCCCGAGGTGGAGAGCGCCTTGCTGCAGCATCCAGCGGTGGCCGAATGCGGCGTGATTGGTGTGCCCGACGAGGAGCGCGGGCAGATCGTGCAGGCTTTCGTGGTGCTCAAGCCGGGTCACACCGGTGACGAGGCCATGACCCGCGCCTTGCAGGACCACGTCAAGCAGGCCATCGCCCCGTTCAAGTACCCGCGCCGGATCGTGTACCTCGCTGCTTTGCCGCGTACCGAAACTGGCAAATTGCAAAGATTCAAGTTGCGCCAGCAGGCGCAGCCTTAGACCAGGAGGCCCTTGCCATGTTCAACATCCTCCAACCCGAGGGCTGGGCGCCCGCCAAGGGCTACGCCAACGGCATCGAGGCGCGAGGCCGCATGGTCTTTGTCGCCGGCATGATCGGCTGGAACGCCCAGTGCCAGTTCGAGACCGACGATTTCATCGCTCAATGCCGCCAGGCGCTACACAACATCGTGCAGACCCTGGCGTGCGCGGGGGCCGGCCCGCAGCACATGGCTCGCATGACCTGGTATGTGAAGGACAAGCGCGAATACCTGGCCCGCGGGCGCGAACTGGGCAAGGTCTATCAGGAGGTGCTGGGGCGCCACTACCCGGCGATGACGCTGGTGCAGGTGGCCGATCTGGTGGAGGACCGGGCGAAGGTGGAGATCGAGGTGACCGCGGTGGTGCCCGACTGAGGCTGCCGCGACCGAGATACTGAGTAGATTGATCGAATTAATTCGGGCTACTTTCCCCTTTCGCCTGATTTCGGCTACCTTCGACAAGTTTTCAGATTCGTTTGTGTTCTTTTTTAGGGGATTTCAATGAGCTTCGATTC
>CANHSE010000144.1 GCA_947463025.1 Comamonadaceae bacterium
GCACCTGCGAGGGCGCCACATAAAACTGGAAGAAGGCGTGGCAGGGGGCCAGCGCCATCTTCGGGATGTCGGCCACATTCCAGGCGCTGACGATGATGCGGCGCGAATCCGGATTCGTCTCGAGGGTCTTGACCACCTCGGCGATCTGGTCGATGTGGCCGCCATCGGGCGTGGGCCAGCTTCGCCATTGCACGCCGTAGACCGGGCCCAGGTCGCCGTCTTCGCGGGCCCATTCGTCCCAGATGGACACGCCGCGCTCACGCAGCCAGTTGTTGTCGCTCGATCCTTTAAGGAACCACAGTAACTCCTGGATGATGGAGCGCAGATGCACCTTCTTGGTGGTGACCAGCGGGAAGCCCTCGTTGAGGTCGAACCGCATCTGGTAGCCGAACACGCTGCGCGTGCCCGTGCCCGTGCGGTCGGTCTTGGCCACGCCCTGCGTGTAGACATGGCGCATGAAATCTTCGTATTGGGAGCGGATGGGGCGGGACATGGGATTCAGCAACAACCGTTCGGGATCATATGCGCACGACCCGCCCGGGATTGAGCAGATTGCCGGGGTCAAGCGCCTGTTTGACCGCCCGCATTAGGCCCAGGGCGACGGGCGACTTGTAATCGGGCAGGGTGTCTACCTTGAGCCCGCCCACGCCATGCTCGGCGGAGATCGAGCCGTCGAACGCGCGCACCTGCTCGTAGACGAGGGTGTTGACCCGGTCTTCCTGGTCACGCAAGAAGGCGCGGGCGTCGCCGCCCTCGGGGGCTTGCACGTTGTAATGCAGGTTGCCGTCGCCCAGATGCCCGAAGTTGACCAACCGCACACCCGGAATCTCGCGCGCCAGGCGGGCATCGGTCTGCGTGCAGTAGTCGGGGATGCGCGAGATCGGAATCGAGATGTCGTGCTTGATGTTCAGCCCCTCTTCGGCCTGGGCCAGCGGGATGGACTCGCGCACATGCCACAGCTCGCGCGCCTGGGCGATGTTCTCGGCGATCACGGCATCGGTGGCGCAACCTTCTTCGAGGGCGATCTCCAGCAGTGACTCGAAGCCCTCGCGCGCCATCTGTTCGTCGCCCTGCACCGCGTTTTCCAGCAGCACGCCGTAGGGGCTGGCGTCAGCAAAGGGCACGCGCAGCGTCGTGAAGTGCTTGACCACCAGGCTCAGCGCAAACTGCCCCATCACCTCGAAGCCCGTGAGGCCCGCGCCCAGTCGCGTGCGGGCGATTTCGAGCAGACGCACCGCGGCCTCCATCGAGGGCACCGCGGCCCAGGCCGTGAGGGTGGCGGCGGGTTGGGGATAGAGCTTGAGCGTGGCGGCGGTGATGATGCCCAGCGTGCCTTCACTGCCAATGAACAGATCGCGCAGGTCGTAGCCGGTGTTGTCCTTGCGTAGGCCCGACAGGCCGTTCCAGATCTCGCCCTGCGCTGTCACCACTTCGAGGCCCAGGCACAGGTCGCGCGCATTGCCATAGCGCAGCACCTGGGTGCCGCCTGCATTCGTGGCCAGGTTACCGCCGATGGTGCAGCTGCCTTCGGCGGCCAGGCTCAGGGGAAACAGGAAGCCGGCCTCGCGCGCCGCCTCTTGCACCGACTGCAGCACGCAGCCGGCTTCGACGGTGAGGGTGAGGTTGGCGGTGTCGATGGCGCGAACCGCGTGCATGCGTTGCAGGCTCATGACCACTTGGGTGCCCGATGCGTCGGGCGTGCCGCCCACCACCAGTCCGGTGTTGCCACCTTGTGGCACGATCGGCGTGCCGGCTGCGGCGCAGGCGCGCACCACGGCGGCCACTTGCTCGGTCGTCGCAGGCCGCACCACGGCCAGGGCCTTGCCGCGCGAGCGCTTGCGCCAGTCAAGTTCCCAGGCGCTGAGATCACCTTCGTGCAAGACATGGGCGGCACCGACGATGCCGGCCAACTCTTGGATCAAGGCAGTCATGCGCTGACCTTCGCGCGAAACCGCAGCCTCACATGCTGGGCGCAGGCAGCAAACAGCACGAGGCACAGCGCGATCTCGGCCATCGCGAAATACGAAGAGGGCGCACGGTCGCTCCAGGCGCGTACCACCCCCTCGGTGAAATAAATCCAGACCAGCAGGCTGACCCAGCGATACGTGTACATACGATGACGCAACAGACCGGCCAGCGGCAGGCACAGAGGCAGCACCTTCAGGGCCACCCAGGTGCCGCCCGGGCGCAGGGGCGCGAGCCACAGCTCCCAGACCAGCCCCAGCACGATCAACCCGAGCAGGCTGCCCACCGCCAAGCGGCGAATCATCAGCAACTCGGGGGAGGCGGGCTGCACCGTGTCGTGGGGGTCGGGGGCAGGGGAGGCGTCGGAGCCAGGGGCCGCCGAGGGCGTGCCATCCTGTGGGGGCGTAGGTGTAGACATGGGCGATGGCATCATAGCGGCCGATGAATGACCGGCCCTTTTATGCCCCGATTGCCGATTTCCCCTGGCGATCGGCCGCCCGCACCCTGGGCCAGCGCCTGCGCGAGGACCGCCTGGGCCTGTCGGCCGGCAGCCTGACCTTCACCACCACCATCGCCCTGGTGCCGTTTTTCACCGTGGTCCTGGCGCTGTTCACTGCCTTCCCGGTGTTTGGCAAGTTGCAGGGTGCGGTGCAGGCCTGGCTGGTGCAAAGCCTGGTGCCCGATGCGATTTCGCGCCAGGTGCTCGGCTACCTCACCCAGTTCGCCGGCAAGGCCAGTCGCCTGGGCACGGTGGGTCTGATCTTTCTGTTCCTCACTGCCTTCTCGCTGGTGCTGACCATCGACCGCACCCTCAATGGCATTTGGCGGGTGCGTCGCCCGCGTCCGCTCACGCAGCGGGTGCTGGTGTATTGGGCCGTCATCACGCTGGGGCCCTTGCTGCTGGCGGCGTCCTTGAGCGTGAGCTCTTACCTGATCTCGGCTTCCAAGGGGCTGGTGTCCAACGTGCCGGGCGCACTTCGCTTGGTCCTGGATGCGGGCGAGTTTTTGCTGTTGGTGGCAGGCCTGGCGGCCTTGTATCGCTACGTGCCTCACACGCCGGTGCGGCGTCTCCACGCGTGGATCGGCGCTGTCTTCGCAGCGTTGGGCATCGAGATCGCACGCGCCCTGCTGGCGGCCTACATCAGCGCGGTACCGGCCTATTCAGCGGTGTACGGTGCTTTCGCCACGGTGCCGATCTTGCTGGTCTGGATTTACATGGGGTGGCTGGTGATTCTGCTGGGAGCGGCGCTGGCAGCCGACCTGCCCGCGCTGACTGCGGGCCTGCGTCGGCGCGAGGGTGCGGGCTGGCCCTTTCAGTTGGCGTTGGATGCCCTGGGTGCCCTGACCCAGGCGCGAAGTACCCCACGCCATGGCCTGGCTCTGGCCGATCTGGCGCAGCGCGTGCAGGTGACCGACCTGCAGCTCGAGCCGGTCTTGCAGACGCTCGTCACCCTCGATTGGGTGGGTCGCCTGGAGCCCACGTCGGAAGGGGATCCCGTGCGCTATGTGTTGTTGGTGGATCCGCAGTCCACGGTCCTGGACCCCTTGATCCGCGAGCTGCTGCTGCCCGACACCGACGCCACCGCCCGCTTGTGGCAAAGCGGGCGGCTGTCGGGGATGATCCTCAAGGACGCCCTGTAGGCATCCCCAGAAACTCGCGCAGCGCGGACAACACGCCCTCGGGTGCCTCGGTCATGAGGCTGTGCCCCGCTTCCAGTGTCACGGTGCGCGCGTCACGGGCGCGCGCTTGCAGGGGCTGGGCGTTCTTGGCCGGTGTCATCGCGTCTTGACGCCCCAGCACGAACAGCACGGGGCAGCGGACCGCGTCCATGGCCTCTTCGCCGTGGCGGTAGTCGTCGCAGGCCTTGAAGCCGGTGTGAAAGAGGTTGACCCGCGGGTTGCTCGCCAGGATGCGGCGCATCAGGGCGCGGGTGATGCCGGGCACCCAGGTGCCCGGGCCCAGGGCGGATGGTGGCGGCGCCATCAGCGCATGCGAGTAGACGTTGACCCGTTCGATGGCGCGCTGCGGCGCGTTCAGCGATTCTTCGAGCAAGGCGGGTGAGACCCGCATGGGATAGGCCGTGCCCACCATCGCCAGATGGGTGACACGATCGCTCGCGCGCGCAGCGACCTCCATGGCGGTGAGCGAGCCAAAGCTGTGACCCACCAGGGCCGCTTGCTTCACGCCTGCCGCGTCCAGTAGGGCCAGCACGAAATCGGCCGCTTCTTCGACACTGCGTGGCGGCTCCCCCGCGCTATCACCGTGCCCGGGCAGGTCCGGCGCCAGCACGTTCCAGCCGTGGTGGGCGAACCAGCGGCTTTGCAGAATCCACACGCAGTGGGCATTGAGCACCCCATGCAGCATCACCACGGTGGGCTGGGCGGGATCGAAAGGCTTGCCGCCGGTGTAGCAATAGGTGCGGTGGCCGTTGACAGTCAGTTCCATGGCGTGCCCCTCACACGTGTTTCTCGGCGGCCTTGAGCGCGCGCTTGAGGTCGTCGATCAGGTCGTCGGGATCCTCCAGGCCAATGGACAGGCGGATGGTGCCCTGTGTGATGCCAGCGCCCGCCAGCGCCGCGTCGTCCATCCGGAAGTGGGTGGTGCTGGCCGGGTGGATCACCAGTGAGCGGCAGTCGCCCACATTGGCCAAGTGACTGAACACCTTGAGCGCCTCGATGAAGGCCTGGCCCTGCGCGCGCGTGCCCCGAAGGTCAAAGCTGAAGACCGAGCCTGCGCCCCGGGGCAGGAGCTTTTGCGCCAGCGCGTGGCTGGGGTGCGACGCGAGCATCGGATGCCCGACGCGCGCGACGAAGGGATGGGCCGCCAGGAATTCCACCACCCGCCGGGTGTTGGCCATGTGCCGCTCCATTCGCAGCGGCAGGGTTTCGATGCCTTGCAGGATCAACCAGGCGGTGTGCGGGCTCATGCAGGCGCCGAAATCACGCAGGCCCTCGCGTCGCGCCCGCAGCAAAAAGGCACCGACCGTGGACTCTTCGCTGAACACCATGTCATGAAAGCCGTCATACGCAGCGGTCAGTTCGGCAAACCGCCCCGCTGCGCGCGGGCCATTCCAGTCGAAGCTGCCGCCATCGACCACCAGACCGCCAATCACCGTGCCGTGCCCCGACAGGAACTTGGTAGCCGAGTGATAGACCAGGTCAGCCCCGAGCGACAGCGGCTTCATCAGCCAGGGCGAGGTGAGCGTGGCATCCACCAGCAGGGGCACGCCCGCCTCATGCGCGATGTCGGCGATCGTGGGGATGTCCAGCACGTCCAGGCCGGGGTTGCCCACGGTCTCGCCAAACAGCAGGCGGGTGTTGGGGCGGATCGCAGCGCGCCAGCCGTCGATGTCGCCGGGGCGCACGAAGGTGGTCTCGATGCCGAAGCGGCGCAGCGTGTAGTGCAAGAGGTTTTGTGAGCCGCCGTACAACGCCGTGCTGGCCACAATGTGTGACCCCGCACCCATGAGGGTGGCGATGGCCAGGTGCAGGGCCGCCTGACCGCTGGCCGTGGCAATCGCGCCGATGCCCCCCTCGAGTGCGGCGACGCGCTGCTCCAGGACGGCAGTGGTCGGATTGCTGATGCGGGAATACACATGGCCCGCACGCTCCAGGTTGAACAGCGACGCCGCATGTTCGCTGGACTCGAACACGAAGGACGTGGTCAGGTGAATCGGGACGGCCCGCGCGCCGGTGGTTGGATCGGGCGCAGCGCCCGCATGCAGGGCGAGTGTGTCAAAGCCAGGGTCGGAATAACCGGACATAGAACGAGAGCTCCACGCAGTTGGAATTGGCGCAAATTGTGGGCTATATTGGTCAGAACGCAGCGGGCGCAACCACCCGCCCAGGAGATCCCCATGAAAGTCAGCGACATCCTTCGCGTCAAAGGCAACACCCTCTACACCGTCGAGCCCGATCAGGCCTTGGCCGATGCGGTCCAACTCATGGCCGACAAGGACATCGGGTCGCTGGTGGTGATGGCGCATGGCGACCTCGTGGGCATGCTCACCTTCCGCGAGGTGATCCAGACGATCGTGCGCAATGGCGGCTCGGTGGGCACCACCCGCGTGCGCTCGGCGATGGACGACCACCCCCTGACCTGTACCGCCGAGACCGATCTGGACGAAGTGCGCCGCATGATGCTCGATCGCCACGCCCGCTACATGCCCGTCATGGAAAGCCGAATGCTCATGGGCGTGATCAGTTTCTATGACGTGGCCAAGGCGGTGGTCGATAGCCAGAACTTCGAGAACCGCATGCTCAAGGCCTACATCCGCGACTGGCCCGCCAGCGAGGACGCCAACCCCACGGCGCAACTCTGAGGCCCGCCGCCGGGTCGGGCTCGGGCCTCTGGGATAATCCAGGCCCATGAGCGGCAACACCTTCGGCACCCTGTTTTCGGTCACCAACTTCGGCGAGTCGCATGGCCCGGCCATCGGCTGCGTGATCGATGGCTGCCCACCCGGCCTGCC
>CANHSE010000145.1 GCA_947463025.1 Comamonadaceae bacterium
GGGGCCTGACATGTGCGTCTCCTTGGGTCTCAGCTCGGGCGCGAGACCGAGCCTCGCGTCGCCAGATAACTACTGGGCAGGATCAACGCTGCACCGGCCGCATGGAACCACGCAGGCGCCTCACCCAAAATCCACCAGGCATTGAACGCCCCATACAGCGGGGCCAGGTACAGCATCACCGCGGTGCGGGTGGCGCCCAGCACATGGAGCATGAAGCTATAGGCCTGATACGACAAAAATCCCGGCAGCAAGGCGGCCAGCACGATGAGCATCAGCGCCTGACCGGACAAGGGCGGCATGGGCACCAGGTAGACCTCCAACGCAGTAAACGGCAGCAGCACCAACAGACCTCCGGCCACGATGCAGGCCAGGCGCTGGCGCGCGTTGAGGGTGGTGGGCCAGCGCTGAAGTAGCACGGTGTAGGCCGCCCAGCCCGTCGCCGCGACCGCGATCCACAGGTCACCCGGCACCAGTTGAACGGCCAGCAGGCTGGCCGGATCGCCACGGGAGATCACCACCAGCACACCGAGCAAGGCGAAGGCCATGCCCAGACGCTGGGTCAAGGTCGCCTTCTCCTTCAACAGCCAGCGACCCGCCAGCGCAATGCCCACCGGCGATGCGGCGTAGATCAGGCCGATGTTGATCGCGGAGGTGGTGATGGCGCCCTGGTAGACGAAGGCGCCGCACACCCACATGCCCAGCGCGCCCAGCACGATCATGCGAGCGGCCTCGGCACGCCAGACGCGCGCCAGGCTGGCCAGATCACGCCAGACCCAGGGCAGCAGCAGCAGGCCTACCAGCGCCCAGCGCCCCAGCGCCAGCACATGGGGGCTGACCACGCCGGAGGCCGCTCGGGCGATCAGGTAATTGGACGACCAGAGAGCGGGCAGCACCCACACGAGGAGTCGCGCGAGGCGCAGGGCCTGCGCGTCGGAAGTGGGAGCGATCAAGGCTGTCGCGTCACTGCGGTTCGATCTTCGCGTCCTTGATGGCCTTGGCCCACTTGGCCGTCTCCAACTGGGTGCGGCGGGCCAGCGCCTCGGGGGTGCCGGGCTCCACCGCGAAGCCGATGGGCGCGAACTTCTCTTGCAGCTCCTTGCTGTTCGCCGCGGCGTTGATCGCCTGGTTGAACTTGGCCACGATATCGGCCGGCGTACCCGCGGGCGCGAACATCGCGAAGTAGGCAATCAGCTCGTAGTCCTTCAGGCCCAAGGCCTCATTGACCGTGGGCAATTCAGGGATGGCTGGCGAGCGCTTGGTGGACGTGACCGCCAGCCCGCGCACCTTGCCGCCCTTGACCTGCGGCAGCATCACCGCGAAGTCGGCGGTGAACATGTTCACCTGGCCGCCAATCAGATCGGTCATGGCCGCAGGGCCGCTCTTGTACGGCACGTTGGTCATTTGCACGCCGGCCATGCTGGCCAGCATCTCGGAGGACACCAGCTGCGAGGTGCTGGCGCTGGCGAAGGTGACATGACCCGGTTTGGCCTTGGCCAGGTTCACGAAGTCGCGCAGGGTCCGGACGGGCACATCCATGTTCACGCCGACGATCAGCGGCACCGAGCCCAGATAACCCAGGGGTGCGAAGGCGGTGTCCTGGTTGTACGGCAGCTGCTTCATCAGGCTTTTAAGGGCCGCGTTGGTGCTGTTGGTGCCAATGAGAATGGTGTAGCCGTCGGGGGCGGCCTTGGCCACGTCGGCAGCGCCGAGCATGCCATTCACGCCGGGCTTGTTTTCCACCACGATGGACTGGCCCAGAGTCTTGGACATTTCAGCGGCAAAGGCCCGGCCGATCTGGTCGGTGGCACTGCCGGCCGCAAAGGGCACGATGGCCTTGATCGGCTTGGAGGGAAAAGCCTGGGCTTGGGCGGCATGCGGCGCGATGAGGGCGGCTGCAGCGAGTGCCGCGGACAGGACGGCGCGACGGCGCGACAGGTTGTGTTCTTCTTGCATCAAGGTCTCCTGGTTTTTCTAGGGACGAGGGGCCAAAGACGCCGATTGTGCCCTCCCCGGCGCTCGCGCGCCGGGTGGCAGGCGGCTAGACCGCAAGGCGCTCTAAGCGCTTGCGCGCGCTGTCTAGATCGGCAAGCAAGACGGTAAATTGATCGGCGACCGTGGTCTCGCGATCGATGCCAAACACACTCTGGCCGGCCGCCTCATAAATCAGGCGCGCGTCGTCATGCTCGTGCATCGCCGCGAAGACATCGCCAGTCAGCACCTGCTGCAGCGGCATGCCCAAGGGCGCAGGGGCATCGGGCGCGTCCCAGGCGTCAATCCAGTCGCTGCGCACCACGCGGCAGGGTTTGCCGCTGTGGGCCCGGGTGATGACGGTGTCCTCGCTGCTGGCCGCAATCAGGCGTTGCATCAAGGCCGGTGGCGTGTGGTTCTCGCGGGCCGCCAGCCACAGCGTACCGAGCCAAGCCCCCTGTGCGCCCATCGCGATGCTGCCCAGGATCTGCGCTCCGGTGGCGATGCCGCCTGCGGCCAGCACCGGCGCCTCGCCCGCCACCGCCAGGATCTGGGGCAACAGCGACATCGTGCCGACCGGCCCGGTGTGGCCGCCTGCGTCGTAGCCCTGCGCCACCAGCACCTGGACACCCGCGTCCAGCGCTTTGCGCGCATGACGGACCGAGCCCACGAGCGAGAAGGTCACCTTGCCCCGGGCATGGGCACGTTCGATCAGGTCGGCGCGCAGACCGATCGCGGTGGCGACGCCACGGCAGTTGGACGCCAGCACCGCCTCGATCTGCTGCTCGAACAGCGCCTCGGAGCGCACCTGCGTGGTGAAGAAACTGGGCTTGCGCGCGGGCTGCACGTCAAAGCGCTGGCGCAGGCCCTCGGTGAAAGCGACATGCGCGGGAGGCAGCGAGGTGCGCAGGGCCTCCAGGCTGGCCGCCTGCGGCACGCCCGAAGGCAGCATGAGGTCGATGCCATAGGGCATCTGCCCCATGCGCTCCGCGATATCGGCCAGCAAGGGCGGGATCTCGTGGGGCATCTCGCGCGCCAGCCCCAGCACCGGAAAGCCGCCGGCCTGCGCGATCGCCACGCACACATCGACCGAGTGCGAGAAACCGAAGATCGGGTGGCGGATGCCTAAGGTGTCGCAGATCGGCGTGCGCAGGCCGACGCTCACTGCGGCTCCACCCCCGCCCGCTTCATCACGCGCGTCCACTTGGTGAATTCGCTGGCGACGAAGGCATCAAATTCAGCGGGCCCCTGGGGTGTGAACTCCATGCCCATGCCTTCGAGCTTGGCCTTGACGTCGGGCATGCCGATGATCTCGCGGATATCCGCAGACAGCTTGCGCACGACAGGATCGGGGGTCTTGGCGGGGGCCACCATGCCGAACCAGGTGCCGACTTCGTACCCCGTCATGCCGGGCGTTTCGGCCACGGTGGGCAGCTGCGGAGACGCCACTGAACGCTTGGCGGTGGTGACGGCCAGGCCCTTGAGCTTGCCGCTGCGCATATGGCCCAGAGCGAGGGCAGAAGTCAGGGGCATCAGGGTCACGCGGCCCGCCAGCATGTCATTGAGCGCCTCGGGCTGGCCTTTGTAGGGGACTGGGGTCAGCTTGATGTCGGCGACCTGCGCCAGCAACTCGCCGGCCAGGTGGTTGGAAGTGCCCACGCCTGCGGTGGCAAAGGTCAGGGGCTGGGCGCTGCGCTTAGCCATGGCAATCAGATCGGCCATGTCCTTGACGGGCAGATCCGGATGCACCACGACGATGTTAGGAACGATGCCGAAGCCCTCGATGCCCCGAAAGTCGCGGGTCGGGTTCCAGGTCACGCCCTTGTTCAGGATCGGGGCCACCGCATGGCTGGGGCTCACGCACAGCAAGGTGTAGCCGTCGGCAGGGGCCTTGGCGACGAAGTCGGTGCCGATGGAGCCGCCCGCGCCCACGCGGTTTTCGACGATGACGGGTTGACCATATTTGGTGGACAGCTTCTCGCCGATCACGCGCGCCACCGAGTCCACCACACCGCCTGCGGTGAAGGGCACGACGATACGAATTGGGCGATTGGGAAAATTGTCTTGCGCGAAGGACGGCAAGGTGGCGGCTAGCAGCGTGGCGGCCAATGCGGAAGGGATCAGGCGGCGGGTACGGTTCATGGTGTCTCCTGTGGTTTTCTAGCAATACAAAACTGAATCAGTGGTCCTGTTCGGCCAGGGCCAGGGTGCGCTTAGCGATGTTCAGAAGGTGGATCTGGCTGGTACCTTCGTAGAGGCGAAACAGCCGCACGTCACGGTAGAAACGCTCGGCAACATTGTCAGACACATAGCCGCCACCGCCGAACACCTGCACCGCGCGGTCGGCCACGCGGCCGCACATCTCGGAGGCAAAGAGCTTGCACATCGACGCCTCCATCGTCACGTCCTGGCCGTCATCGCGCTTGCGCGCAGTCTCGAGAACCAGCGCGCGAGCGGCATGGACCTCGGTGTTGCTCTGGGCAATCATCTCCTGCACCAACTGGAAGTCGGCCACAGGCTGACCAAACTGGTGGCGACTGCGAGCGCGCCGGACCATTTCATCGACCAGGCGAATCGCTGGCCCGACGCACAGACCCGCCAGGTTGATCCGCTGCTTGTTCAGGGCCTTCATGGCGGTGCGAAAACCCTGCCCCTCCAGCCCCCCCACGATGGCGCTGGCCGGCACCCGTACCCGATCCAGGATCACCTCGCCCACGGGCGAGCCATGCTGCCCCATCTTGCGATAGGCCGGCGGCGTGGACAGACCCGGCGTGCCGCGCTCGATCAGAAAGGCGCTGATGCCGTTGGCACCCTTGCTGCCTTCAGGACCGGTGCGCGCAAAGACCGTGAACAGGTCGGCAATCGGCGCGTTGGTGATGTAGCACTTGGTGCCGGTAATGACGTAGTGGTCGCCCTCGCGCACGGCGACGGTTCTGAGCGCGGTGGCGTCGGACCCCGCATCGGGCTCGGTCAGGGCAAAGCAGCCGGTGACGCGACCGCTGGCCAAAAGGGGCAGGTACTTGTCTTTTTGCTCGGAGGTGCCATCGACCACCAGCGATTCGGAGGCGATGCCGGTGTTGCCGCCAAAACGCGCCCGAAAGGTGGTGGCGGCCTGCGAGACCTCGATGTTGACGCGGGCCAGTTCCTCGGTGGTGAGGCCCGCCCCACCATAGGCCGTCGGAATGCTGTGACCAAACAGGCCCAGCGCCCGCATGCGCACGACCAGTGGCTCAGGGATCTGGTCCGTGCGATCGACTTCTTCTTCCAGTGGTATGCACTCAGTGCGCACAAAGGCGCGCACCTGCGCGATCAGGCCATCGAATGTTTCGGGGTTGCGGATCATCTCTTTTTTATTCCGGGTTCACCGCGGATTGAGCAGGCGTTCAAGCTGTCGCACGGTGTCGAGCAGCTCCGGCGCCACTTCACGCGCCATGCGGTCTTTGGGGATGCGGGTGGCGGCCAGCGTGCAGTTCATGGCCACGGGCATGTCGCGCGGGGGCACGCGCACCGGCACGCCGATCGCATGCACCCCTTTTTGCCAGTCGCCACGCGAGTGGCAGTAGCCCTGGGCCGCAAACAGCTTCTGGTCGGATTCCCAGGCGGCTTTGTGGGCGTCGAACAATGCGCGGTCATGCACCTTGAGCCAATTGAGGATGGCCGTGCGCTCGGCGCTCGGGCATTGCAGGATCAAGGCGCGCCCGATCGCAGCGGCCAGCAGCGGACGGGTGCTGCCGATGTCGGGTAGGTACTGGTTACTGGTGTCGGCGCGCACGGAGTCGATGTAGACCACATTGCCGCGATCGCGCATGCCCAAGTTGACCGTACAACCGGTCTTGCGGGCCAGATGCTCCATGAGCGGGCGGGCCAGCTGGCGCACATGCAGGTTCGCCAACAGGGGGTGCCCCAGGGAAAGCACGCCCGAGCCGAGTCGGTACTTTTGCAGGCCGGCGTCGCGTGTGAGGTAACCGAGCAAGGTGAGCGTGTAGGTCAGGCGTGAGACCGTGGGCTTGGGCAGCCCGGTGCGGTCGGCGATCTCGCGATTACCGAGCATCGGGTCGGCCGGGGTGAACGCGCGCAAGACCTCCAGGCCGCGCGCCAGGTTCATGGAGAACTGGCGGTCGGCGCTCAGGTCGTGCGGGTCGACCAGCCCGGGCAAGGCGATGGCAGGCATGCGTGTGATTCGTCGGGTCCGAGCCATGATTGGAGCCTCGCACTCCCGCGTCAACAGGGCGATCCAGTAGTTTCGCTGTGCGAAATAGGTTCTTGCGTCTCAGGGAGGCCTCTGGCACAAAAGGTGTTCTCACACCCCCCCAGACCGCCATGCACACC
>CANHSE010000146.1 GCA_947463025.1 Comamonadaceae bacterium
CGTGGGCCGCAACGAACCCTGCCCCTGCGGCAGCGGCAAGAAGTTCAAGCAGTGTCACGGCCGGCTCCAGTGAGCTGAGCGCCGCTCCCTCCCTCGATATCCCCGCCAGATAACGCCTCACCACGGCGTGGGGTCTGGGCGCGCGTCTGCGCGCTCACACCTGAGTTGCGCATCTCATGCGTAATCAAAAAAAAGCTTTTCAGTGGATTTTTTGTAACGACTCCTGTCAAAGCTGACAGGGATTTGTGAGTGACGCGTAGGCGACAGGCTCTTCAATTAGGAGGTGTTTAACAGGGAGCTACACACATGACCACTCTTGCACCTATCCGAAACATCGACTCTGTCGTCGCCGCCGCAGGGCGAGCTCCTACAGGCGTCTCCTCCATCGCTGATGTAACGACCCGGCCCCCGCTCGGGCGGTCCAGACCGGGGCCGAGTCTGTCCCGCCATCTGCGCCAACGCATGACCCGTGATTTCCAGGCGCGCTGGCGGGACGAATGGGGTGGCAAGCCCCTGACCAAGGGTCTGATTCCGGGTCCGCAGGCCGTGCGACTCGATGGCAATGATTACCTGTCTGTAACCGGCCATCCGCGTATCGTGCAGGCGCAAATCGACAGCCTGCGTTGCAACCAGGACATCGTCGTGCAATCGAGCGTTTTTCAGTTGACGGGTTCGCCCACCCACCAGTTCGAGCAGGCTCTGGCTGATTGGGTGGGGGCGGACGGTGCGCTCCTTTGCCAGTCTGGTTACGCAGCCAACCTGGGCCTACTTCAGGTCATCGCCGACCCCGAGACGCCGGTCTACATCGACAGCCTGGCGCACATGTCCCTGTGGGAGGGCGTGCGCGCCGCGCGCGCGCCGATGCACGCCTTCCGCCACAACGATCCGGGTCACCTGGCGCGAATGATCCAGCGTCATGGGCCGGGGCTGGTCGTCGTTGACTCGGTCTATAGCACCACGGGCGCGCTGTGCCCGTTGCCCGAAATGGTCGATGTGGCTCACACACTCGATTGCATGATCCTGGTGGATGAATCGCATTCTCTGGGGACACACGGGCCCGATGGCAGTGGCCTGTGCGCCCACTGGGGTTTGAGCGACCAAGTCCATTTCATCACCGCCAGTCTGGCCAAAGCCTTTGCAGGGCGCGCGGGATTTTTCACGGTGCCACATGAGTTTCGGTCCTTCATCATGTCTGAGAGCTTCCCCACCATCTTCAGCTCCAGTCTGTTGCCGCACGAGGTCGCGGGCTTGGCGGCGACGCTGGAGGTGTTGCGCGCGAGTGAGGCGGCGCGCTTGCAGTTACGCCGCTACACGCGGCGGGTTCGTGAGAGGCTTTCGGCACTGGGCTATCCCATCGCACACGGCTCCGAGCAGATCGTGGCTTTGGAAGCCGGCCCCGAAATACAGACACTGGCCTTGCGAGATGCTCTGGAATCGCGCGGAATTTTTGGTGCGGTTTTCGCTGCGCCCGCCACCGCACGGAATCGCTCCATGGTGCGTCTGACCCTCAACGCTGCCCTGACCGACGCCGAGCTGTCACACCTAGAGGACGTGGCTGCGGAGATCGCACCGCAGGTGCAGCCGTGGACATGGCCGATTGCCCGTCGGCAGCGCGCCCATGCGGGATCGGTATCGTCGTCAGTCGCTGATTCCGCGCGGTGCCTGGCGTGACAGCCACTCATGGTGCCCCACCAGGGGCGCCATGAGTGCCGAGACAGGGAGCTCGTGCAAGGCGGCTAAGAGGAGCGCCCCGGTGCCTGCCGGCGAGAACGCGGGCACGGGAGCGCCGCAGCCTTGCATCCCCAAGGACTGGTGTAGCTCCAGAGAGGTCAGGCGTCGGCCAGTGCGGATGTCCTTTAGGTCGTGTCGGTTCATCCCATTGAGCTCCGCGAGCTCGGCGATCCCCGCCAGGCTCTCTGGCGTTTCCAGCTGCAACCAGCTTGCACGACCGTTGGCCTCCAATCCCAGAATGCCAAAGGGTTGGCCGATGACGACGTAATCCACCCAATGCTCGGTCGCAAACGTCTTCAGACCCGCCTGGACCTCGGGTACCGCGAGAAGTGTCGATTGTTCTGGACGTAAGGTCGCTCGCCAGATTGCGTCGTAGTGTTGATGCGCCCGGCCGTACAGTTTGGTGATGGCCTGCACCAATTGCTGCGCCACGTCAGCGGCCTGTTTGGGGATGTATTGATCGATCAGGTTCCGGTTGAATGCACCCACCGCGACTTTCTCATCGGCTTGGCCTGTCAGGAGGATG
This sequence comes from Comamonadaceae bacterium, assembly GCA_947463025.1. Classification (GTDB taxonomy): domain Bacteria; phylum Pseudomonadota; class Gammaproteobacteria; order Burkholderiales; family Burkholderiaceae_C; genus Ramlibacter. Next base: position 2,258 of record CANHSE010000146.1, read on the forward strand.
CGGGCCCCGGGCCAGTCGACGAGTTCGCTCAGCGCTTGAAGACCGTCCATACCTGGCATCGCGAAATCCACCACGCACACGTGGGTGAGGGCATAGCGCTCGGGCGTGCTGGACCAGTATTGGAGGATCTGCGGGATCAGGGGCTTGCCCTGTCGCCACAGGGTCAGCATCGTCTCCTGTTGCCACCGATCCCGCTCCCAGAGCGGGTGCTCACAGTGCATCTGATAGACATATCGAGTCGGTCGAACGAACATGCGGACATGCCAGTCGAGCGGGAGGACCATCGCAAGTGCCTCGAGGTAATCGGGGTCATCATCTAAGAGCATCAGGGTGCCAGGTCGATGAAACAAGGGAAAACTCATACTTCGATCCTAAGTTGGAGGGTGAAACGTGCCCCGCATCCGGGGGCGGATTCGACCTGGATGACTCCGTCCGATGCTTGGACGACGCGATGGCAGAACGCCAGACCCAGACCATGCCCCGTGCTGAGGTGCGTTGACACGAAGGGCTGAAACAGCCGTGGTTGCATGTCCGCGTCGATTCCATGTCCCCGGTCGATCACCGTGATACGCCCAGGCCGGGGGCCCGTAGGTCTGACTTCCACCTCCAGTTGCACATCGCCGGCTCGGGGCGGCTCAGGCATTGCGGCCAGGGACCGCAGTGCGTTCTTCAGGAGGTTGTCGATGACTTGCATGAAGAGCGCCTCCGAGCCCCGGAAGCTAAAGTCGCGCACGATGCGGATCTGCACGCAGTCGCGCTCTATCGGGTTGCGGAAGGGAAACGCCAGGACAGCCTGCTGCACCAGATGACCGGCAGACACCCAGCTTGATGGGGGCGGCAGCTGCATCAGTCGTGCATTCGTGATCTGCATGTCGATCTGCCGGTTCATGTAATGAACGGTGGCCAGCAGTCGCCCGGTCAGTTGGTCGACGGCGTTGGCGCTGATCGGCGGCGCCGTCGAGGCTTGTTCGCGCAACGCATTGCCGATGAGGGTCATGGTCGACAAGGGCGTGCGTAACTCGTGCGCCATGATTCCCATCGTCCCCAGTGCCTGCTTCAGTTGCTCGCGACGCAGGTTGGAGGTGGAAATCCCGAGGGTCAGTCCCATGTACCAGGCGAAAGCAAAGACCAAGATATGCGTGACCGCATCCTCCAGGGCCGGCGCAACAAGCGCTGGTCCCGCGACCTTGAACAGCGCCCATCCCGCCGGGATTCCGGAGGCGATACCGAGGGTTGCGATGCGCCAGTCTGTCAGGTGGTAATAGATCAGGAACATGGTCGCCATCGTGGCGAACCAGACCGGGTTACGTCCATTGCACAGGTACATCCAGGTGAAGAACACCGGCAGCGTCAGCCAGAAGAGGAGGCTCAGGATGAACATCGCTGGGCGGCTGGGCGGCTGAGCCTGCAGGCAAGGTAGAGCCAGCAGCAAGATCCCGAGGAAGCAGATCCCCAGGCGCTGCCACAGACGCTCATAGGGCTGGGGTATCCAGCTGGTCCAGATGGCATAGAACAGGGGATGCCCGATTGCACAGGACAACCCGAGCGCGCGGATGCGTCCCCTGGAGGGGTGCAGGATGGGCTCAAACAAGCTAAGCCCCTGCGTGTTGGGCGCGAACCGGAAGGGCCGCGTTCTCCATCTCTTCCAAGCTTCGAGGGACATGGGGTTTCGTTTGAGGTATCGGTCCATCTCTTTTGTAATGATATGGTGTTTGTTCCAAGCGATGGCCAATACCAAAGATGAAACACCCTGTTAACTTCGACAACGTGCGCCTCGACAGCATCCTGAGTGATTGGGTGGCGGCGCTGAGCGAGTTCGCGGTCGACGCTGTCGCGGTACTGGGTCCTGACCGACTTGGCGGGGACGCCGATCGCCATGCGCTGTGTGTGCACCCTCCCTCGGTGGTCGACGTCGCTTGCGCACTGGCCGACAGCCATGAATTTGGTGCGCCGTGGCGCGAGTCCGACGCTCCGCTCGTCGCCTGGCAGCACATCGCCCGCAGCGGCCAGCTCGAGGCCTCGCGCTGGCGGGTCTTGGCCCTGGCGCACGGCTTTCAGACCATGGTGCGGGTCGAATTCCCGCTGCCTGCCAATCGCGCCTTCGAGTGCTTCATGTTCAGCCCGCGCGAGCTGACCGGTCGCTCCGATGCGGCCATGTTGGTGTGGTCCGCGCTCAATGTCTGGCCCGTCGTCAAACGCTGCATCGCGCAGGCGCATGCGTGCCTCAGTCCGCGCGAGCGACAATGTCTGATGCTCGCCTTCAACGGCTTGACCGCCCGCGAAAGTGCCGACCAGATGATCTGCGCCGAGCGAACCGTCAACTACCACCTGGCCAACGCCATGGCCAAACTCAAGGTCGATAACAAGCTGGCGGCCATCCAGCGCGCCTGCTGGATCGGCGCGATCTGAGATGATCCGGGTCGATTTGGGGTTTGGAAAAAGACATGTTTCTTGCCATCGATGTGGGGAATACCCGGCTGAAATGGGCGCTCTACGAGCGCGCCCGCCCGGGCGCGCTGGCCTTGGCCCAGGGCGCCGAGTTCTTGGAGAACATCGATCGGCTCTCGGGCGGCCCCTGGCGTGACCTGCCGGCGCCGCAGCAGATGCTCGGATGCGCGGTGGCTGCCGACGCGGTCAAGATCCGCGTGCGCGAGCAGATGGAAGAACTCTGGGACATCGCGCCCCGCTGGGTGCATGCCAGTGCGTCCGAGGCCGGCCTGGTCAATGGCTACGACCATCCCACCCGCTTGGGGGCCGATCGATGGGTCGCCATGATCGGCGCGCGCCAACGCGTGCTGGCCCAAGGGCCGGCGCGGCCCATCGTCGTCGTCATGGTCGGCACCGCCGTCACCGTCGAGGCGATCAGCCCAGATGGCCGCTTCCTGGGCGGTCTGATCCTGCCAGGCCACGGCATCATGCTGCGCGCGCTCGAATCTGGCACGGCGGGCCTGCATGTGCCAACCGGCGAAGTGCGTGAGTTTCCCACCAACACCAGCGACGCACTCACCAGCGGCGGGACCTACGCCATTGCGGGCGCGATCGAGCGGATGGTGCAGCACCTGCGCCAGCACTGTGGCGAGTCGCCCGTGTGCATCATGACCGGTGGCGCCGGCTGGAAGATGGCGCCCTCGATGTCGGTGCCCTTCGAGCTGGTCGAAAGCCTGATCTTCGACGGCCTGCTCGAGATCGCGCAGCGGCGCGAGGCCGCCTAAGGCCCGGGTTTCAGGCGCGCGGGCGGGTCAGCCAAGCCTCGGCCAGGCGCACCCAGTAGGTGGCGCCCAGTGGAATCAAATCGTCATTGAAGTCGTAGCTGGGGTTGTGCAGCATGCACGGACCGCCGCCATGCCCCATCTCGCGGTGCGCACCGTCGCCATTGCCGATGAAGCAATAGGCGCCGGGCTTGGCTTGCAGCATGTAGGCAAAGTCCTCGGCGCCCATGGTGGGTTCCTGCGCCTGCACATTGGACTCGCCCACGATGTCGGCCATCACCGCGCGGGCGAACAGCGCCTCGGCTTCGCTGTTGATGGTGGGCGGGTAGTTGCGCGCAAACTCGAACTCGCATTGCGCCTCATGCGCCGCACACACATGCTCGGCCACCTGGCGCATGCGCCGCTCGATCATGTCCAGCACCTCGACGCTGAAGGTGCGCACCGTGCCTTGCAGTTCGCAGCGATCGGGCACCACGTTCGTGGCCTCGCCCGCATGGATCATGGTCACCGAGATCACGCCCGCATCCACTGGCTTCTTGTTGCGGGTGATGATGGTCTGGAAGGCCTGCACCATCTGGCAGGCGATGGGCACCGGGTCGATGCCGTTGTGGGGCAGGGCGGCGTGGCTGCCCTTGCCGCGGACCGTGATCTTGAACTCGTTGGACGAGGCCATGACTGGTCCCGGGCTCAAGGAGAACGTGCCCACCGGCGCACCCGGCCAGTTGTGCATGCCGAACACAGCTTCCATCGGAAATTGCTCGAACAGACCGTCTTCGATCATCTCGCGCGCACCGCCCCCGCCTTCCTCGGCGGGTTGGAAGATC
>CANHSE010000147.1 GCA_947463025.1 Comamonadaceae bacterium
CGTCTGCCCTAGACTTCGAGCCATGACCGTTCGTACCTTGCTCAAAATGGGCGACTCGCGCTTGCTGCAAGTGGCCAAACCTGTCACCGAGTTCAATACCGAGGCGCTTGACCAGTTGATCGCCGATATGGACGACACGATGGCCGCTGCCAACGGCGCGGGTCTGGCCGCGCCTCAGATCGGTGTGGACCTGCAGGTGGTGATCTTCGGGACCGGCGCTCCCAACCCGCGCTACCCGGATGCCCCGATCGTGCCGCGGACCGTTTTGATCAACCCGGTCATCACGCCGATGGGTGACGAGGAGGAGGAAGGTTGGGAAGGCTGCCTGTCGGTCCCCGGCCTGCGTGGGAGGGTGCCGCGCTGGCAACGCATTCGCTACACGGGTTTTGACCCTCAGGGGAACGCCATCGATCGCACCGTGGACAGCTTTCACGCCCGGGTGGTGCAGCACGAATGCGACCACCTAAAGGGCGTGCTTTATCCGATGCGAGTGCGTGACTTCACGCAGTTCGGATTCACCGAGGTGCTGTTTCCGCAGTTGGTTTGATGAGAGGTCTGAAGTCCGGTGCGTTTTGCTCGTGTGCAAACACCTGGATGGGACCTCGGATGGGGACATACACCTCGGAGTGCGGCATGGTAGTCACGACCGTATCGGTGTTTCAGTCAGAACGCTGAAGGCTGAAGGTGCGGCTTACATGTTCGCCGACTCGATCCGGACCATTGATCCTGCGGGCGACTCAAGCGCGCAGGCGGGGGCGCTCACCCCGCTAGGGCTTCGAGCAGCTCAGTCTCGATCTCGATCTGCCGCTTGTTTTGCTGCAGCTCGGAGCCGTCGATCAGGAAGGTGTCCTCGACTCGCTCGCCCAGTGTGGAGATCTTGGCCAATTGCAGGTTGATGTGATGGCGCGCCAGAACCCGTGCAACGCTATAGAGCAGGCCCACGCGATCACTGGCCGAAATCGACAGCAACCAGCGCTGGGCCTTTTCGTCGGGCGCGAGGCTCACGCGAGGCGTCACCGGAAAGCTCTTGACGCGTCTGGACACCCGGCCGCGGCTCGGGGCGGGCAGGGGGTCTGCCCCTTCCAGCGTGGCCTGCAGACCCGACTCGACCATCGCCATCAGCTCGCGCCCGTGCTCGGGCAGCATGGCGCTGACCACCTGGAAGGTGTCCAGCGCGCGTTGGTCTCGCGTGGTGTGAATGCGCGCGTCCAGGATGCTAAAGCCCGCCTGGTCGAAATAGCCGCAGATGCGCGCGAACAGATCGGGCTGATCGGGCATGTAGACCATCACCTGCAAGCCTTCGCCTACGGGCGAAAGACGGGCGCGTACCAGCGGTTTGTCCGGCGTGGCGCCATGGGTGTCCAATCCCGCTAGATGACGGCTCGCGTGGCGTGTGTGCCAGGCCACTTCGCCAGCGTCATGGCGCATGAAGTAACCCACGTCGAGCGTGTCCCACAGTTGTCGGTGCGCGTCGTGGGGCAGGGCGTGCAGGCCCAGCTGGGCCAGCGCCTCGCGCTTGAGGGCCTCGATCTCGGCCTCTTGATCGGGCGCTCGGCCTCCGAGCATGCGCACCGTCGATCGATACAGGTCCTCGAGCAACTTGCCTTTCCAGGCGTTCCAGACCTTGGGGCTGGTGCCGCGGATATCGGCCACCGTGAGCAGGTACAGGGCGGTCAGGTTCCGCTCGTTGCCCACGCGCTGGGCGAACCGCCCGATCACTTCGGGGTCGCTCAGGTCCTGCTTCTGGGCGATGTTGCTCATGGTGAGGTGCTCGCGCACCAGGAAGGCCACGAGCTGCGTGTCTTGTGGTCCGATGCCATGCTGGCGGCAAAACAGTCGAACCTCTTTTTCGCCCAGATCCGAGTGATCACCGCCGCGCCCCTTGGCGATGTCGTGAAACAGGGCGGCGATGGACAAGAGCCAGGGCTTGTCCCAGCCCCCCGCCAGCTGCGAGCAAAACGGGTATTCGTGCGCATGCTCGGGGATGAAAAAGCGCCGCACGTTGCGCAGCACCATCAGGATATGTTGGTCGACGGTGTAAACGTGGAACAGGTCATGCTGCATCTGACCCACGATGCGTCGAAACACCCACAAATAGCGCCCCAGCACCGAGGTCTGGTTCATCAGGCGCATCGCATGCGTGATGCCCGAGCCTTGCATCAGGATGGCGCGAAAGGTGGCGCGGTTGGCGGGGTCACGGCGGAACTTGCCGTCCATCAAGCGGCGCGCGTTGTACAGGGCACGCAGCGTGCGTGCGGACAGGCCCTTGGCGCCCACCGTCTGCTGGTGCACCAGAAACGTCTCGAGGATGGCTTCGGGGTGCTTTTGGTAAAGATCGTCGGACGCCACTTCGATCAGGCCGCCTTTGTTAAAAAATCGCGCGTTGATCGGTTCGGGCTGGTGCTCGGTCGGCTGCAGGCGCTCCTCGATGTTCAACAGCAGCACCTGGTTCAACTGGGTCACCGCCTTGGCCGCCCAGTAGAACTGCCGCATCAGCGCCTCGCTGGCCCGCTCGATCAGGCGCCCACCTTCGCCGGTGCGCGAGGCATAGCCAAAGGACTCGGCCACCGGCGTTTGCAGGTCGAACACCAGCCGGTCTTCACGGCGCTTGGCCACCAGGTGCAGGCGGGCGCGAATCAGGGCGAGCAGCGCCTCGTTGCGCTTGATCTGGCGGGCTTCGAAGGGCGTGGCCAGGCCCTTGCGGGCCAGCTCGTCCCAGCTGCCGCCCAGGCCCGCCGCACGCGCTACCCACAAGATCACCTGCAGGTCACGCAGGCCGCCGGGCGACTCCTTGCAATTGGGCTCAAGCGAGTAGGGGGTGTTCTCGAACTTGTGATGGCGCTGGCGCATCTCCAGGGTCTTGGCCACGAAGAAGGCCTGGGGGTCCATCTGCGCGTCGAAGCGGCGCATGAACTCCAGGTGTAGCGACACGCTGCCAGCGACATGCCGTGATTCCAGCAGCGAGGTCTGCACGGTCACATCAGCCTGGCTTTGCGCCATGCACTCGGACACCGTGCGCACGCTCGAGCCGATCTCCAGCCCGAGGTCCCAGCATTGGCCGATGAAAGACTCGATGCGGCCGGTCAGCGTCGGATCGGTCTCGACCGCGGTGCCATCGGGCATCAGCAGCAGCACGTCGATATCCGAATGGGGAAAGAGCTCGCCGCGGCCATAGCCGCCCACGGCCACCAAGGCGAAGCTGTTCGGGAAGCCGGCGTGGGTCCAGAGCGCCGACAACGTGGTGTCGGCCTCGCGGGCCAGACCGCGCAGCACGCCACGCACGGCCCGTGTCGATCGGCCGGAGGCCATCAGAGCGTCCAGCAAGGCGGCCTTGCGGGCGCGCCAGTCATCGCGCAGGGCGCGCAGCTGCGGGGTATCGGCCAGCGTTGCGTTCATGCCAGCCGAAGGCCTCAGGCCTGGACGAAGGTGGGTGGAGGCGGGCTGCCGGCGGACAAGGTCAGGACCTCATAGCCGGTCTCGGTGACCAGCACCGTGTGTTCCCACTGGGCGGACAGGGAGTGGTCCTTGGTGACGATGGTCCAGCCATCGTTGCCGTGCTCTTTCACCTCGCGGCGGCCCAGGTTGATCATGGGCTCGATGGTGAAGGTCATGCCAGGCTGGAGTTCTTCCAGGGTGCCCGGTTTGCCGTAATGCAGCACTTGCGGCTCTTCGTGAAAGCGCCGACCGATGCCGTGGCCGCAGAACTCGCGCACCACTGAAAAGCCCAGTCCTTCAGCGAATTTCTGGATGGCGTGGCCGATGTCGCCCAGACGCGCACCCGGGCGCACCTGCACGATGCCGTGCCACATGGCGTCATAGGTCATGGACACCAAGCGCCGCGCTGCGATCGAGACGTCGCCCACCACAAACATGCGGCTGGTATCGCCATACCAACCGTCCTTGATGACGGTCACATCCACGTTCACGATGTCGCCCTTTTTCAGCGGCTTCTCGTTGGGGATACCGTGGCACACCACATGGTTCACCGAGGTGCACAGCGAGGCAGGGTAGGGCGGATAGCCGGGGGGCTGGTAGCCCAGCGTGGCGGAGGTGGAGCCTTGCTGCTTCATGTAGTCGGCCGCGAGGCGGTCGATTTCGCGGGTGGTGATCCCCGGCTGGATGAAGGGCGTGAGGTGGTCCAGAACCTCGGAGGCGAGGCGGCAGGCGGTGCGCATGCCCTGGATTCCGTCGGCGTCCTTGTACGTGATGCTCATAGCGATGGATTATCCCAGAGGGGCCTGGCCACCGCAGGCGCCCCCCGGGTGCCCGGTAAAATGGGTGGCTGCGCGCCCGGGCCCCAGTCAGCGGCCTGGCGCCTTCCCACCCCACACAGGCTACACAGTGACCCTGCATATCACCGAGTTGGAGGGCGGAGCCGCCCTCAGCGAGTTCCGCGTCCAGCAACTGCTCCCGCGCCTGCAGGCCGTCCACGACAAGATTTCCTCCCTCGACGCCCGTTTTGTGCACCTGGCGGCCTGGGAGCAGGCGCCGTCGGGCGAGCAGGCCCAGCGCCTGGCGGCCCTCCTGACCTATGGCGAGCCCCTGGCCCGCCCGGGCGCCGACCTGGCCGAGGGCGAAGGGGTGATCGTCACCCCCCGCCTCGGAACCGTGTCCCCCTGGGCCTCCAAGGCCACCGACATCGCTCACAACTGCGGCCTGGCCGTTAAACGGGTCGAGCGCATCGTGGAATACCGCGTCGGACTCAAGGGCGGCTTGCTGGCGGGGCGTCCCCGCCTGTCGCCGGCCCAGCGCGAGGCGGTGGCGGCCTTGCTGCATGACCGCATGACCGAAAGCGTGGTGCCCGCGCGCGCGCAGGCCCATGGCCTCTTCACCGAACTGGCCCCCATGCCGATGGAGCAGGTCGATGTGCTTGGGGGTGGCCGTGCCGCCCTCGTGTCGGCCAACACCCGCTTTGGCCTGGCCCTGGCCGATGACGAGATCGACTACCTGGTTACGGCCTTTCAGGGCCTGGCGCGCAACCCCACCGACGTCGAGCTGATGATGTTCGCGCAGGCCAATAGCGAGCATTGCCGCCACAAGATCTTCAACGCCAGCTTCACCATTGACGGCGTGGCCCAGGACAAGAGCCTGTTCGGGATGATCCGCAACACCCACCAGCTGAACCCGCAGCACACGGTGGTGGCTTATTCGGACAATGCGGCGGTGATGGAGGGCGTGCCGGTCGAGCTGTTCGTGCCGGCCGATGCCGGCCCCAGTGCCTACGTCAAGCGGCCCTCAACCCAACATGTGCTGATGAAGGTCGAGACCCACAACCATCCGACCGCCATCTCGCCCTTTCCGGGCGCATCGACCGGCGCAGGGGGAGAGATCCGCGACGAGGGGGCCACCGGACGTGGCTCGCGGCCCAAGGCCGGTCTCACGGGCTTTTCGGTCTCGCGCCTGTGGGACAGCCCCAACGGACGTCCGGCCCACATCGCCAGCCCCTTGCAAATCATGACCGAGGGGCCGCTGGGCGGCGCCGCGTTCAACAACGAGTTTGGCCGTCCCAACTTGGCCGGCTACTTCCGCGAATACGAGCAGACTATCGACGGTGTGGTGCGCGGGTATCACAAGCCGATCATGATTGCCGGCGGCCTGGGCCACATCCAGGACGGCCTGACCCACAAGATCGAATTTCCGCCCGGCACCCTGCTGGTGCAACTGGGCGGCCCCGGCATGCGCATTGGCATGGGCGGCGGCGCGGCCAGCTCCATGGCCACCGGCGCCAATGCCGCCGAACTCGACTTCGACTCGGTGCAGCGTGGCAACCCCGAGATCGAGCGCCGCGCCCAGGAGGTCATCAACCATTGCTGGAAGCTGGGTGCAGCCAACCCGATCCTCGCGATTCATGACGTGGGCGCGGGCGGCCTGTCCAACGCCTTCCCCGAGCTCACGAACGATGCCGGTCGCGGCGCGCGCTTTGATTTGTCCAAGGTGCCCCTGGAGGAATCGGGTCTGGCGCCCAAAGAGATCTGGTGCAACGAGAGTCAGGAGCGCTATGTGATGGCGATTGCGCCCGAGTCGCTGGCGCAGTTCACGGCCTTTTGCGAACGCGAACGCTGCCCCTTTGCGGTGGTGGGTGTGGCCACGGCCGAACGCCAGCTGGTGGTGGGCGATGCCAGCACCCAGGCGGTCGACATGCCGCTGGATGTCTTGCTTGGCAAGCCACCCAAGATGCACCGCCAAGTGCACACGATCGCGCGCCAGTCGCCGCCCCTGAACCTCACGGGCGTGGCCTTGCAAGACGCGGTGATCCGGGTGCTCTCGCATCCCACCGTGGCCTCC
>CANHSE010000148.1 GCA_947463025.1 Comamonadaceae bacterium
CCGCCCGGGCGATTACTCGCGCAACACCTCGATCTACACCTCGGCCGTGCGCCCGGTGGTGACCGCCGCCTCGGGTATTGAATCCCTGGGCGACGGCGATCTGCGGATCAACGGTGTCGCGATTCGCGGCGCCATGGCCGCAGACGACACCTCCAGCTCGGAAGTGGCTGCTACGAGTTCACGTGCAGGTAGCGCGATCGCCATGGTGGCCGCCATCAACGCCAGCTCGGAGCAGTCGGGTGTGAGGGCCACCGTCGCGGCGGCCAGCACGGTCGCCACTGCCGCCCCGACCACCACCACCGCTGGTAGCGTGAACGTCTTCATCAACGGCGTGGCCGTGCCCGTCACCCTGACAGCCGGCGAGTCCACCACCACGCGCCTGAACAACATCATCGCGGCGATCAATACGCAGCGCGGACAGCACGGCGTGCTGGCCGAGGCGACGAGCAATGGCCGTCTGAGCCTGTCTACGCCGGACGGCCGCAACATGTCGGTGTGGCACGACGCCACCGTCACTGCAGCCGAATTGGGCCTGACGGGCACCGCCGCCTCCAGCATCGCCTCCGCCACCACCGCCTCCACCGGTGCCAAGACGGTCTACGGCTCCGTCCTGCTGCAGTCGGACAAGGCCTTCACCCTCTCGCCTGGCGACAACGGCTTCAAGACCGACGGCGACTTCGCCACCCTGGGCTTCCAGCAAGGCACCTACGGCGGCCTGGTGGACGAATCCACCAGCAAGATGTCGCCCCCGCGCACCGGTCGTCTGTCGTTCCATGTGGGCGCCAGCGCGACGCAGACGATCCACATCGACTTTGCCGACTACGGCAGCAAGGGCCCGATCACCAGCAGCATCACCGGCGACGTGGATCTTTCCAACACCGCGCAGCGCGTCAACCGGATTGATTCGGTCGAAGCCGCCCGGTCCATGCTGGCGAAAATCGACGTGGCCCTGGACAAGGTCAACGGCAACCGCGCCGTGATGGGTGCGGTGATGAACCGCCTGGACTACATCATGGACAACCTGTCCAACGTGTCCATGAACACCACCGCCTCGCGCAGCCAGGTCGAAGACGCCAACTACGCTCAGGCCAGCACCGACCTGGCCCGCACGCAGATCATGCAGCAGGCCGCCACGGCGGTCTTGGCACAAGCCAATATGGACCAACAGACCGTCCTGAAGCTGCTTCAGTAATACGAATTGAGCAATTTGCGTTGATCCAGGGGTCTGAAACGGATAATTGATGAAAAGCCCTCAAGTTTTCCAACGGGGGACCGATTCCTCAGACACGTCGAGCCCGGACATGCGTTCCGAGCCGAAGAAAGAGCCCGTATGACCAATCCGATCACGCAATGGAATCGCATGGCGTCCGCCAATTCGGTGGAGCGCCAAGTGGCCGACCGCGCCGAAAAGGCCGACAAAGCCCCGGATGCCATGGCCGCTGCGGCCACCCGTGCACCCGCCCCCGCTGCGGACGACAAACTCGAACTGAGCCAGGCCGCCCGCCTGTCGGCCCAGGAGCCCACGTTCGACCGCGCCAAGGTGGACGCGATCAAGCAGCAGGTCGAGCAGGGCCAGTACCCGCTGGACCCGCGCCGCATCGCCGAAAACTTCCTGGCCCTCGAGCAGATGATCCGCGAGTGATGACTGCTGTCGATCTGGACACCGCGCAAGCCCACGTGCAGGCGCTCGACGCGCTCCTGCAAGAAGAGTTCGAGGCCCTGCGCACCCAGTCCTTCGACCGCATCGAAGCCCTTCAAGGCGACAAGGTCGCACGGCTCGAGGCCCTGCAAACCACCTCCCAACAAATTGCCGCCCTGCCCGAAGCACCGCCCGCCTGGGCCGAGGTGCTGCAGTCGCTGACCCTGTGCCGAGACCAGCATCGGCGCAACGAGCTGCTGATCTCCCGCCAGATCGAAGTGGTGGGCGCCACCCTGCGCTCGCTGCAACTGAGTGAGCCCTCCGATTCGGTCGATCTGTACGATCGCATGGGCCAGGTTGCACGCCGCGGCGCCCGCCGCGCCTACAGCGAAGCCTGATTCTTTTTCTCGTCGCCCGGCTGCATGCCGCGCAGCCAATACACCCACGACAGCACCACCGCCACCGCGGTGTAGACCTCACTGGGGATTTCCTGGTCGATGTCCACCTTGGACAGCATGGACAGCAGCGCCGGATCCTGGGCCACATGCACGCCCTGTCGCTGCGCCTCCTCGATCAAACGCTCGGCCAGCTCGCCGTGTCCGCGCGCTGTGACGACCGGCGCCGCACGCTCGCCATAGGCCAGGGCCACGGCTTCGCGCACACCCCGGGCTGACGATCGGGGGCTCATGCGGTCAAGTCCACCAGGCGCCCGGGGTCGCCCGTCGAAGGGGCCGCAGACTCGATGCCCGGCGGCGGCGAGCCGTGTATGACCTGCAGGCTGGCCATGCGCAGCCCCGCTTCGTTGAGCCAGGCCACCAGGCTGGGCCCGGCGGCGCGGGCCTGCGCAGCGAGCTCGGCGCGCTCGGCCCACATCACCAACTCGACCCGCGTGCCCCGGCTGATGCGGGTGCGCAGCCAGACCTCGCCCATGACGCTGCTGCGCGTGTGCAGGTCCACCACCCAAGGCGACGGCCCGGTGTCGCTGCCGTCAGAGCCCTCTTGGCGCTCGCGGGCCTGTGACCAACGCACATGCACCGGCTCGGCGTCGGCAAAGGGCAAGAGCATGGACAGCGCCAGCTCACGTCCGGCAGACGGATCGACCACTGACTGCAGCTGGCGCGACTCGATGTCGTCCAGTGCGTCTTGCAGCACACCGCGGGTGGCAGCGGGCGCCTGCGTCCAGTCGGCCAGCAGGGTCCGCAGCAAGGATTTCGTGTCGGGGCCCTCGGCACCGGCCATGCGCTCGCCACGCGCAAGCGCTGCCTCCTGCGTCCAGCCCCCTTGGCGCAAGACGCGTCGCAACAACTCGGGCGTGATCTGGGCGGTGGACGGCCACTGTCGCATCAACTGCGCGATCTGCGCACCCACTTCCGGCTGCGGCGCGGCCTGAAACCAGGCGGCCAGCGCGCCGGGCTGCATCAGCGCCGCCAGGCCACTGAGAGTCGGTGGGCGCAAGGCCAGTTGGGCGAGCCGCGTCGCGGCTTGCGCGGGCGCGGACGACGCAGCCGCAGCGGACGCATCGCCCGGCGGTACGCCCAAGGGCAGCAGCGTCGCGCGGCCCTGAGCGTCCAGACGCACCTGCCAGGCGGGGCGCTCGCCCGCAACCAGGCGCAGCTGCGGCGGCACAGGAATCAGCAGGCCTTGCAGCATCAGCTGCAGTTGGCCGTCACGCGCCTCCACCAGGGGGCGGACCACCTGGCCATCGCGCAAGCCCAGTGCGGCCACGGCCGGCGCTTCGAACATGGGTAGCCGCCCCTCCAGAAAGATGGGCGGCAGGCGCGTGGTCTGCGCAGAAAACTCGGTGCTGGGGATCACCAATCAGGGAAAGCGCACCCAATGGCGCTTGTCCACGGAGGGCGGTGCGGCGGTCTGCGACGCGGCTGGCACTTGTGGCCCCAGCACCCGCTGCAGGTGGCTGCGCAGATCGTCCAGGTGCGGCACCTGCAGCTGCGCCCCGGCGATCAGGCGGGTGGTGCCCGGTTGCACCGCGCCCGCATTGATTTCCAGGAACACACCGCGCAGGAAGCTTTCCTTGAACGGCATGTCGCCCATGGTGCGACGGATGGCAGCGTCCAGGGTCTCACCGCGCAAGGCGGTGGTGCGCTGGCGCGGCGGGCCCTCGGCCTGCGTGCGCGCCGGCAGCGAGCCGAGCAAGGTCTCCAGGGCGGCACGCGTCGGGGCTGCGTCGGCACGCCCCGCGCGCGGGGCGGGGGCGGAGGCAGAAGCAGCCGCCTGCGCGCCGGCTGCCGGCGGGTCCGCGGCGACCGCGGCAAAAGCAAAGCCCGCGAGCGCACCCGCGACCAGTTTCTGAAAGACAGCCTGGCAAGAACACTTCATCGGCATCAGTTTCCTCCTCGTGCGCGCGGCGCGTTACAGGGGTAACGCCACCCAGTCGCCCGCCTGCTCGGGACGGGGCCCGGCCAGCCAGCGCAGCGGCGTTCCGTTGGCGGCCGGTGTGCCGACCTGGACCAGGGCCAGGGCGCGCGCGGCGCCCGGCTCCAGCAGCCGACTGGGCAGGTGTTGGCGCTCGACCAGCAAGAGCCGATCGCCGGGCTGCAGGCCGTGGGCGACGCCCTCACGCAGTTGCAGGCGATCGCCGCTGCCGGTCACGGAATACCACAGGGGATCGCAGGCGCTCTGGCGCTCCAGGGCCGTCAGCGCACTGGCCATGGCGGCGTCCAGGTGGGTGCCACTGACTTGCGCCAAGGGCACCCGCACGCGACGCGCCTGGGTGGGTTGATTCAGCGGCATCACTTCCACGTGCGCTTCGAGCGCGCCGGGGCGGCCATCGAGCTCGATACGGGCCAGCCACTCGGTTCGGTCCACCTCGCGACCGACCAGGGCTTGTTCATACGCCGTGGTCGGCTGGTGCGGGCGGCGCTGCGCCACCCAACGGCGCGACTCGCGCGCCGCTTCCAGGAAGGACTGCGACAAGTGACGGGCCACGGGTGCAAGCCCCGCATTACCCGGTCCGGTGACGGTGTTCACTGCTTCGACATGCAGGGCCTGCCGCCAGCGGCGCGAAGTCGCCATGCAACGCTGCGGATCGACCTCGGCCTGGCGACCCAGGCCGGCAGGCAACACGCTGGTGTCCACCTGCACACGCACCGCCTCGGCGGCTACGGCCGCAGCGGGGTCTTCCACATAGGCCTGCACGCGCACGCCGCGCACCCGGGTGTCGGACGTGAACTGGGTGCTTTCATGCAGGCGACCTTCGGCATCGATCCAGCCAAAGGACTGCACGCGCACAGGCGCGGACAGGGTCTTCTCGATCAAGGCATCGCGGATCGCCTGCAGCTGACGCTCGGCATCGGCCGCCGACGGCGCGCCGGCCGGCGCGGTCTGCGCCTGGGCCCCGATCGAGGCCGCCAGGCAGCCGGCGATCAGCCAGCCCGCGCGCATCATTTGCGCCTCGCGGCCAGTTGCCCCAGATACAGGGCGCGCAGGTCGTTGACCACCTGGCGGTCCAGGGACATGGTGGTCTCGTAGGTGTCATCGCCCACCGGCGTGATGCTCACGAGCACTGCGCCGTACACCACGCCTTCGACGCGGGTGCGGAAGGTGTCGTTCATCACCACCATGTCGGCCACCGTGGTGGAGGCATCCAGGTGCTGGCCATAGACCTGCTCGGTCAAGGCGCGATAAGCATCGAGCTTGGACGCGCGAATCGCCATCAGGCGTTGCTGCGCGGCCAGCTTGTGGTTTTGCACGCTGATGACGGCGTAGCCCGTGGCCACCAGCGTCTCGCGCTTTTCCACCATCGGCGCAATCATGCTGGCCGTAGCCGGAGCAGACGCGGCGGGCGCAGCGGCAGCAGCAGGAGCGTTGGCTTCGGCAGCGGGCGGGATGCCCAGGGTCATGCAACCGGCCAGGAAGGGGCCGATCAGGGCCGCGATGAATAACGTGTGCTTCATTGGCAATCTCCAGGTGAGGCTGCGAAGCGCTCAGTTCAGGGTGGGCGCCACCGAGCGACCGGGCATCAGACCGGGCAGGCTGGCCCAGGCATCACGGATCTCGGCCATCAGGCTGCGCACTTCTTCCAGGATTTCCAGGTCGTTGTGGGCATTGGCGCGCACCAGGCGGCGGGTGACGTAGCTATACAGCTCGTCGAGGTTCTGCGCGAGCTCGCCACCGCGTTCAAAGTCCAGCGAACCCTGCAGGCCCATGAGGATGCGGGTGCAGCGTGCAATCGACTTGCCCTTTTCCGCGATGTTGCCGTGCGTGATGTGGCCACGCGCCGCAGCCAGGCTTTCCAACAGGCCATCGAACAGCATCAGGATCAGTTTGACGTTATCGGCCGTGGCCACGCCAGTGGCGACCTGAACGGCGCCGTAGCTGTCGAAAGCAAGTTTGTGCAGGCGCATGTCTGTTTCTCCGTGGGTTGCATTCGCTCCCACGAAGAATCGGACGCAGCGGCCCGGACTTTAGGCCGTGGGCGCGGAAGTTTCAGCCGCGGGCGCCGGGGCCGCAGGCTGGGGCTGGGGCGGCATCAGCAGGCTAGAGGCCGGCTGATGCACCTCCAGGCCGGCCTGCATCTGCAACTGGGCGCAGACCTCGTCCAGGCGCTGGCGCAAGCCGGGAAGTTCGGTCGGGTCGTTGCGGGCATAGCCCTGGCCGCATCGGTAGATGGCTTCCACC
>CANHSE010000149.1 GCA_947463025.1 Comamonadaceae bacterium
ATCCAGTTGGCCGTGTTCATGTCGTGGGTGCGACGGCGGTCGTCACCGGTGTTTTTGCGCAGCTCGAGGAATTCCTCGATATCCAGGTGCCAGGTCTCCAGATACGTGCAGACCGCGCCCTTGCGCTTGCCGCCCTGGTTGACGGCCACTGCGGTGTCGTTGACCACCTTCAGGAAGGGGACCACGCCCTGCGATTCGCCATTGGTGCCCTTGATGTGGCTGCCCAGGGCGCGCACGCGGGTCCAGTCGTTGCCCAGACCGCCGGCGAACTTGGACAGGAGGGCGTTTTCCTTGATGGATTCGTAGATGCCATCGAGGTCGTCGGGCACCGTGGTCAGGTAGCAGGACGACAGCTGCGAGCGCAGGGTGCCCGAGTTGAACAGGGTGGGGGTGGACGACATGAAGTCGAAGCTGGAGAGGACCTCGTAGAACTCGATGGCGCGGGCTTCGCGGTCGATTTCGTTGAGGGCCAGGCCCATGGCCACGCGCATGAAGAAAGCCTGCGGCAGCTCGATGCGGGTCTTGCGCACGTGCAGGAAGTAGCGGTCGTACAGGGTTTGCAGGCCCAGGTAGTCGAATTGCAGGTCGCGGTCGGACTTCAGGGCGGCGCCCAGACGCTTGAGGTCGTACTGCAGGAGTTTTTCGTCGAGCAGCTCGTTGTCGACGCCCTTCTTGATGAAGCCGGGGAAGTAGTCGGCGTAGGCGCCGGCCATTTCGGCCGGGGCGACGTCGCGGCCCACGATCTCTTTGAAGATGGTGTGCAGCAGCAGGCGGGCCGTGGCGTAGGTGTAGTCGGGGTCTTTTTCGATCAGGGTACGGGCGGCCAGGATGGAGGCCTTGTAGACCTCGTCGATCGGTACGCCGTCGTACAGATTGCGCATGGTCTCGGCGACGATGGGGTCCGGCTTGATGTCGGCGCCCAGGCCGGCGCAGGCGCTGGTGATCAGATTCTTCAGGTAGCCGATATCCAGCGGCACGCGCTGGCCGCCATCGATCACATGCAGGGTGGGCTCTTGGGTGGGGGCGGCTTCGGTCTGCTTGGCAGCGCGCTCCTGGGCGCGGCGCTCGCGATAGAGCACGTAGGCGCGGGCGATCTCGTGGTGGCCACCGCGCATGAGGCCCAGTTCGACCTGGTCTTGCACGTCTTCGATGTGGAAGGTGCCGCCGCCCGGGCGCGAGCGCACCATGGCGCGCACCACGGCCTGAGTGAGTGAATCGACAGTTTCGCGCACGCTGGCGGAGGCGGCGCCCTGCGTGCCATGCACGGCCAGGAAGGCCTTCATCATGGCGATGGCGATCTTGTCCGGCTCAAAGGGGACGACGGCGCCGTTGCGGCGAATGATCTGGTAATGGGCCAGCGGGTGGCCGGTGCTGCCTGCGTGAACGCTCGTGCCCGAGGTCGGGGCGATGGGGTTGGAGAAGGGCTGGGTGGCGGGAGTGCTCTGGACAGACTGCATGGGTCCTCTTGACGGTGCGGCTTTTATTTATGGATAGCGGAAGCTGTGCGCCAGCAGTGTGCGCAAGACTTCAGTTTTTCATGGCTTCAGGTGTGTGTGGGGCACTATATCTAGGGTCTGGGGGGATGGCAAGCCACTAGATGTAGTGTTCTTGCCCTTGACTTTGTTTTTTTTCGAGCCGCCCGCGGGCAGTCGAAAACCAAAGTTCATCCGGGGAAGTCTTCGGGTGACCAGCCCAGGCTGCGGCGCAGCGCGGGCCAGTCAAAGCCCGGCCCCGGATCCTGCTTGCGTCCGGGTGCAATGTGCTCGTGGCCGGCCACATGGCGTACCGGATACGCCTGCGCGATCGCGGCTGCTACGCTTGCCAGAGCCTCGTACTGGGCGGGCTCAAAAGTCTGTCCCTCCAGGCCCTCCAGTTCGATGCCGATGGAGAAATCGTTGCAGTTCTCGCGCCCCTGGTGCTGCGAGGTGCCGGCATGCCAGGCGCGCTGGTCGCAGCTGACGAACTGCCACAGCTCGCCGCCGCGGCGCACGTAAAAGTGAGCGGATACCTTCAGGCCGCGGATGGACTGGAAATAGGGGTGGGCGTCCCAGTCGAGGGTGTTGGAAAACAGCTGCTGCACCTCGTCGCCGCCGTAGCGGCCCGGGGGCAGGCTGATCGAGTGCACCACGATCAAGTCCGGCCGCACGCCGTCGGGGCGCGGCCCGAAATTGGGGGAAGCTAAGCGTCGGGCGAAGCGGTACCAGCCGTCGTGCCAGAGGGCGTCGCGGGGGGCGTCGCGCATGGCGCTTTAGCGGGAGGCGCCCGCGCGGTGCTCGGGCGAGCAGTACAGACGGCCCTGGGGGTCGGCCACTGCCTCGCCCCGGGGTAGGTGCACCGCGCACACGGGGCAGCTGACCATGTCCTGGGGCAAGGCGCTGTCGGCGGGTGAGGGCGGCGCCGGGGGAGGCCGCGAGGCCGCCTGCGCGCGGCGCTGCTGCGACCGCCACAGCAGATACACCACCGCCAGGATGGCCAAGAGGACGAGGTATTTCATGTGGCGCGCCCCAGCACCACCTCGAGCACGAAGCGCGAGCCCACGTAGGCGAGCAGCAGCAGCAATGAGCCGACGTAAAGAATCCGCACCGCCTTACGTCCGCGCCAGCCAAAGCGCGCCCGCCCCAACAGGAGCAGGGCGAAGGCCAGCCAGGCCAGTACCGAGAAGATGCTCTTGTGGTCCCAGCGCCAGCCGGCGCCAAAGATCGCGCCCGCCAGCAGCGTGGCTGAGAGCAGCACGAAGCCGCCGGTGGCGAAACGGAAGGTCAGGCGCTCCAGCGTGAGCAGGGGCACGCCCGAGTGCGAGTCGGTGGCTTGCCGGATATGGCGCTCGGCGCGCATCATCATCCAGGCGTGTGCGACCGCGGCGCCAAACAGGCCGTAGGAGGCGATGCCCAGGGCCCAGTGCAGGGGCAGCCAGGGCGAGGCGCTCACGTGCAGGGGCGCGCCCGGGAACACCAGGGCCAGCAGCACGGCGGCCGTGCCCAGACCGGCCAGGGCCCAGCGCGCGCGCAGTTGGGGGAACATCTGGCGTTCGACGGCATAGACCGTGAGCACCAGCCAGGCGGTGACAGAGAGGGCCGGCGCGAAGCCAAAGCGCGGTGTATCGCCCAAGAGCGACCAGGCCAGCACGCACGCATGCAGCACCCAGGCGACCTGCAGGGCCAGGCGGGCGGCCGGGTCGGACAGGCGTGCTGCGGCGGCGGCCGGGATCGCGTAGGCGGCCGCTGCCGCCAGCGCGAGGGCCAGGCCGGCCGGGGAAGCGCTGGATAAAATCATGGTTCCGCAGTTTAGTCGCTCGCTGGGTCTGTCCCAAGCCGATCGGCCATTCCTTTCCTCCCGATCCTTCCTCGATCCCCATGGCCTCTGCCCTGTCCGACAAACTCTCGCGCCTGGTCAAGGAAATGCGGGGCCAGGCCCGCATCACCGAGGGCAATGTGCAGGACATGCTGCGCGAGGTGCGCATGGCCTTGCTCGAGGCGGATGTGGCCTTGCCCGTGGTGCGCGATTTCATCGCCCGCGTGAAAGACAAGGCCCTGGGCCAGGAAGTGGCCGGTTCGCTCAATCCTGGCCAGGCTCTGGTGGGCATCGTGCACCGCGAGCTCGTCGCCACCATGGGTGAAGGCGTGGCGGATATCAACCTGGCGGCGCAGCCCCCGGCAGTGATCCTGATGGCCGGCCTGCAGGGCGCGGGCAAGACGACCACCACCGCCAAGCTGGCGCGTCACCTGATCGAAAAGCGCAAGAAAAAAGTGCTGACGGTCTCGGGTGACGTGTACCGGCCCGCCGCAATCGAGCAGCTCAAGACAGTGACGGCCCAGGCGGGCGCCGAGTGGTTCCCGAGTACCCCCGATCAAAAGCCCCTGGACATTGCCCGCGCGGCGCTCGATCACGCCAAGCGCCAGTACTTTGACGTGCTGCTGGTGGACACCGCGGGCCGTCTGGCGATTGACGAAGCGTTGATGCGCGAGATCCAGGACTTGCACGGCGTGCTCAAGCCGGTGGAGACCTTGTTCGTGGTCGATGCCATGCAGGGCCAGGACGCGGTGAACACCGCGCGCGCCTTCAAGGAGGCCTTGCCCCTGACCGGCATCGTGTTGACCAAGACCGATGGCGATTCACGCGGGGGTGCAGCGCTGTCGGTGCGGCAGGTGACGGGCGTACCGATCAAGTTTGCCGGCGTGTCCGAGAAGATCGATGGGCTGGAGGTGTTCGACGCCGAGCGCCACGCGGGTCGCATCCTGGGCATGGGCGATATCGTGGCCCTGGTCGAACAGGTGCAGGCCGGTGTGGACATGGAATCCGCGCAAAAGCTGGCGGCCAAGGTCAAGAGCGGCGAGGGCTTTGATCTCAATGACTTTCTGGCGCAGTTGCAGCAGATGAAGAAGATGGGCGGTCTGACGCAGTTGATGGACAAGCTGCCCGCGCAGATGCAGGCCAAAGCCGGCCAGGTGGACATGGACAAGGCCGAACGCGATATCCGGCGCAAGGAAGGCATCATCTGCAGCATGACGGCGCTGGAGCGGCGCAAGCCCGATCTGATCAAGGCCACCCGCAAGCGCCGCATCGCCGCCGGTGCGGGGGTTCATGTCCAGGAGGTGAACCGCCTGCTCAATGAGTTCGAGCAGATGCAGGGGATGATGAAGAAGATGAAGGGCGGCGGCCTGATGAAGATGATGAAGCGCATGGGGGGCATGAAGGGCATGCCCAAGATGCCGTTCTGATCTAAACCGTCACCACCTCACCCCGCAGCGAATGCGGGTAGGCCTGCGTGATGGTGATGTCCACCATCTGGCCCACCAGGCGCGCCGGCGCCTTGAAGTTCACCACGCGGTTGCACTCGGCGCGGCCTGAGAGCTCAGTCGGGTCCTTGCGCGAGGGGCCTTCCACCAGCACTTTTTGCACCGTGCCCACGCGGCTGGCGCTGATGCGGCGTACGTTGTCTTCGATCGTGGCCTGCAGGTGCTGCAGCCGACGCAGCTTCACCTCGTGGGGCGTGTCGTCGTGCAACTGGGCGGCGGGCGTGCCCGGGCGGGGGCTGAAGATGAAACTGAAGCTGTTGTCGTAGCTGACGTCGTCGATCAGCTTCATCATCTTCTGGAAGTCGTCCTCGGTCTCGCCAGGAAAGCCCACGATGAAGTCGCTCGAGAGCGCCAGCTCGGGCCGGATGGCGCGCAGTTTGCGGATCGTGCTTTTGTATTCCATCGCGGTGTAGCCGCGCTTCATCGCCATCAAGATGCGGTCGCTGCCGTGCTGCACGGGCAAGTGCAGATGGCTCACGAGCTTAGGAACGCGCGCATACGCGTCGATCAGGCGCTGCGTGAACTCGTTGGGGTGGCTGGTGGTGTAGCGGATTCGCTCGATCCCCGGGATCTCGGCGACGTACTCGATCAGGAGCGCGAAGTCGGCGATATCGCTCGTGTCGCCCATCTTGCCGCGGTAGGCGTTGACGTTTTGCCCCAGCAGCGTCACTTCGCGCACGCCCTGTTCGGCCAGGCCCGCGACTTCGGTCAGGACATCGTCAAAGGGGCGCGAGACCTCTTCGCCACGGGTGTAGGGCACCACGCAGTAACTGCAGTACTTGCTGCAGCCCTCCATGATGCTCACGAAGGCGGTGGCGCCCTCGACGCGCGCGGGCGGCAGGTGGTCGAACTTCTCGATCTCGGGGAAGCTGATGTCCACCTGCGACTGCTGATCGCGCTCGCGGCGGGCGATCAGCTCGGGTAGGCGGTGCAGGGTTTGCGGGCCGAACACGAGATCCACATAGGGTGCGCGTTCGATGATGGCGGCGCCTTCCTGGCTGGCGACGCAGCCGCCCACGCCGATGATCGCGCCGCGCTCCTTCAGGTGCTTGACGCGCCCCAGATCGGAGAAGACCTTTTCCTGGGCTTTTTCGCGCACCGAGCACGTGTTGAACAGGATCAGGTCGGCTTCCTCGACATCCTGGGTGGGCTCGTAGCCCTCGGCGGCTTGCATGACATCGGCCATCTTGTCCGAGTCATACTCGTTCATCTGGCAGCCGAAGGTCTTGATGAATACTTTCTTGGCCATGCGGCACTCTCTTTCTCAGCGGTTCGTGGTGTGGATCCAGAGGCTGAAGCACCAAGTCGCCTGGCCCGGGGTCAGGCGCGGTGCAGCGGGGCGTGAAGTCTAACGCGTGACCCAGCCCGCTTGCAGCCAGTGCCAATAGCCCGG
>CANHSE010000150.1 GCA_947463025.1 Comamonadaceae bacterium
GATCGGCGTCATGTTCGGCTCGCCCGAGACCACCACCGGCGGCAACGCGCTGAAGTTCTACGCCTCGGTCCGCCTCGATATCCGTCGCACCGGCACCATCAAGAAAGGCGAAGAAGCCATCGGCAACGAGACCAAGGTCAAGGTCGTCAAGAACAAGGTCGCCCCTCCCTTCAAGACCGCCGAGTTCGACATCCTCTTTGGCGAAGGCATCAGCCGCCACGGTGAAATCATCGACATGGGCGTGAACGCGCGCATCCTCGAAAAATCCGGCGCCTGGTACGCCTACAACGGCGAGAAGATCGGCCAAGGCCGTGACAACGCGCGCGAGTTTCTGCGCGAGAACCCCGAACTCGCCCGCGAGATCGAAAACAAGGTGCGCGAGTCCCTGAGCATCCCGCTGCTGCCGGCCGCTGTCGGTGACGAAGGCCACGCCGACGCCGAATAAGCCGCTGTGCCCGGGCCGCGCTCCGCTCCTGCCTTCCAGCCTTCGCTCAAGGGGCGGGCCCTGCGTCTGCTCTCCATGCGAGAGCATTCGCGTCAGGAGCTCGAGCGCAAGCTCGCTGCACACGAAGAAGAGCCCGGCCAGCTGGCCCGCGCGCTCGACGAGTTGCAGGCCAAGGGCTTCATCAGCCCGGAGCGGGTGGCGGAGTCGGTGTTGCACCGGCGCGCGGCACGCCTGGGGGCCGGTCGTATTCGTCAGGAGTTGCAGGCCAAGGGACTCGACGGCGAGGTGGTGGCCCAGGCGATGGCGCAGTTAAAGGGCACCGAGCTCGCACGGGCCCGCGAAGTCTGGCGCCGCAAGTTCGACGCACTGCCCCAGGACGCTGCGTCACGCGCCAAGCAGTCACGCTTTTTAGCGGCGCGCGGTTTTGGGGGTGAGGTGATCCGCCGCGTGTTGGCGGGCGGCTTCGACGACGCGGATTGAGTCGATTGCCTGCAGCGCGGACGGCACGCGGGCGCTGCTCAGACGCCCAGCATCAGCTTCAGGTTCTGCACCGCTGCGCCGCTGGCGCCCTTGCCCAAGTTGTCGAGCCGCGCCACCACCACCGCATGCCGGTGTTCGGTGTTGTGAAACACGCGCAGCTCCATCTTGTTCGTGTCGGCCAGCGCCAGTGCGTCGAGCTTGCCGCTCTCCGTAGCCGGCTCCACCGTCACCCACTCGCTGCCCGCGTAATGGCGCGCTAGCGCATCGTGCAGGTCCTGCGCCGAGGGCTGACCCGGAAGCAGGTCCAGGTGCAGCGGCAGTTGCACCAGCATGCCCTGGCGGAAGTTGCCCACCGAGGGCGTGAAGATCGGTCGGCGCGTGAGGCCGGTGTACTGAATGATCTCGGGCAGGTGCTTGTGCTTGAGGCCCAGGGCGTACAACTCGAAGGCGGGGGCGCGACCGGCCTCGTAGTCTTCGATCATGGTGCGGCCGCCGCCCGAGTAGCCCGATACCGAAGGCAGAGCCAGTGGGAAGTCGCGCGGCACCAGCCCCGCATCCACCAGCGGGCGCAGGATGGCGATCGCGCCAGTGGCATAGCAGCCCGGGTTGCTCACGCGGCGCGCGGTGCGCACCGCCTCGGCCTGGCCGGCGGCCAGTTCCGGAAAGCCATAGACCCAGCCCTCGGCCGTACGGTGCGCGGTGGACGCGTCGATGATTCGCGGCCCGCGCCCCTGTGTGCGTTCGATCTCGGCCACCATCGCTGCCGCCTCGATCGCCGCTTCGTCGTGCAAGCACAGGATGACCAGGTCCACGCCCGCCATCAGCTCGCGCTTGGCGGCCGGGTCCTTGCGGCGAGACGGATCGATGCTCACCAGCTCAATCGCCGGCATATGCGCGAGCCGTTCGCGTATCTGCAGTCCGGTGGTGCCGGCTTCGCCGTCAATGAATACTTTGGGCATGGTGGGGCTCGAGAAAACGCAGCGCCTGTAAGCGCCACGGAAGATGCGCCACGCAGAGTTGGTGCTGTGCAGCATGATACAGTCGCCAGCTGCTATCCGGCACCTGACACCCGGCTTGCTTCTGACCCTGCCGGGCATCCCTGATCCGCTTCTCAAGAGAGACCCCCTCATGAAGATTCACGAGTACCAAGGCAAGGAGATCTTGCGCAGCTTTGGCGTGCCCGTTCCCCGCGGCATTCCCGCTTTCACGGTCCAGGAGGCGGTCGAGGCCGCTCAGAAACTCGGCGGCCCGGTGTGGGTGGTCAAGGCCCAGATTCACGCGGGTGGCCGCGGCAAGGGTGGCGGTGTGAAGGTGGCCAAGTCCATCGAGCAGGTCAAGGAACTGGCCAGCCAGATCCTGGGCATGCAGCTCAAGACCCACCAGACCGGCCCCGAGGGCCAGAAGGTGCGGCGCCTGTACATCGAAGACGGCGCGGACATCCAGAAGGAGTACTACCTCTCGATCGTCACCGACCGCGCCACCCAGAAGATCGCGTTCATCGCCTCCAGCGAAGGCGGCATGGACATCGAGGAAGTGGCCCACTCGACGCCCGAGAAGATCATCACGGTCTTTGTCGATCCGCTCACGGGTCTGACTCCCGCGCAAGGCCAGGAGATCGCCAAGGGCGTGGGCATGCCGGCCGACTCCGTCGCCCAGTTCATCGACGTGTGCCAGAAGCTCTACACCTGCTACATGGACACCGACGCTTCGCTGGTCGAGATCAACCCCCTGAACCGCGACGGCAAGGGCCACATCATCGCCCTGGACGCCAAGTTCAACTTCGACGCCAACGCGCTGTTCCGTCACCCCGACATCGTCGCCCTGCGTGACCTCGACGAAGAAGACCCCGCCGAAATCGAAGCCTCGAAGTTCGACCTGGCCTACATCAGCCTGGACGGCAACATCGGTTGCCTCGTCAACGGCGCGGGCCTGGCCATGGCCACCATGGACACCATCAAGCTGTTTGGCGCCGAGCCCGCCAACTTCCTGGACGTGGGCGGCGGCGCCACCCCCGAGAAGGTCACCGAGGCCTTCAAGATCATGTTGAAGAACAAGAAGGTCAAGGCCATCCTGGTCAACATCTTCGGCGGCATCATGAAGTGCGACACCATCGCCACCGGCGTCATCACTGCCTGCAAGGCGGTGAACCTGTCCGTGCCGCTGGTCGTGCGCATGAAGGGCACCAACGAGGAACTGGGCAAGAAGATGCTGGCCGAATCGGGTCTGCCGATCATCAGCGCCGACAGCATGGCCGAAGCCGCGCAAAAAATCGTGGCCGCCGTCAAGTAAAGCCCGAAGGAAATTCCATGTCGATCTACATCAACAAAGACACCAAGGTCATCACCCAGGGCATCACCGGCAAGACCGGTCAGTTCCACACCGAGAAGTGCCAGGAATACGCCAACGGCAAGAACTGCTTCGTCGCAGGCGTGAACCCGAAGAAGGCCGGCGAGTCGATCTTCAACATCCCGATCTACGCCTCGGTCCAGGAAGCCGCCAAGCAAACCGGCGCCACGGTCTCCGTGATCTACGTGCCGCCTGCGGGCGCCGCGGCCGCCATCTGGGAAGCCGTCGAGGCCGACCTCGATCTGGCCATTTGCATCACCGAGGGCATTCCGGTCAAGGACATGCTCGAAGTGCGTAACCGCATGAAGGCCAAGGAAGCCGCCGGCGGCAAGAAGACCCTGCTGCTGGGCCCCAACTGCCCCGGCCTGATCACCCCCGACGAAATCAAGATCGGCATCATGCCGGGCCACATCCACAAGAAGGGCCGCATCGGTGTGGTCTCGCGCTCGGGCACGCTGACCTATGAAGCGGTGGGTCAACTCACCGAGCTGGGTATCGGGCAGTCCAGCGCCGTGGGCATCGGCGGTGACCCGATCAACGGCCTCAAGCACATCGACGTGATGCAGGCCTTCAACAACGACCCCGACACCGATGCCGTGATCATGATCGGCGAGATCGGCGGCCCCGACGAGGCCGACGCCGCCCGCTGGTGCAAGGCGAACATGAAAAAGCCGGTGGTGGGCTTCATCGCTGGCGTCACCGCCCCTCCCGGCAAGCGCATGGGCCATGCCGGCGCGCTGATCTCCGGCGGCGCCGACACGGCCGACGCCAAGCTGGCGGTCATGGAGGAATGCGGCTTCAAGGTCACTCGCAACCCCTCTGAAATGGGCCGGCTGCTCAAGTCCCTGCTGTAAATCCAAAGCATCCGTCAGGACCTTTCAGGCCCACAACATGAAGGGCCGATTGTCTTCAGGGACAATCGGCCCTTCGTTTACTTACGACATCAAAAGCCGGGCTGCGCCCCCTCGCCATCATGGAAGCATTGACCACCGCCTCGTTCTGGATCGCTGTTGGCCAGATCATCCTGATTGACATCCTGCTCGGGGGCGACAACGCCGTCGTCATCGCCCTGGCCTGCCGGGGCTTGCCGCCCAAGCAACGTCGCCTGGGCATCATCTACGGCACCGCTGGCGCCATTGGCCTGCGCGTCATCCTGATTGCCTTCGCCCTGGCCCTGTTGACCGTGCCGTACCTGAAGCTGGTCGGCGCGGTGCTCCTGGTCTGGATCGGCGTGAAATTGCTGGCTCCCCATGAGGACGAGTCGCACGCCAACATCAGCGCGTCGGACAAGCTCTGGGGCGCCATCAAGACCGTGATCGTGGCCGACCTGGTCATGAGCGTGGACAACGTCCTGGCCATCGCCGGCGCCGCCGAAAGCGCCGGCGCCCACCAGCTGCCGCTGGTGATCTTCGGCCTGCTGGTGAGCATTCCCATCATCGTGGCGGGCAGCCAGATCGTGCTCAAGCTGATGGACCGCTTCCCCTGGATCATCACCGCGGGCGCCATGCTCCTGGGTTGGATTGCCGGCCAGATGGCCTTCACCGATCCGGCGGCCAAGCCCTACCTGCCCGACGCGAAGGTCTGGGAATACGCCGCGGCGGCCGCGGGCGCCTTGCTGGTGCTCCTGATTGGCAAAACCGTCTACCGCGCCCGCCCCGCCTCGGGCGGCGACGACGCCGCCGCCTGAGCGCGGTCTGAGACTCCGGCCCCGTCTCGCGCGGGGCCCATGGGCCCATCACGGGCCCATTCGCATCTCTGACGGACGTAGTCCTTGTCCTGGCCGGCAGGCTCTGTTAACTTAAGACTGCATGCCTGCCTCCCCCGGATGACGCGGGCGCCTGCCCGAGCCGTCCCGACATGCCCTACGACTTCAGCTTCCGGGTCGATCCTGGTCGCATCCGCCACAACAACGAAGACGCCGTTCTGGTCGATCCCGCCCGCGGGCTGGCCGTGCTGGCCGACGGCATGGGCGGCTACAACGCCGGCGAAGTCGCCAGTGGCATGGCCACTGCCCTGCTCGCGCGGGAGCTGGCTCTGCGCTTGGACCCGGCGGCTTCGCCGCTGCGGGTGGAGGACACGGTGCGGGCCCTGGAGGGCGCCGCCGACGCCGTCAACCGCGCCATCTTCGACGCCGCCCGGGCGCACCCCTCGTGCAGCGGCATGGGGACCACCTTGTTGGTGGCGGTCTTTCAGCCGCAGCGCCTGGTGGTGGGTCATGTCGGCGATTCGCGCGCCTACCGCTGGCGGCGCGGCGAGCTCACGCAGATCACCCGCGATCACTCCCTGTTGCAGGAGCAACTGGACGCCGGCCTGATCACGCCGCGGCAGGCGGCCGTGTCCATCCACCGCAACCTGGTCACGCGCGCCGTGGGCGTGCAGGACTCGGTGCGCATCGAGGTCCATGCGCACGGGGTTGAGCCCGGCGACTGCTACCTGCTGTGCTCCGACGGTTTGTCGGACATGGTTGATGACGCGTCCCTGGCATCCATCCTCGGACGCCGTCTCACGCTCCAGGACAAGGCACAGGCCCTGATCGATGGCGCGAACGCACGTGGCGGGCGCGACAACATCGCGGTCGTGTTGGTGCAGGCCTTGCGCCCGCGCGGCTGGTGGCGTCGTCTGCGCGCGCGTTGGCCCGGTGATGCATGACAGACCCCCTCGCCTCGCGGCGCAGTCGCATCGCCCGACACCTGCCGCGCATCTTGCTGGCCCTGCTGCCCGTGCTGGGGGTCATCTCGCATGTGAGTGGCGGACCCGGCTGGCAGGGCATCGACCGGCTCGACGCTGTCCTGCAGGACGCACGCATGCGCCTGACGTTGCCGCGCACATCGGACCCTCGCATCGTCATCGTCGACATCGACGAAGCGAGCCTGACCGA
>CANHSE010000151.1 GCA_947463025.1 Comamonadaceae bacterium
AAAAACAAGGGCCCGTGCCACGCAAGCGGCGCCGGGCCCTGGCCAGATCCACGCGCAAGGGCGTCAGATCAGGCGTCGTTTTTGGTCTTGACGACCTTGCGGCCACGGTAAAAGCCGTTGGGGCTGATGTGGTGGCGCAGGTGGGTTTCGCCCGTGGTGGGCTCAACGGCGATGCCCGGCACGTTCAGGGCGTTGTGCGAGCGGTGCATGCCCCGCTTGGAGGGCGACTTCTTGTTTTGCTGGACGGCCATGACGGTCTCCTGAAAAAGGAACGCGCTGCAGCAGCTGCAGCCACGAAAAAAAGGGGTGAGTGAACGCGCGATCAGAAGGCGGCCATGCCGCCTACCCGGATACGCAAAAGCCCACGATTATAGCCCAAGCCGAACCAAGCAGCGGGTCAACCCGCCCTGCCCTTGAGCCGGGCCAGCACCGCAAATGGATTCTCCTGAGGACTTTCGACCTCAAAATCCGGGTCCGCCACGCTCAGCTTGACCGGCTGCGGACAGGTCTCGTGCAGGGGCACAAGGGGCAATTCCATCAGGAATTCATCCTCGATCAAGGCGGGCAGCGCGAAGCTGCGGCTGATCACGAGCAGATCTTCTTCGGACGCATCGTCCTGGGCCTCTGCGGTGGCTTCATCGGCCACAAAGCGGAAGTCGCGGTCGATGGTCAGCGGCACCTGCACCGGCGCCAGGCAACGCTGGCAGGTCAGGTGCAAGACGGCGTGTGCCTGCAGATGCAGCCAGACATCGGGCTGAACATGGCCGGCGTTGCGCAACTCGCCACGCGCCGACCAGGTCAGGGGCAGGTCTGCACCGCGGCCTTCGGTCTCGGCCATCAGACGCTCGAAAGAGCCCAGCGTGCCGGCGCCCGCGAGGTCGGCGCCCGCTTCGGCGAAGGCCTTGACATCGAGCGCGTGGGCGTGGAACTCCTTGGGCATGCGGGCAGTGTAAGAGAATCGCCCCATGTCCAGCCCTCCCCTTTCCGCGCCCAGCCGCCCCGTGGTGCTGGGGTCGACCTCGGTGTACCGGCGTGAGCTGATGGCGCGTCTGCGTATCCCTTTTGAGGTGGCAGCGCCCGATGTGGACGAGACCCCGCAGCCTGGCGAAACGCCCGAGGCGCTGGCGCGCCGGCTGGCCCTGGCCAAGGCCCGCGCCGTCGCTGCGCGCTACCCGCAGGCGGCGGTGATCGGCTCCGATCAGGTGGCCGACCTCGAGGGCGAGCCCTTGGGCAAGCCGGGCACGCACGCGCGGGCCGCGCAGCAGCTGCAACGCATGCGCGGTCGCATGGTGGTGTTCCAGACGGCGGTGGCCGTGGTGTGCCTGGACAGCGGCTTTGAGCAAGTCGAGATCGCGCCCGTGCGCGTGCGGTTTCGCGATCTGGGCGACGACGAGATCGAGGCTTATCTGCGGGCCGAGACGCCCTATGACTGCGCGGGCAGCGCCAAGAGCGAAGGCCTGGGCATCACCCTGCTCGCGTCCATCGACAACGACGACCCAACCGCCCTGGTGGGTCTGCCCCTGATCCGAACCAGCCGGATGCTGCGCGCAGCAGGCGTAAGGCTGCTGGCGTGAGCACACCGGGTCGCCTGTTCCTGGTGCCCGCACCCCTGGATTTCGGCTGCGACACGCAGGCCCCGATCAGCGACGTGCTGCCACAGGCCACGCTCTCGGCCGCAGCGGCGCTGACCCACTGGATTTGCGAAAACGCCAAGACCACGCGCGCCTGCCTCAAACGCATCGGCGAGTTGCATCCTCTGGCCGCGCCGCTGCAACAACAGCAGCTGGTGGAATTGCCACGCGATCTGCACAAAAAAGGCGACAGCGGCACCGGCCACGATGTGCGCGCCTTGCTACAGCCCGCGCTGGACGGGCACGACATCGGTCTCATGAGTGAGGCGGGCATGCCG
This sequence comes from Comamonadaceae bacterium, assembly GCA_947463025.1. Lineage (GTDB taxonomy): Bacteria > Pseudomonadota > Gammaproteobacteria > Burkholderiales > Burkholderiaceae_C > Ramlibacter. Next base: position 1,910 of record CANHSE010000151.1, read on the forward strand.
GCGGTGGCCGATCCCGGCGCGTCGGTGGTGCGCGCAGCGCACGCGCTGGGCCTGCAGGTCGTGCCGCTGGTGGGGCCTTCTTCGCTGCTGCTGGCGATGGCGGCCAGTGGGCTCAACGGCCAGAACTTCGCTTTTGTGGGCTATCTGCCGCAGGACGCGGCGCAGCGCCTGCAGCGCCTGCGCGAGCTCGAAGCCCTGGCCCTGCGTACCGGGCAGGCGCAGTTGTTCATCGAAACACCCTATCGGAATGCGGCAATGCTCGGGGCCTTGCTGGAGGGCTTGCAAGGCACGACGCAACTGGCGATCAGCACGGGTCTGACGCTGGCCGACGCGCGCACGCGCAGCGCGCCGGTGAAGGCCTGGAAGCAGTCGGGCATCCCCGCCATCGGCAGCGGGCCTGCCGTGTTTGGCATCGGGCGCTGAGCGGGCGCCCTGGCGCGCTCAGCGCAGTTGAAAACCGCCGGCCTGAATGGCCCGCACAGCGCCCTCGCCCATGGCGGCACCGAACTTCTTGGCCAGACGCTCGGCCACATTGTCGCGGCGCGTGTAGTCCACCAGTTCCTCGGCCTTGATCACGTCGCGGGCGACCAAGTCGATGCTACCCAGTTGGTCAGCCAGTCCCAGGTCGATGGCCTGCTGGCCCGTCCAGAACAGACCACTGAACAACTCGGGGGTGTCCTTGAGACGGTCGCCGCGGCCAGCCTTGACCACCTCGATGAACTGGCGATGCACCTGATTGAGCATGCTCTGAGCGAAGGCCTTTTGCTGCGGGGTCTGCGGGCTGAACGGATCGAGGAAGCCCTTGTTCTCGCCGGCCGTCATGAGGCGACGCTCGACGCCAAGTTTGTCCATCAGGCCCACAAAACCAAAACCGTCCATCAGCACGCCGATGCTGCCGACGATGCTGGCCTTGTCGACAAAGATGCGATCGGTGGCCGCGGCGATGTAGTAGGCCGCCGAGGCACAGGAGTCCTCGACGACGGCGTACACCGGCTTCTTGTGCTTCTCACGCAGGCGACGGATCTCGTCATTGATCATGCCCGCATGCACCGGGCTGCCGCCGGGGGAGTTGATCAGGAGCACCACGCCTTGCGAACCCTCGTCCTCGAAGGCGGCGCGCAGAGAGGTCAACAAGAACTCGGCGCTGGCTTCTTGGCCTGGGCCGATCTCCCCGCGTATCTCGACCACCGCGGTGTGCGGCATCGTCTTGTCGGTGTGAGACGGTCCGTCGTTCTTGAAAATGATCCAGGCCATCGCGACGAAGAAGGCCAGCCAGGCCACGCGGATGACACTGCGCCAGATACGCGCCTGCCGTTGCTCCTTGAGGGTGGCGAACATGAGGCGCTCGAGCGTGTCACGCTCCCAGTGGGCACCCCGTTCGGATGCGGCGGGCGCGTCCGGCCTCGGGGGCGCAGGCGTGGGCGGCGGAGTGTCGTCGGTCATGGGCGGGTGAGAGGAAGATCGTCAGAAGACGACGGGTTGCAGGTTCCAGTCAGTATGCCAGCGGACCACGCCCTCGTGCTCGCTGAGGGCGATCTTCACCAGGCCACCGCGGCAGGGCCCGCCGACACATTCGCCGGTGTCGGGCCGGTAGGTCGCACCATGGGTGGCGCACAGCAGCCACTGGCCGCTGTCGTCGAAGAAGCGATCGGGCTGGTAGTCCATCTCCATCGCGACGTGGGTGCAGCGATTGAGGAAGGCATGTACCTGCCCCTCGAAGCGGATCGCGAAGGCACGACAGGTCTGGCCCGCGTGCACCACGTCAAAGGGAACGGCCTGGCTGCCTTCGACCAGGTCACCGGAATTGCAAAGCGGGATGGCTTGTTCTTGCATCTCAGGTCGTCGTGCCAGGTGTCAGGCGTTTTGAAGCAGCCAATCGTGCAGCTCGCGCACCGAATGGGCGATGTGTCGCGGGCCGAGCACTTCGAATCCCTCGGGCTCGTGTGCGCCATAACTGACGCCCACACTGGCGCAACCCGCGTTGACCGCCATCTGCAGGTCGTGGGTGGTATCTCCGATCATGAGCGTGCGCTCGGGCTCGACGCCGAACTCGCGCATCAACTCGTGCAGCATGCGCGGATGCGGCTTACCAGCGGTCTCGTCGGCGGTGCGGCTGCCGTCGAACACACCCTGCAACTCCACGGCGCGCAGGGCTTCATCCAGGCCCCGGCGCGACTTGCCGGTGGCCACGGCCAGCCAGTGATGGCGACCCCGCAAATCCTGCAGCAGGGGGAGCACGCCCTCGAACAGGCTCAGGTCGTCCTGATGGCGGGTGTAGTGGTGGCGGTAGCGGGCGCCCAGTTCAGGGTATTTGTCCGGCGGTACGTCGGGCGCGGCGTGGGCCAGCGCCGAGCCTAGGGCCATGCCGATCACATACGCAGCTGCCTGCTGCGTGGGCCGGGCGCCGCCGACATCGACCACCGCATCCTGAATACAGCGCACGATGATGGCGGTGGAATCGAACAGGGTGCCGTCCCAGTCGAAGGCGATCAGGTCAAACTGGCGCGGGCGCATCGTGAGGGGCGAAGGCGTGCAGGTCAGGGGGCAGGGGCGCGAGCAGCTCAATGCGCTCGCCGGTGGCGGGGTGGTTGAACTGTAACCGCCAGGCGTGCAGGAACATGCGCGCAAGACCCGCCTTGTGCAGGGCCTTGTTCACAGAGAAGTCACCGTACTTGTCGTCGCCCGCAATCGGGTGGCCCTGGGAGGCCAGATGCACCCGGATCTGGTGGGTACGGCCTGTCTTGATCGTGACTTCCAGCAGGCTGGCCTCTGGCAGATGACGAGCCACCCGCACCAGGGTGATCGCGCGCATGCCATCGGGATCGTCCGCGGCCACCACCCGCACCCGACGCTCGCCAGCGCCCGGTGTGCCGTCGGTGCCCGCCAGCAGGTACTTGTGCAGGGGGGCGTCGATCACCTTGCGCTTGGCGGGCCAATGGCCATTGACCAGGGCCAGGTAGATCTTGCCGGTCTCGCGTTCGCGAAACTGCGTCTGCAGGCGGGTCAGGGCGGAACGTCGCTTGGCCACCAGCAAGATGCCCGAGGTTTCGCGGTCCAGACGGTGTACCAGCTCCAGAAACTTCGCGTCCGGGCGGGCCTGACGCAGCTGCTCGATCACCCCGAAGCTGACCCCGCTGCCCCCGTGGACGGCCACGCCGGCGGGCTTGTCCAAGGCGATCAAGTGCTCGTCTTCGAAGAGGATCGGAAACTCACGGGGGGGCGCCGGCCGCTCCTTTTTAGCCTCGGCCCGCTCGGACAGACGGATCGGGGGCACCCGCACCGCGTCCCCCGCCTCGACCCGGGTGTCGGCGGCGGCGCGGCCCTTGTTCACCCGCACCTCGCCCGAGCGGATGATGCGATAGACGTGGGTCTTGGGCACGCCCTTGAGGTGGCGCACCAGGAAGTTATCCAGGCGCTGGCCGGCGGACTCGTCGTCGACCTGCAGGGTCTGGACGGGGCTTGCGGCACCCGGCCCCTTGTCCCCTATAATGTGTTTCACTAGCGCAACGCTGTAAGTGGTTGATTTTTCATGGAAGTTTAGTCCACCACCACGAGCAGCCAGGCTGGTAGGTCGATGCCACCCGCGTCAGACCGGTCAGGAGCGCCGCAGGCCAAAGCCTGGGGTGGCCCGACGTGACGCAGGCGACGGCAAGACTTCGAAGCACCGAAACGGAATACCCAAGCCAGGCAGCCCCCGCGCTGTTTGGCGGATTGAGACGAGAACACCTGTGTTGATGGCGATTTGGCAAACCCTGTGGTTGGCGCTGTGGCGCCTGGCCCCCGGCGTGCCGACGCTCGAGACCCGCGCCACCCGCGCGAGACCTGCCGCAGCCTGCGCTGCGGCGCCACAGGGGCACCCCACAGGCCGCCATCCTCTCGTGACCTTCCACGCGCCTTGGCCACCTTCGCTGAGTTAAATCTCGGCGTCTGCGGTCACTCCGGCAATTCCCTCTCGCTTCGAAGCCTCGCTCGGCATCGTGGACCCGCATGGGTCATGTTGATGTTTAGAGAAATGAAGGTCACGCGATGAAGCGGATGCTAATTAACGCCACCCAGGCTGAAGAACGCCGGTTGGCCATCGTCGACGGGCAAAAGCTCCTCGACTACGAAATCGAGATCGAAGGGCGCGAGCAGCGCAAGGGCAATATCTACAAGGCGGTCGTGACGCGGGTCGAGCCCTCGCTCGAGGCCTGCTTCGTCGACTACGGCGAAGACCGCCACGGCTTCCTGCCGTTCAAGG
>CANHSE010000152.1 GCA_947463025.1 Comamonadaceae bacterium
CGCCAGGCATGCAGCAGCGGCTCGGTGTAGCCCGAGGGCTGGGCTTCGCCCTTGAACACCAGATCCAGCGCGGCGCGGTAGGCATACGAGGTGGTCCAGTTGCCCGCCATCGGCTGGTAGGCCGGATCGCCTGCGTTTTGCTGGTCCACCACGGCAGCCATGCGCTGGAAGGTTTCGTGCACCTGCTCGGCGCTGATCACGCCATGGCGCAGCCAGTTGGCGATGTGCTGGCTGGAGATACGCAGCGTGGCGCGGTCTTCCATCAGGCCCACGTTGTGGATGTCGGGCACCTTGGAGCAGCCCACGCCCTGATCGACCCAGCGCACCACATAGCCCAGGATGCCTTGCACGTTGTTATCGAGTTCTTGCTGGCGCTCGGCGGCCGTCCACTTGGCCTCGGGCGCCACCGGCACCTGCAGCAGGTTCGCCAGGATCTCGTCGCGCACGGAATCGGCCGAGGTCTTCTCCAGCTCTTGTTGCACGGCGAACACATCGACCTGGTGGTAGTGCAGGGCGTGCAGCGTGGCGGCGGTGGGCGAGGGCACCCAGGCGGTGTTGGCGCCGGCCAGCGGGTGCGCGCGCTTTTGTTCGAGCATGGCGGCCATCAGGTCGGGCATGGCCCACATGCCCTTGCCGATCTGCGCGCGCCCGCGCAGGCCGCACGAGAGGCCCACCAGCACGTTGTTCTTCTCGTAGGCCTGGATCCAGGCGCTGGATTTCATGTCGCCCTTGCGGTACATCGGGCCCGCGCGCATGGCGGTGTGCATCTCGTCGCCGGTGCGATCCAGAAAGCCAGTGTTGATGAAGGCCACGCGTGCGGCGGCCTGCGCGATACAGGCCTGCAGGTTCACGCTGGTGCGGCGCTCTTCGTCCATGATGCCCAGCTTCACGGTGTGGGCCGGCAGGCCCAAGAGCTGCTCGACGCGGCCGAACAACTCGGAGGCGAAAGCCACTTCATGGGGGCCGTGCATCTTGGGCTTGACGATGTAGACCGAGCCGGTGCGCGAGTTGCGCAGGCCGTCTTTGCCATGGCCTTGCAAATCATGCAGGGCGATGGTGGTGGTGATCACCGCGTCCAGGATGCCCTCGGGGATTTCCTTGTCGGCGCCCCACAAGATGGCGGGGTTGGTCATGAGGTGACCGACGTTGCGCAGGAACAGGAGCGAGCGACCATGCAGGCGCACTTCGCCGTTGCCGCTGGCGGCCTGGTAGACGCGGTCGGGGTTGAGGCCGCGGGTGAAGGACTTGCCGCCCTTGCTCACTTGCTCGGTCAGGGTGCCCTTGAGGATGCCCAGCCAGTTCTTGTAGGCGACCAGCTTGTCTTCGGCATCCACCGCGGCGATGGAGTCTTCCAGATCGAGGATGGTGGACAGGGCCGCTTCCATCACCAGATCGCTCACGCCTGCAGGGTCGGTGGCGCCGATCGGGTGCTGGCGGTTGATCTGCAGGTCCAGGTGCAAGCCGTGGTGCTTGAACAGGAGGGACGACGGCGCAGACGCCTCGCCCTGGTAGCCGATGAAAGTGGCCGGGTCCTTCAGGCCGCTGGTGGCGCCGCCCTTGAGGGTGACGACCAGTTTGCCGCCCTCGACGCGGTAGCCGGTGGAGTCGACATGCGAGCCCGAGGCCAGGGGTGCGGCCAGATCCAGCACGCCGCGCGCATAGGCAATCACTTTCGCGCCGCGCACCGCGTTGTAGCCCGGGCCCTTGGCCGCGCCATCGGTCTCGGGGATGGCGTCGGTGCCATACAGCGCGTCATACAGCGAGCCCCAGCGCGCGTTGGCGGCATTGAGCGCGTAGCGTGCGTTGAGGATCGGCACCACCAGCTGCGGGCCGGCCTGGGTGGCCAGTTCGGCGTCGACGTTTGCGGTGCTGGCCTTCGTGCCGGCGGGCGGCGTGACCAGATAGCCGATTTTTTCCAGGAAGCTGCGGTAGGCGCGCATGTCCTGGATCGGGCCGGGGTGGGCGCTGTGCCAGGTGTCCATCTCGACTTGCAGGCGATCGCGCTCGGCCAGCAGGGCGGCGTTCTTGGGCGCGAGGTCGTGGACGATGGCGTCAAAGCCCCTCCAGAAGGCGGCCGGCGCGATGCCGGTGCCAGGCAGCACCTCCTCGTCGATAAAGCGGGCCAGGGCGGTGTCGACCTTCAGGCCGTGCAAAGGCGTGCGGGCAGTCATGGGAGTCTCCGGGAAGATGGCAAAAGGGGGTTAATGTAGGGGATCGGGACGCCTCTTGCGTTCAGGGGGGGGCTTCGCCCCCGAGCGAGCGTCGGCATCGGCCCCGTAAAATTGGGCCCCATGCTCCTCGCAACCCAAGAACTGCTCGACGCGCTGGCGTCCGGGCTGGACCGGCTGTCCCCCGGCGCAGGCGCCAAGGCGGCCTTCGAATCGCCCAAGGCCGCCGCCCATGGCGACCTGGCCTGCACCGCCGCCATGCAACTGGCCAAGCCCCTCAAGCAGAACCCCCGCCAGGTGGCTGAGGCACTCAAGGCCGACCTCATGGCCACGCCGGCCTTCCAGCGCTGGGTCGACGCGATCGAGATCGCCGGCCCCGGTTTTCTGAACATACGCCTGAAAGCCGCCGCCAAGCAGGCCGTGGTGCGCGAGGTGCTGACCGCCGGCCTCGGCTTCGGCCAGCAGCCGTCCAACGGCCAGCGCATGATGGTCGAATTCGTCTCGGCCAATCCCACCGGTCCGCTGCACGTGGGCCATGGTCGTCAGGCCGCCCTGGGCGACGCGATCTGCAACCTCTACGCCAGCCAGGGCTGGCAGGTGCACCGCGAGTTCTATTACAACGACGCCGGCGTGCAGATCGCCACGCTGGCCACCTCGACGCAGCTGCGTATTCGCGGCATCAAGCCGGGTGACCCCACGTGGCCCGAGGCCGCCTACAACGGCGATTACATCCAAGATATCGCCAACGACTTCCTGGCCAAGAAGACCGTCAAGTCCGATGACCGCGAATACACGGCGTCGGGTGACCCCGACGACCTCGACGGCATCCGCCTCTTTGCCGTGGCTTATCTGCGCCACGAACAAGACCTGGACCTGACCGCCTTCGACGTGCGCTTCGACCACTACTACCTGGAGTCCAGCCTCTACACCAGTGGCAAGGTCGACGCCGCGGTGCAGCGCCTGCGCGAGGCCGGCAAGACCTACGAACACGAGGGCGCGCTGTGGCTCCAATCCACGGACTACGGCGACGACAAAGACCGCGTCATGCGCAAAGGCGACGGCAGCTACACCTACTTCGTGCCCGATGTGGCCTATCACATCGCCAAGTGGGAGCGCGGCTTCACCAAGGCGATCAACATCCAGGGCACCGACCACCACGGCACGATCGCGCGCGTACGCGCCGGTCTGCAGGCGGCGGGCGTGGGCATCCCTGAGGGCTACCCCGACTACGTGCTGCACACCATGGTGCGCGTGATGCGTGGCGGCCAGGAGGTCAAGATCTCCAAGCGCGCCGGCAGCTACGTCACGCTGCGTGACCTGATCGAGTGGACCAGCAAGGACGCGGTGCGCTTTTTCCTGCTGTCACGCAAGCCCGACACCGAGTACGTGTTCGATGTCGACCTGGCGCTGGCCCAGAACAACGACAACCCTGTCTATTACGTGCAGTACGCGCATGCGCGCATCTGCTCGGTGCTGGCGGCCTGGGGCGGTGAGGGGGCCAGCTTGAAGGACGCCGACCTGTCCGCGCTGGAGAGCCCGCAGGCGCAGGCGCTGATGCTGACCCTGGCCCGCTACCCGGCGATGCTGACCGCCGCGGCCACCGATTTCGCGCCGCACGATGTCACCTTCTACCTGCGCGAGCTGGCGGCGGCCTATCACAGCTACTACGACAGCGAACGGATCCTGGTCGATGACGAAGGTGTGAAAAAAGCGCGGCTGGCCTTGGTCGCCGCGTGCGCACAGGTGTTGCACAATGGCCTGGCGATGCTGGGCGTGAGCGCCCCGCGCAAGATGTGACCGGCAGGAAGACTCCGTGACAAGCACACCCAAGAATCGACAGCGTGGCAGCACCCTCATCGGGGTCGTGATCGGCCTGGTGCTGGGGCTGGCCGCGGCGTTGGCGGTGGCGGTCTATGTGACCAAGGTGCCCATCCCGTTCATGAACAAGACCCAGACGCGCACGCCCGAGCAGGACGCCGCCGAGTCTCGAAAGAACCAGAACTGGGATCCGAACGCGCCCCTGTATGGCAAGAACCCGGCCAAGCCGGCCAGTGCCGCCTCTGCGCCGGCTGAGGCCGCCTCTGAGCCTGCGGCGCCTGCCGCCGTGGTGCCGGCGCCGCCGCCGGCCTTCATTCCTTCGGGCGGTGCATCGGCGCCGGCTGCCGCCCCCGCCGCCCCGCGTGCGAGCGCCCCGGTGCCTGCGCCCGCCCCTGCGCGGCCCAGCGCGCCTGCCGCTGCACCCACTGCGCCTGCCGTTGCGCCCGCTTCCCCACCGGCCTCCGCGCCGGCCCGAGTGGCGGCCCCCGATCCCCTGGGGGATCTGGCGAACTCGCGTGCCAATGCGGGCGTCGATCCCTTCATCTACTTCGTGCAGGCCGGCGCCTTCCTGGCCCCCGCCGAAGCCGAGGCCCAGCGCGCCAAGCTTTCGCTGATGGGGCTGGAGGCGCGCGTGTTTGAGCGTGAGCAGTCGGGCCGCGCCGTCTACCGTGTGCGCGTGGGCCCCATCGACAAGAAAACCGATGCCGACCGTGTCAAGGCCCGCCTCGAAGGCGGCGGCGTCGAAGCCACCCTGGTGCGTGTGCAGCGTTGACCCGCATATTTTTCTTTTTAAAGAGCGACCATGAAACGACGTGACTTTTCCGCCGGCCTGCTGGCCGCCGGCGCCCTGGGCCTGGTGCCTGCCGCCCACGCGCAAAAACGCATCGACAACGGCAAGGACTACCGCACCCTGAGCCAGCGCGCGCCTGTCGATGCGCCCGCCGGCAAGATCGAGGTGGTCGAGTTCTTCTGGTACAGCTGCCCGCATTGCCACGCTTTCGAGCCCGCCCTGGAGGCCTGGTCTCGCAAGCTGCCCGCCGACGTGGTGCTGCGTCGGGTGCCGGTGGCCTTTCGCGACGACTTCGTGCCCCAGCAGCGCCTGTTCTACGCGCTCGAAGCCATGGGCCGCATGGACCTGCATGGCAAGGTGTTCCAGGCGATTCATGTGGAGCGCCAGCCCACCAACCGTGAAGACACCATCCTGGCCTGGGCCCAGAAGAACGGCCTGGACCGCGCCAAGTTCCAGGAGGCTTTCGCCTCGTTCTCGGTGCAGTCCAAGGCCAAGCGCGCTGCGCAATTGCAAGACGCCTACCAGGTACAGGGCGTGCCCTCGCTGGGCGTGGCTGGGCGCTTCTACACCGACAGCGAACTGGCGGGCAATATGAACCGCGGTTTGGAGATCGTCGATCACCTGGTGGCCGAGGCGCGCAAGAGCCGCTGAGGCGCTGTGAGCCCGGCTGAGACCCGGGCAGAGGCAGGGGTAGAATCAACGCAAGATTCATGCCTCTATGAACACGCCCTTCCTTCCCCTCTTGCTGGCGCTAGCCGCCCTGATGGCGGCGCCTGCCGTCCATGCCGAAAAGGCGGACCGCAACAAGCCCATGAACGTGGAAGCCGATGCGCTGCGTCATGACGACCTGTCTCAGACCAGTGTCTTCACCGGCCAGGTGGTGGCCACCAAGGGCACCATCGTGATTCGCGGGGCGCGCCTGCAGGTGCGCCAAGATCCCGAGGGCTATCAGTACGGCGTGGTCACCGCCGAGCCGGGCAAGCGCGCGTTCTGGCGCCAAAAGCGCGAAGGCGTGGACGAATACATCGAGGGCGAGGGCACCACCATCGAGTACGACGGCAAGGCCGATCGCGTGAAGTTCATCGGCCGCGCCGAGTTGCGCCGTTACCGGGGCGCCGTACTTGCCGACGAGACGCAAGGCAGCCTCATCACCTACGAAAACACCACCGACGTCTTCACCGTCGACGGCGCCACCGGGGGCCGCCAGCCCTCGGCCAGCGCCGGCGGCCGTGTGCGCGCGGTGCTGTCGCCGCGCGATCCTGCGTCTGCGTCTGCGCCGGCGGCGCCCGCCTCACGGCCCGTCGCGCCGCTGCGCCCCAGCACCTCGCTGGGCGGGGAGCGCAAGTGACGAGCGCGCCCG
>CANHSE010000153.1 GCA_947463025.1 Comamonadaceae bacterium
AAAACACCGGTGCAAACACCGCCGACACCAGCGAGGCCAGCGAGGAATAGCGAAAGAAGTACGCGATGATCAGCCAGGTGGCGCCAGTGGCCAGCCCGAGCAGCAGGTCGATGCCGAACACCGCACCCAAGAACGTCGCCACGCCCTTGCCACCCTGGAACTTGAAGAACACCGGGTACAGATGCCCCAGAAAAGCCGCCAGGGCCACGGCGGCCATCGTGCCCTCGGCCAGCCCCAGGTCGGCGCCCCAGGATTTCACCAACAGCACCGGCACCAGCCCCTTGCCGGCGTCGAGCAGCAGGGTCACGATGGCGGCGGCCTTGCTGCCCGAGCGCAGCACATTGGTCGCGCCCGGGTTGCCGCTGCCAAAGGTACGCGGATCGGAAAGCCCCATCAACCGGCTGACGATGACGGCGAAGGCCAGCGAGCCCAGAAGGTAGGCGGCCAGCGTGGCCAAGAGGGGAGACATTGAATCCATGCGCGGATTGTGCCCGGGACAGATGAAACCGCCTCAGGCCGCCAGGTCCCGCATCTCCCAGCGGATCTTGTCAATCTGCTCGAGCAGCTCGGGCGACAGCGTTGTACCCCAGGCCTGCACATCTTCGTCGAGTTGCGCCATCGAGGTCACGCCGATGATGGTGCTAGCCACCTGCCACTTGGTGTAGCAAAAGGCCAAAGCCATGCGGGTGGGCGTCATGCCGTGGTCACGCGCGAGCTGGTTGTAGCGGCGGGCCGAAGCCAAGGCCTCTTCACGGCCCCAGCGTTGCTGGCGCACCGATTCATAGCGGCCGATCCGGGCGTCGGCGGGCGCACCGGCCCCCACCGTGCCACTGGCGTCGTACTTGCCCGTGAGCAATCCAAATCCCAGCGGCGAGTACGCGAGCAAGGAAACGTCCAGGCGATGCATGGTTTCGTCCAGCGCGTTTTCGACGTTCCGGTTGATCAGGCAGTAGGCGTTTTGCACGCTGGCCACGCGCGGCAAGCCATGCTGCTCGGCCAGGCGCACAAATTCATGCACGCCATAGGGCGTCTCGTTGGACAGGCCGATGGTGCGCACCTTGCCCTCGCGCACCAGGCGATCGAGCGCCTGCAGCTGCTCGTGGATCGACGTCTGCGAGCGCTCGTTGGCCGGGTTGTAGTAGGCGGTGCCGAAGGCCGGCACATGGCGCTCGGGCCAGTGAATCTGATACAGGTCGATCACGTCGGTCTGCAGACGACGCAGCGAGCCTTCGCAGGACGCGATGATGTCGGCCGCCGTCATGCCCTTGCCCGCCCGTACCCAGGGCATGGCACGCGTCGGACCCGCCACCTTGGTGGCCACCACGAGCTTGCTGCGCACCGAGGGGCGCTTGGCCAACCAGTTGCCAATGATGGTCTCGGTGGACCCGCAGGTTTCGGCCCGCGCCGGCACCGAATACATCTCGGCGGTGTCCAGAAAGTTGATGCCAAGCTCGAGCGAGCGGTCCAGGATGTCATGGGCCAGCGGCTCGGCCACCTGCTCGCCGAAGGTCATGGTGCCCAGGCAGATGGGGGTGACGTGCAGGTCGCTGCGGCCCAGGCGTACGAGGTTCATGGTCATAGGGAATCAAACAATCAGGAGTGCGCGGAAATCATTGACATTGGTGCGCGTGGGCCCGGTCTCCACCAGGTCACCCAGCGCCTCGAACCAGCTGTAGGCGTCGTTGCGCCCCAGCATCTCGCGGGCCGACAGGCCCAGCGCCTGGCCACGGGCCCAGCTGTCGGGGCCGAAGACCGCACCGGCGTTCGATTCCGATCCATCGATGCCATCGGTGTCGGCAGCCAGCCCCCACACACGCCCGAGATCGGCCACACCGATCTGCGCGCCGAGCAGGAATTCGGCATTGCGCCCACCGCGGCCTTGACCGGTGACGGTCACCGTGGTCTCGCCGCCAGACAAGAGCACCAGCGGCGCGGGTGCAGGCTGGCCATGCAAGGCCACCTGACGCGCCAGGCCCGCATGCACCATGCCGACGTGGCGGGCCTCGCCCTCCAGCGCATTACCCAGGATCAGGGTGCGCAGGCCCTGGGCCTGAGCGGCCGCAGCGGCGGCCTCGAGCGCGCCCTGGGCGGTAGCGATCACGCGGCACTCGCGCGAGCCCAAGGCCTGGCGTGCGCGCACCACAGGCGCGGCCTGCAGCAGGCGCAGCACCGATGCAGGCGGCGTGATGCCATGACGTTGCAACACGGCCAGTGCGTCGGCCGGCGTGGAGTCGTCGGCCAGCGTGGGGCCGGACGCCACGGTGCGCGGGTCATCGCCGGGCACATCGGACAGCACCAACGTCCACACCGACGCCGCGCCGCAGGCATCGCCGAGCTTGCCGCCCTTGATGGACGAGAGATGGCGACGCACGCAATTCATCTCGCCGATGGCAGCGCCCGATCGCAGCAGCGCGCTGGTAACGGCGCGCTTGTCTTCCAGGGTGATGCCCGCCGCCGGTGCGGTGAGCAGCGCCGAGCCGCCACCCGAGACCAGGGCGATGACCAGGTCGTCAGCGCCGAGGCCCTCGACCATCGCGCGTATGCGTTGGGCCGCCTGCAGGCCGGCGTCATCGGGCATGGGATGACCCGCTTCAACCACCTCGATGTGGCGGCAAGGCTCGCCATGCCCATAGCGCGTGACCACCAGCCCTGACAGCGGACCGTCCCAGGATTGCTCCAGGGCCAGGGCCATGCGCGCAGCGGCCTTGCCAGCGCCCACCACCACAGTGCGCCCACGCGGGCGCGGCGGCAGGTGGCGCGGCACGCTTTGCAGTGGGTCGACCGCCTGCAAGGCGGCATCGAACAGCCCGCGCAGGCACTGGCGACCGGCGGCAGGAGACAGGGAAGCGGGATTGAAAGCAGTCATGGGGTCTGGCGCACGCGGGCGCGTTCTTCTTCTTGCAAGCGCAGCACACGACGCTGCACCTTGCCCGTGGTGGTCATGGGCAGCTGGTCGATGAATTCGATGTCCTTGGGGTATTCATAAGGCGCCAGCTGTCCTCTCACGTGGGACTGTAACTGCGCGATCAGGCGGGCGTCCCAGGCCGGGGCATCGGCCGCGCCCGCACGCTCGGCGGCGGCCTGCGGGGTGAGCACCACATAGGCCTTGACCAGCGCGCCGCGATCCGCATCGGGCTTGGGCACGACGGCGGCATTGGCCACCGCCGGGTGCTTGACCAGGCAGTTCTCGATCTCGCCCGGTCCGATGCGATAGCCCGCGGCCTTGAACACGTCGTCGGCCCGGCCCTGGTACCAGAGGTAGCCCTCGGCATCGCGCACCGCCAGATCGCCGGTGCGACACCAGTCGCCGGTGAACTTGGCGGCGGTGGCGTCGTCCCGCTTCCAGTAGCCCAGGAAAAAGATGGGGTTGAGATCACCATGCACATCACGCCGATGCAGGGCCACATCGCCTGGCACGCCGGGCGGACATTCGTGGCCCGCGTCATCGATCACCGCCACGCGGTGCCCCGGATAGGGCCGCCCCATGCTGCCGGGGCGCGCCGGCCAGCCCACGTGCGAGGGCGCATGGTTCATGGCGCAATTGCCCACGATGTAGTTGATCTCGGTCTGGCCAAACATCTCGTTGACGATGACGCCCAGCTCGTCGCGGCAATAGGCATACACCGCATCCCCCACCGCCTCGCCGGCACTCATGATGGCCTGCAGGCGCAGGCGGAACTGCGCGCGCGGCTGGGGGTAGGCCTTCATCATGGCCTTGAGCGCGGTCGGAAACAGGAAGGTGTGGGTCACCCCGTGCTGCTGCATCAGGGTGAAGGCCAGCTCCGGGCTGAAGCGGGCGTTGCAGGCCACGATGGGTCGGCCGAAATACAAGGTGGGCAGCAAGGCGTCCATCAGCCCACCGGTCCAGGCCCAGTCGGCGGGCGACCAGAACACCGCGGCGCTTTGCCCGCCCCCCACCGGACCCTGCGGGTCAAAGCCGAACCAGTTCTGGCTGCACACAAATCCCGGCAGGTTGCCGATCAGGGCCTGGTGCGGAATCAGGGCGCCCTTGGGCGCGCCGGTGGTGCCGCTGGTGTAGATCAAGACGGCGGCTTCGTCGGCGCGGGTGCGCACGGGTTTGAAATCGGGCGACTGGGCGGCCAGGCCCACCTCGAAATCCAGGTCGGCGCGCAGGGCCGCCGCGCCGATGCCCACCAGGGTGCGCAGGGCCGGACATTCGGCGCGCACCGCCAGCAGCGAGGCCACCGAGCTTTCGTCGCAGATCGCCACCGCGGCTTCGCTGTCATGCAGGCGGTATTGCAAGGCTTCGGGGCCAAACAGCATGGACAGCGGCATGGCCACCGCCCCCATCTGGAACACCGCCATATAGGCCACCGCCGTCTCCAGGCGCTGGGGGAGCACGATGGCCACCCGATCGCCCCGGCGCACGCCCAGCGCCCGCAGCAGATTGGACAGACGATCGGCCCGCTGTTGCAGCTGCGCGTAACTCAGGCTGTTCTGACCCGCCGGCAGGCCGTGGGCGCGCACCGCGATGCGGGCGGCGGCGTCGGCGCCCTGCGCCCAGCGCGTGCAGCAGGCCTGCGTGATGTTGAACGACGCCGGCACCTGCCAGCCAAAACCCGCGTGCAAGGCCGCATGGTTGTCTCTGGCTTGACTGTGGCCCATGGTCGGTCTCCTTATGATCGCCCGAATGTATCAACCCCGACGCACGTCCCGCAGCGAGTTTGTCCCGATCCGACGCCTGTCTTACCACGTGCGCCTGTGGGGTGAGCCCCGTCCGGGCCAGGCGCCGGTGGTGATGGTGCATGGCTGGATGGACGTGGGGGCCTCCTGGCAGTTCGTGATCGACGCCCTGCGCCGCGACCGCTTCATCATCGCCCCCGACTGGCGCGGCTACGGGCTGACCGAGGTGCCGGGCACCGATGTCTACTGGTTTCCCGATTACCTGGCCGACCTGGACGCCTTGCTCGATCACTACGCCCCGGGCCAGGCGATCGACCTGGTGGGGCACAGCATGGGCGGTAACGTGGCCATGATGTACGCGGGGGCGCGCCCCGAGCGGATCCGGCGTTTGGTCAATCTCGAAGGCTTCGGCCTGCCCGCCAGCCGGCCCGCCCAGGCCCCTGGCCGCTACGCGCGCTGGATGGACGAGATCAAGGCCTACCACCGCGGCGAGAAAGATCTGAAGGCCTACGACAGCCTGGAGGGTGTGGCCGCACGCCTGATGAAAACCAACCCGCGCCTGGCCCCCGCCAAGGCGCAATGGCTGGCGCAGCACTGGGCACGCCAGGACGCCGACGGCCGCTGGCGCATCCTGGGCGATCCGGCGCACAAGATCACCAGCGCCACGCTCTGGCGGCTCGAAGAAATCCTGGAGATGTACAAGCGCATCACCGCGCCCGTGCTCTGGGTGCAGGCCAGCGACGACAGCCTGACCCAGTGGTGGCAAGGCCAGTACACGCTGGCGCAATTTCACGAGCGACTGGCCCATGTGCCCACAGTCCGCCAGGCCCAGGTCGACGATGCCGGCCACATGCTGCACCACGATCAATCCGACGCAGTGGCCCGCGAAATTGAGAATTTCTTGGCAGATTCCGCCGAAGCTTGATGTAGGCGCCCCCGCCGCCGGGCTGTAGGCGCCGTCCCACCCCTAAGCTGGGCCTCCGTCATTGCCGAGGTACTGGGTGTGCTGTACGTCCGATTGCTTGTGTCCCTCCTGCTGGGGGTGGCCGCCTGCCTGCCCGGCCTGGCCCGCGCCAGCGACCCTTTCGAGGCGGGCTTGGCCACCCTGTGGGAATCGCTGTGGCACCAAAGCGGCATCCCGACCCGGGTGGTGCGCTGGGAGGGCGAGATCCGCGTGCGACTGACCGGCGTGCAGGCGTCGGCGCACCGTGACACCGTGATGCAGGCCCTGCGCGCGGTGACACAGACCGCCGGCGTGCGGCTGGTGGATGTGAGCGAGCAGCCGCGGCCAGTGGCCAATCTGGTCGTGGAGATCACGCCCAACACGGCGATGCAAGACCAGCAGCCCTGCGCCACGACCTTGTCCTTTCGGCAGGAGACACGCATCGACGCGGCGGTGATGCGCATGCGCACGCGCGATGTGGGGCGCTGCGCCCACCATGAGGCCATGCACGTGATGGGGGTGCGCGGTCACCCCGAGGGC
>CANHSE010000154.1 GCA_947463025.1 Comamonadaceae bacterium
CCAGCATCCCAGACAGGCACACAGACCCCATGGCTCAATACGTCTTCACCATGAACCGCGTCGGCAAGATCGTTCCGCCGAAGCGTCAGATCCTCAAGGACATCTCGCTGTCCTTCTTCCCCGGCGCCAAGATTGGCGTGCTCGGTCTGAACGGCTCGGGCAAGTCCACGCTCCTGAAAATCATGGCCGGCATCGACAAGGAGATCGAGGGCGAGGCCATGCCCATGCCGGGCCTGAACATCGGCTACCTGCCGCAGGAGCCCAAGGTCAACCCGGACAACACCGTACGCCAGGAAGTCGAAGAAGCCCTGGGTGAAGTCAACGGCGCCAAGGCCCGCCTCGAAGAGGTCTACGCCGCCTACGCCGAAGAAAACGCCGACTTCGATGCCCTGGCCGCCGAACAGGCCAAGCTCGAGGCCATCATCGCCACCTCCGGCACCGACTCCGAGCACCAACTCGAAATCGCCGCCGACGCCCTGCGCCTGCCGGCCTGGGACGCCAAGATCGGTGTGCTCTCGGGCGGTGAGAAGCGCCGCGTGGCCCTGTGCAAGCTGCTGCTGTCCAAGCCCGACATGCTGCTGCTGGACGAACCCACTAACCACCTGGACGCCGAGTCCGTCGACTGGCTTGAGGTGTTCCTCCAGCGCTATCCCGGCACCGTCGTCGCCATTACCCACGACCGCTACTTCCTGGACAACGCCGCCGAGTGGATCCTCGAATTGGACCGCGGCCACGGCATTCCCTACAAGGGCAACTACAGCACCTGGCTGGAGCAGAAAGAGGCGCGCCTCGAGCAAGAACAGCGTACCGAAGACGCTCGCACCAAGGCCATGAAAAAGGAACTGGAGTGGGCGCGCCAGAACCCCAAGGGCCGCCAGGCCAAGAGCAAGGCGCGCCTGGCGCGCTTTGAAGAACTCTCTGATTTCGAATATCAAAAGCGCAACGAGACGCAGGAGATCTTCATCCCGGTCGCCGAGCGTCTGGGCACGCAGGTGATCGAGTTCAAGAACGTTTCCAAGTCCTTTGGCGATCGCGTCCTGATCGACAACCTCAGCTTCACCGTGCCGGCTGGCGCCATCGTCGGCATCATCGGCCCCAACGGCGCGGGTAAGTCCACGCTGTTCAAGCTGATCGCTGGCAAGGAGCAACCTGATTCCGGCCAGGTGGTGGTGGGCTCCACCGTCAAGATGGCGTTTGTTGACCAGAACCGCGATGTCCTGTCCAACGAGAAGACCGTCTGGGAAGACGTCTCGGGCGGCCTGGACATCATCAACGTCGGCAAGTTCCAGATGGCCAGCCGCGCTTACTGCGGCCGCTTCAACTTCAACGGCGGCGACCAGCAAAAGAAGGTCGGCATGCTCTCAGGCGGTGAGCGCGGTCGCCTGCACCTGGCCAAGACCTTGATCGCCGGTGGCAACGTGCTGCTGCTGGACGAACCCTCCAACGACCTGGACGTCGAAACCCTGCGCGCGCTGGAAGACGCCTTGCTGGAATACGCGGGCAGCGTGCTGGTGATCAGCCACGACCGCTGGTTCCTGGACCGCATCGCCACCCACATCCTGGCCGCCGAAGGCGACAGCCAGTGGGTCTTCTTCGACGGCAACTACCAGGAGTACGAGGCCGACAAGAAAAAGCGCCTGGGTGAAGAGGGCGCCAAGCCCAAGCGGGTCCGGTATAAGGCTTTGAAATAGGACCACCCCCGAGGGGCCTTCGGCCCCTTCCCCCTCAAGGGGGCGCCTCCGGCGGACTGGCAAAGCCAGATCCGCGGCGGCCACTGGAACGGGCTTTGCCCCTTTGGGGCTTGCCTTATTTGGGTTTAGAGATCGCGGGCTGCGGGGAACTGCAGCCCGTTTTCATTGAGGCTTTGGGCAGCCAATACGGCGCGCACTGTGGCCTTGGCCACGACCTCGGCAGCCATCGTGGCCAGCACCATCATGCCGGGGTGTGACGCCACGCGGCCCGTGGCCAGCGCGAAGAGGGTATCGCCATCGGCCACGGTGTGGACCGGGTTGATCGCTCGCGCCAAGCCGTCATGCGCGCCTTGCGCCAGGCGGCTCGCTTGTGCCTTGGTCAAGGCCGCATCCGTGGCGATCACGCCGATGGTGGTGTTGGTACCGGCCAGGATCGGGATTGGCGGCTCGCCTGCGAGCAGGGCGCGGCGGGTGTCGATCATGCGCGTCCCATCTTCGCTGCGCGCGCCCGCGATCAGCGCGCCCGTGTCCGGATCGATCACATCGCCCAAGGCATTGCACGCCACCAGCGCGCCCACCGTCACACCACCTACGCGTACCGACGCGGTGCCGATGCCGCCTTTCATCGCGCGTTCATGGCCGAAGACCTTGCCCACCAAGGCGCCTGCGCCCGCGCCCACACCGCCCTCGGCAGGTGCTTGTGTGCCCGCCGCCTCACAGGCGGCATAGCCCGCGTTGGCATCGGGTCGAATACGGGCATCGCCCACCATCAGGTCAAACAACACCGCCGCCGGGACGATGGGCACGCGCACCGGGCCCACCGGCAGACCGAAGCCCCGCTCCTCCAGCCAGCGCATCACACCGCCTGCCGCATCCAGCCCAAAGGCACTGCCCCCTGAGAGCAGCACCGCATGCACGCGGTCGACGGTGTTCGTCGGCGAGAGCAGGTCGGTCTCGCGCGTGCCCGGGGCCGCGCCGCGCACATCGACCCCCGCGACCGCACCCTCAGGCACGAGAACGACCGAGCAGCCGGTGGGCCGGCGCGTGTCGGTGAAGTGACCGACCGAGAGGCCCGCCACATCGGTGATGGCGCCGCTCGGCACGTCCAAAAGGTGGGGGATGCGCATGGCGCCGATTCTCGCTCGTGCGGGGGGCGCTAGTCCCCGTTGGGATCACGCCCACGCCACTGGGGCAGCGTGAAGTCGGTGGCCATGGCCACCCCACGCAGGCCGGTCGCCACCGCAATGGCCAGCACCAGGGCCAGGCCCTGCGGCATATCGAGCGCGAGTGCGCCGACCAAGGTCCAGCCTCCCAAGAATGCGCACACTGCATACGGTCGGTGATCACTGAAGGCGCTGGGAATGTCGTTGCACACGATGTCACGCAGCACACCACCAAACACCGCCGTGATCATTCCCATCAGGACCGCGACGATGGCCGGCATGCCCTGGTCCAGCGCGATCTGTGTGCCGTTGGCGGTGAAAAGACCCAGGCCCAGGGCGTCCGGCCATTGGGCGGCGCGCAGGGTGGGCGAGAGGTGGCGCGCCCGCATGAAGGCCATGGCGCCCACCGTCAGCGCCAGCAGCACCCACAGCCAGTTGGCATGCTCCACCCAGAAGAAGGGCCGGCGATCCAGCAGCACATCGCGCAGCGTGCCGCCGCCAAACGCGGTCAAACCCGCCACCACGCACACGCCCACTGCATCCAGCCGCTTACGGGCGGCAGCGACCAGACCCGAGAGCGCAAAGGCCAGCGTTGCCAGCGACTCGATGGCGGTCAAGACCCAGGACAGGGATGCGGCGTCGGGGCTCCAGTTCACAGGCGCGACTTTAACCGGGTCGCGCGCGGCGTGGTCCTACGCGCGCAGGCGCGTCTGGGCCGACGGGGGCATCCCGCTGGGGCACCTAGAGTCGCTGCCGAGACCCCTGCTCCCCAACCTGTGAGGACCCCATGAACCCATCGAGCGCCAGCGATACCCCCATGCCTGAAAGCACAGGCGCCTTCGTCTCCGGCAGTGGGGGCACGCGCCGCGCGGGCCTGTCCTCAAGCGCGGACGACACCATGGGTCACGCCCATGCGGCAGTACACCGCATGGCGCAGGCGGCGCATGAAGCCGTCGACCGACTCGAGCAAACTTTGGGCGCGGGCAGCGACCGCGTGATGGACTGGCAGCACGCCTACGGCGAGAGGGCGCGCGATCAGGTGCGCGCCAATCCGCTGGCGGCGGTGGGCATCGCCTTCGGCGTGGGTGTTCTTCTCAGTCGCGTTTTCGTGCGCTGAAAGCGCCGCGCCGACGCGGTCACAGCGTCAGCGCGATCCGCCCCAGTCCGTCGATCTCGCCCGTGACGCGGGCGCCTTGGGCTGCAAACACCGGCGGTGTGCACGAGCCTGTGGTCACGATGTCGCCCGCGCGCAGCGGCCTGCCGCGCGCTTGCGCGTGGCGCGCCAGCCAGGCGATCAGGCGCCAGACATCGGGTGCGGCATGGGCGCCTGTCACATCGGCGGCGAGCGCGCCGTCAAACCAGAGGCGGGTGCGTAGACGCGTCAGATCGATCGCACGCGGGTGGATCTCCAGGGGCACACCCCACACCAGCGCGCCGTGGCTTTGCAAGTCGGCCAGGCGCACGGTCGCCGGCGCATCGCGCCCCTCGACCAGGCGCGAATCCACCACTTCAACCGCCGGAAACACCGACTCGATCGCGTCCCACACCTGGGCCTGCGACATCAGCCGATCGCCCGGCCGCAGGTCATGGCGCAGGCGCACCGCCACCTCCAGCTCAATCAATCGCAAGGACCGCGCCGGCAGCCCCAGCGTCGTACCCGCGGGTCGAACCACCGTGGCGGGCAGGGGGGCTGCGTTGGGCTCCGCGCTGTTGCTCGAGGCGCCGACCTTCCAGCCAGCGACCCGGCCCAGTCGGGTGGCCAGGGCGTCTTGCACGGCGTAGGCCTGCGCCTCGTCCGCCATCGGCAGGTCGGCGGCGTTCACCCGCGGTGCACCGCTCCAGGCGTGTGCGAGGGCCTGTGCGTGTGCGTGAGGATCAAAGGGTGTGTTCATGGCGCGGGGATCATAAGCCCGCGTCCGCGTCGCCCAGGCGACCCCGGGGCCTGCCTGATTGGGGCCGGCCCTGTTGTCGCCCGCGCCGGCCGCCGCTAGTGTCTGCACACGCTTTGCGGAGACTGCCTTGCAACGACCCCACCACGCCTTCTGGCCCCGGCGCCTGCCTTTGGCCATCACGCCACCGGCCACGTCCCTCTGGGACAACCTGGCGACCAGCGCTCGCCGTTACCCGGACAAGGCCGCCTTGGTGTTCTTCGAGCGGGTGCTGACGTACCGCGAGCTGCTGTCGCAGGCCGAGCGTCTGGCGGCGCGCTTGCAGGCTCTGGGCGTCACGCGCGGTGACCGCGTGGTGCTGGCCATGCAGAACTGCCCGCAGCTGGTCATCGCGCACTTCGCCATCCTGCGATGCAACGCGGTGGTGGTGCCGGTCAACCCCATGAACCGCGCCCAGGAGATTCGCCACTACATCGTCGATCCCGACGCACGCGTGGCCCTGACCACCGGCGATCTGGCGCCCGAGCTGGTAGCGGCCAGCGACAGCCTGCCGCCTGCGCAGCGCCTGGCCCATTTGGTGGTGACGCAGTTCACCGACGCCTTCGATGCCGCGGCGTCGGGGTCGCTGCCTGCGAGCTGGTCCGAGTGGCTGCTGACGCGGCATGCGCTGCCCGCCCTGGCCGGTGGCCAGGTGATGGCCTGGACCGACGCCCTGGACAACCGCCTGCCACTGCCGCCGCTGGAGGCGGGCCCCACCGATCTGGCGGTGCTGCCCTACACCAGTGGCACCACCGGCCTGCCCAAGGGCTGCATGCACACGCATGCCAGCGTCATGCACAACGCTGTTGCCAGTGGCCTGTGGTCGCAGGCCACCGCCGACATGGTCTCCTTGCTGGTGGTGCCCATGTTCCACATCACCGGCATGGTCAGCGTCATGCACGCCGGCCTGTACCTCGGTGCCACGCTGGTGGTCATGCCCCGCTGGGACCGCGACCTCGCGGGTAGGCTGATCTCACATTGGAAGGTCACAAACTGGACCAACATCCCCACCATGGTCATCGACCTGCTGGCCAGCCCGCACTTTGATCGCTATGACCTGTCCAGCCTCGTCACTATCGGCGGTGGCGGCGCCGCCATGCCGCAGGCGGTGGCCCAGCGTTTGTGGGAGCAGTTCGGACTGCGCTATGTCGAAGGCTATGGCCTCACCGAGACCGCTGCGCCCTCGCACAGCAACCCGCCCGATGCCGCCAAGCAGCAGTGCCTGGGCATTCCCTTTGTCGGCTGCGACGCGCG
>CANHSE010000155.1 GCA_947463025.1 Comamonadaceae bacterium
CACATCCTGATCTTCAAGCAGGGCGTCAAGAGCTACCGCGACCTGCCCCTGCGCTATGGCGAATTCGGCCAGTGCCACCGCAACGAGCCCACCGGTGGCTTGCACGGGATCATGCGGGTGCGCGGATTCACCCAGGACGACGGCCACATCTTCTGCACCGAGGACCAGATCCTGGCCGAGTGCACGGCGTACACCGCCTTACTCCAAAAGGTCTATAAGGACTTCGGCTTCACCGACATCATCTACAAGATCGCCACCCGGCCCGAAAAGCGCATCGGCTCCGACGAGAGTTGGGACCGCGCCGAAAACGCCCTGATGGAAAGCCTGCGCGCCTCCGGTTGCGAATTCGTGATCGCGCCGGGTGACGGCGCCTTCTACGGACCGAAGGTCGAATACACCCTGAAGGACGCCATCGGCCGCCAGTGGCAATGCGGCACCATCCAGGTGGATTTCTCGATGCCCGAGCGCCTGGACGCCGAGTTTGTGGGGGAAGACGGGGCGCGCCATCGCCCGGTCATGCTCCATCGCGCCATCGTCGGCAGCATGGAGCGTTTCATCGGCATCTTGATCGAGCAGCACGCCGGCGCGCTGCCCGCCTGGCTGGCGCCGGTGCAGGTGGCGGTCCTCAACATCACGGATTCCCAGGCCGATTACGCCCGGGAAGTGGCCAAAACGCTGCAAAATCAAGGGCTTAGGGTCGAGTTGGACCTGCGAAACGAGAAAATTACGTATAAAATACGAGAGCACTCGCTCCAGAAGCTGCCGTACATCCTTGTCGTAGGCGACAAGGAAAAGGCCGCGGGCGGAGCGGCCGTTCGAGCCCGGGGCAACCAGGACCTGGGCGTGATGTCCGTCCAAGCGTTCATTGCGCGCATCCAGGGCGACATCGCCAACAAACATTGAGACCCAAAGGAAGCAACCATCGCTACTGAATTTCGCGATCGCCGCCAGCGCGAGGAACGCAAGCACCGCCTGAACCGGGAAATCATGGCCCCGGAAGTCCGACTCTCCGGCCCCGAGAACGAGCCTCTTGGCATCGTGAGCCTGCAGGATGCCCTGCGTATGGCGGGCGAGCTGGATGTGGACCTGGTTGAAATTGCCGCTACCGCCGTGCCGCCTGTGTGCCGGCTGATGGATTACGGCAAGTTCAAGTACCAGGAACAGAAAAAGGCGGCCGAAGCGAAAGCCAAGCAGACGGTCATCGAGATCAAGGAAGTCAAGTTCCGCCCGGGCACCGACGACGGTGACTACAACATCAAGATGCGCAACATCCGGCGCTTCCTGGGCGACGGCGACAAATGCAAGATCACGCTGCGCTTTCGCGGTCGCGAGATCACGCACCAGGAACTGGGCATGGCCCTCCTGAACCGGATTCGGGATGAACTGGCCGACCTCATCGTGGTCGAGCAGTTCCCGAAACTGGAAGGCCGGCAGATGATCATGATGATCGCGCCGGGCAAGAAGAAGCCGGCGGCGGCACCTGCCAAGCCGGCCACCGAGGCGCAAAGCGCTTCGGCCTGACGCGAAAGCGTCAGATCCCCCGGGTGGATCGAGAGATCCGCCCAGAATCAGATGCCAGCGGGTCGGTCACCCACTGGTGTTTTGAAGGACGGCGCTTGCGCTGTCCGAAACAAGTGGCTCGGGGCCAGCAAGTCCGCGGACAGTTTCGCGGCGCCTCACGAGCACAAATGAAGAAGGAGCATGCACATGCCCAAAATGAAGACCAAGAGCAGCGCCAAGAAGCGCTTTCGCGTTCGTCCGGGTGGCACCGTCAAGCGGGGCCAGGCTTTCAAGCGCCACATCCTGACCAAGAAGACCACCAAGAACAAGCGTCACCTGCGTGGTGCTGTGGCCGTGCATGAGACCAATATGGGTCACATGGCACAGATGCTCCCGTTCGCGGGTCTGTGATCAACCGAACGAACAAGAAGGAGTAACACATGCCTCGCGTCAAACGTGGTGTAACGGCTCGCGCCCGCCACAAAAAAGTTCTCGCCCTTGCCAAGGGCTTCCGCGGCCGCCGCGGCAACGTCTTCCGCATCGCCAAAGAAGCGGTGATGAAGGCGGGGCAATATGCCTACCGTGACCGCCGTGCCAAGAAACGCGTCTTCCGCCAGCTGTGGATCGCCCGTATCAACGCCGCTGCACGTGAACTGGGCCTGACCTACAGCCAGTTCGCCAACGGCATCCGCAAGGCCGGCATCGAGATCGACCGCAAAGTGCTGGCCGATATCGCGGTGCACGACAAAGCGGCCTTTGCCGGCATCGTGGAACAGGTCAAGGCCAAACTGGCTGCTGCCTGAGTCCCCCGCGCGCGCTGACGCGTTCAGCGCACGAGGCCAACCACCAGCACAGGGCTAGGGCTTGCAAGGCGCTAGCCCTGTTTCATTTCGCATGAGCCAAGATCTCGATTCCATCGTCGATGCCGCACGGCAGTCCTTCGCGCAGGCGGCTACGCCTGCCCAGCTCGAAGATGCCAAGGCGCAGTACATCGGCAAGTCCGGCTGCATCACCGAGCTGATGAAAGGCCTGGCCACGCTCAGCGTCGAAGAGAAAAAGACGCGCGGTGCCGCCATCAACCAGGCCAAGCAAGCGGTCGAAGAGGCGCTCACGCAGCGTCGTCGCGCGCTAGCCGACGCCGAGCTCGAGCAGCAACTGCAAGCCGAAGCCCTGGATGTGACCCTGCCCGGGCGCGTGCGCGAACCTGGCGGCTTGCATCCGGTGAGCCTGACCCTGGAGCGCATCGAGCAAATCTTTGCCAGCATGGGCTTTGATGTCGCCGACGGCCCCGAGATCGAAAGCGACTGGCACAGCTTCACGTCCCTGAACAACCCGCCCAACCACCCGGCGCGGTCCATGCAGGACACCTTTTATGTCGACATCCAAGGCGAGGATGGCATTGCCTATAACCTGCGCCCGCACACCAGCCCGATGCAGGTACGCTACGCGCATGCCCACATCAAGAGGCATGCGGCGGCCTTGAAGGCGGGCGATCTGCCCGAGATCCGCGTGATCGCGCCCGGTCGCACCTACCGCGTCGACAGCGACGCGACGCACTCGCCGATGTTCCACCAGTGCGAAGGCCTGTGGCTCGGCAAGAACGTCAGCTTCAAGGACCTGAAGGTCGTGTTCACCGATTTTTGTCGCACCTTCTTCGAGAGCGATGACCTGGCGCTGCGTTTCCGCCCCAGCTTCTTCCCGTTTACCGAGCCCAGCGCCGAGATCGACATCCAGTTCCAAAGCGGTCCCTTGGCGGGCCGCTGGCTGGAAGTCGCCGGCTCGGGCCAGGTGCACCCGAAGGTAGTGAGCAATATGGGCCTGGATCCGGAGCAGTACATCGGGTTCGCCTTCGGCATGGGGCCAGACCGTCTGACCATGCTGCGTTATGGCGTGAACGATCTGCGCCTCTTCTTCGACGGCGACATCCGCTTCCTGCGCCAATATCGGTAACCGACCATGCAATTTCCCGAGTCCTGGCTGCGCGAGTTCTGCAATCCGCCTCTGAGCACCCAAGCCCTGGCCGACACCCTCACCATGGGCGGCCTCGAGGTCGAGGAGCTGCGGCCGGTCGCGCCGCCCTTCACGCAGATCGTGGTGGGCGAGATCAAAGAGGCCGTGCAGCATCCCAACGCCGACCGCCTGCGCGTGTGCCAGGTGGATGTGGGGCGGGGCGCCTTGTTGAACATCGTCTGCGGTGCGCCTAATGCGCGTGTGGGTATCCGTGTGCCCTGCGCGCTGGTGGGCGCGCAGTTGCCCCCGGGTGAAGACGGCAAGCCTTTCCAGATCAAGCTGGGCAAGCTGCGCGGCGTCGAGAGCCAGGGCATGCTGTGCTCGGCCCGCGAACTGCAATTGAGCGAGGACCATGGCGGTCTTTTGGAGCTGGCGGCCGATGCGCCGGTCGGCGCGGATATCCGCCAGGTCCTGTCTCTGGACGACACCCTGTTCACCCTCAAGCTCACGCCCAATTTGGCCCACGCGCTGAGCGTGTACGGTGTGGCGCGTGAGCTGTCGGCCCTGACCGGCGCGCCGCTGAAGGCGCCGACCTTCGAGCCGGTCAAGCCCGCGCACGACGCGCGCCTGCCGGTCAAGGTTTCTGCGCCCGATCTGTGCGGACGCTTTTCCGGGCGCGTGGTGCGCAACGTCAATCCGCAGGCGCAGACCCCGCAGTGGATGGTCGACCGCCTGGCCCGCTGTGGGCAGCGCAGCGTGACGGCCCTGGTCGACATCTCGAACTACGTGATGTTCGAGTTCGGCCGCCCGACCCACATCTTCGACCTGGACAAGATCCATGGCGGCCTGGACGTGCGCTGGGGCCGCGCCGGTGAGACCCTCAAGCTTCTCAATGGCAACACCATCACCTTGGACGAACAGGTGGGCGTGATCGCCGACGACGCCCAGGTCGAGTCGCTGGCCGGCATCATGGGGGGCGATGCCACCGCCGTGTCGGACAGCACCCGCAACGTCTATGTCGAGGCCGCCTTCTGGCACCCGCAGGCGATTCAGGGTCGCTCACGCCGCTACAACTTCTCCACCGACGCCGGCCATCGCTTCGAGCGCGGCGTCGATGCCAGCCTGACCGCGCTGCACATCGAGCACATCACCCGCCTGATCCAATCGATCTGCGGGGGTGACGCGGGCCCGATCGACGACCAGATCGTGGCTGTTCCTGAGCGCCAGCCGGTGACGCTGCGCGCCTCGCGCGCGGCGCAGGTGATCGGCATGCCGCTGTCGGCCGACGATTGCCGCCAGGCCTTGGCGCGCCTGGGGCTGGACGTGAAGGTCGAGGGCGACCGCCTGACCGTGCTGCCGCCCCCGCATCGCTTTGACCTCGCGATCGAGGAAGATTTGATCGAGGAGGTGGTGCGCATCATCGGCTACCAAAACCTGCCGACCACGCCGCCGCTGGCGCCCATCGTGGCCCGACCCATCCCCGAATCGCGCCGCAGCCGCTTTGCCGTGCGACGTCTGCTGGCAGGCCTGGGCTACCAGGAGACCATCAACTTCAGCTTCGTCGAAGAAGCCTGGGAGCGTGATCTGGCCGGCAACACCGATCCGGTGCGTCTGCTCAATCCGATCGCCAGCCCCATGAGCGTCATGCGCTCGTCCCTCATGGGGTCGCTGCTGCAGGTGCTACGACATAACCTCGATCGCAAGGCCGAACGCGTGCGCGTGTTCGAGCTCGGACGCGTGTTCCTGCGCGATGCCTCGGTGGCCACCACCGACAGCACCGTGCGCGGCATCCACCAGCCGATGCGGGTGGCCGGTCTGGCCTACGGCGCGGTCGACGGCCTGCAATGGGGCCGCAAGGGCAGCGTCGCCGCAGACTTCTTTGACCTCAAGGGTGATGTGCAGGCGCTGCTGGCGCCCTTGCAAGCGCAGTTTCGCGCCACGACCCATCCTGCCTTGCACCCCGGGCGTTGCGCCAGCGCGTGGCTCGAGGGACAGCAGGTGGGCGTGCTGGGCGAATTGCATCCTCGCTGGCGGCAGCAGTGGGAGCTGCCTGGCGCCGCGCCCCTGTTGTTCGAATTGGATCTGGATGCGGTGCTGGCGCGTCGCGTGGCGGTCTTCGAGCCGGTCCCGCGCGTGCAGCCGTCCGAGCGCGATCTGGCCGTGATCGTGGCCGATACGGTGAGCCACGACGCCTTGATGTCCGCGGTGCGCGCCGCCGACACCGGGGGCTTGCTGCAAGGCGCCTTGCTGTTTGACCTGTACAAGCCGGCGCAAGCCGTCTCGGGCATGGCCGCCCACGAGAAGAGCCTGGCCGTGCGCCTGACCCTGGGTCGCGCCGCGGGCACGCTGACCGACGACGAGATTGAAACGGCGGTCAAGGCCGTCATGGCCCGGATCGCCGGCGATCTGGGTGGACGCCTGCGGGCCTGAGCGATGAACGACGCGACCTCACCCGAAAAAGACAGCGCCCGCCTGGACTTCACCGTCGAGAGCCTGGAGACGCCCGCCCTGACCAAGGCGCAACTGGC
>CANHSE010000156.1 GCA_947463025.1 Comamonadaceae bacterium
GACGTGCTGCGTCAGTTGCTGCTGTGGCTGCCCAATGTGGTCGTCGCCTTGGTGGTGCTGGTAGTTGGTGGACTGGCGGCGCGCGCCCTTCGAAACCTGGTACGCGGCGCAGCGGCCGAAGGGGGACTGGGCAATCCGAAGTTCCTGGCGCAGGTGGCGCATACGCTGGTGTGGGCCTTCGCCATCGTGGTGGCGGTCAACCAGATCGGGATTGCCACCGATCTGGTCAACACCCTGTTCATGGCGGTGGTGGGCGCAGTGGCCTTGGCGCTGGCGCTGGCCTTTGGTCTGGGCGGGCGCGAAACGGCCTCGCGCATCGTGCAGCGGTGGTACAGCCAGGGCCAGGCGTCCAGGCCGAACACCGAGGCAGCGTCGGACCGGGTTCACAGCGGGATGGCGGCCAGTGGCACGCCTGCCGCTACCGGTGCCGCCGGCGGGAGCAGCGCCCCACTGGGTGGGCACGCGGGCGCGGGCGGGGGATTCCAGCCGTCGCCGGCAAGTCCCGAGCGATTGGAGTGAGCGTCACGCCCCGCTGCGATTAAGATAGCGCCCGCAGTCTTTCCGACGCGGGCGTCGTTCAATGGCAGGACCTGAGCTTCCCAAGCTCAAGACGTGGGTTCGATTCCCATCGCCCGCTCCAATTTTTCGCCACGCTCATTTGTCCGAGAACGTGATGCGAATCTCGGTCAGCTTCCAACTTGCGAAGCCCGAGCGCTCAAAGACAAATCCCACATCGTTCGCAGGCCCGGGCAAAGCCCCCTTCTCCGGAATCGCGATCACGCGGTCGACGCCCTCCCGATCCACCCGCCATTGCGGCTTGGCATTCGCCGCGGGTTCGGATGCTGCGGGCGCCGACACCGGCTGGTCGGTCTGAACCTGACCGTCCTTCATCATCTGCATGACCATCTCGGGCCGCACGAGTGCGTCCACGATGGGGTTGACCATGGCCATGCCAATCATGGTGCCCAGCGCACTCAAAGGATTGGCAGAGGGATCCCCCATCTTTTTGGCCATTTGCGTCGAGAACTGCCCCTTGAGGCTCTCGCGCACGCGCGGGTAATCGATGGTCTGATTCAGTGCGGGGGCGTCCTTGGCCTTGACCGCCGTCGCGACCTTGTACAGGGTCAGGTACGGCGAAAAATACCAGTAGGCTGCGACACCCGCACAGGCTGTCATCAGGGCGAAAACGCCGATGGAAAGGAGCTTTTTCATTCTTTTGAATGCCTTAGAAACGGCATGCGAGACCCGAGGACGTGCATTTTGCCGCCACAGAAACGACGCATGATTCAACCACCATTGAATCATGGAACGAGAAGATGTCACCAGCGCCCACAGGCTGGCACACCTACTTCTGGGACGATCGGATGAAGATGGCCTCGCTGATCTTCTCGAACGCGTTCTGATAGATCTTGGCGTCGTACACCGGCTGTTCGTCGGTCGCCTGCTGACCATAGGCGCCGCTGCGAAAACGCCGGTCCACGAAGTTCAGCCGGATGCGTGTCTGCTTGGCGCTGAAATCTTCGAGGCTGGCCGTCACGTAGGTACGCCCCTCAGACCGAATGTTGGCGAGCATCGACGCAAACAATGCGCCACCGGAGTCATCTTGCTTCGTCGGTGACTGCGCGGTGATGACGCCCGTCTCCATGCTGGCGGTCTGAATCACATAACCCAGATCCTGCAAAACCGACATCACAGACCTGAAAGCTGTGGACTTGTCGGTCTCGAACATCTTGGCCTG
Organism: Comamonadaceae bacterium; assembly: GCA_947463025.1. Classification (GTDB taxonomy): domain Bacteria; phylum Pseudomonadota; class Gammaproteobacteria; order Burkholderiales; family Burkholderiaceae_C; genus Ramlibacter. Next base: position 1,739 of record CANHSE010000156.1, read on the forward strand.
AATGGCCTGAATCTCCAGGGAGGAGCGCGGCGCCTGCGGCCGCATCGACTCGCACCCGACCAGTAACAAAGTCAGGGCGATCAAAGAAGGAACTGCGATTTTTTTCATGGGATCTCCAGATCAAAAGGACGATGTGCGCGAGTCGAAGGAACTGACACGCTTCGCACCATTGATCGTCTTGAACTTCACGATCAGCGTCATGGTGCGGCTGCTTTGCTCCAGGCCCGAGCTTTGCGTCGAGCCCCCAAAAAAGATCACCGTGCCAAACGCACTGCTGCTTTGCGAATTGACCACCGTGGCATTGCGCTGGTAGGTCCACACCTCTTCCCCCTCGCTGTTAACGGTCACCAGATTGGGGGCGCCAAAGGCTTCCAGCACCTCGGCCTGGGTGGTCTGGTTTCGATGCAAGGTCAGTTGCACCTGGCCAGTGGTCAAACGGTTCGATTGCGGCGACTCTTTAGGCGTGGTGGTGGTAGTCGCCATGCATCCGGCCAGCGAGAGCGCAGCCAAGCCAAGGGCCGCTATAGATACGCGCATGTGTCACTCCTGATCACACCCGCCGTCGATGAAGGGCGGGCTGTGGGCGGAAAACTAGCAGCGGCTGGGCCTACCCACAAACTTCTTGAACGCGTATTTGCAATTTCAGAGGGACGCAGCGACTGTTCGTGACCGATTCGTGAGCATCCGGTATTCGCTCAATGGAAATCCCGGCTGCGCCCTTCCTGCGCCAACCGCCCCAGCCACGGCGTGAGGTCCTCGCTACGCCGCGCCACCAGGTGCCGCACGCGCCCGCCGCTGGCCTCATCGCGCTGCCACACCCCCTCCACCGCCAGCAGGCGCGCCCGATACAGCACGTCACGCTGGGTCTCGGCCAACGCAGGCCAAACGATCACATTCACGGTGCCCGTCTCGTCCTCCAGCGAGATGAACAGCGTGCCCTTGGCCGTCCCCGGCCGCTGGCGCATGGTGACCAAGCCGCAGGCGCGCGCAGGCTGGCCATCGGCCAAGGCCTGCAGCCGCTGCGAACTGCGCCAGCCTTGTGCGTCCAGCCGCGCGCGCAGCAGGGCCAGCGGATGTCGGCGTAGCGTCAGACCGGTGGACACATGGTCGAACACGATGTCTTCGCCCTCGCTGGCCAGGGGTAGTTGCACCGGGTCTTCGTGAATCGGTGCCGCGCGCAGCAAGCCCGGCGCGCGGCGCGTGGCGGTGGCGGCCCACACCTGCTGACGCCGATGGCCTGCGAGTGAGGAGAGCGCGTCGGCTGCCGCCAAGGCGGCCATGTCCCCGCGGTCCAGGCCGGCGCGCAGGGCCAGGGCGTCGACGCTGTCGAACACCGCACCGCAGCGCGCCGCCACGATGCGCCGCCCCGCCGCCTCGCCCAGCCCCGCCACCTGCCGCAGGCCCAGGCGTACCGCCGGCTGCAAGGTGTTGCCCTCGCCCGTCGGCGGTTCATCCGCTTCCCGCGCTGCACCTGGCGCTTCCAGCGTGCAATCCCAATCACTCGCCGTCACATCGACAGGCCGTACCTCCACGCCTTGGCGCTGCGCATCTTGTACCAGCTGCGAGGGCGTGTAGAACCCCAGCGGCTGCGAATTGAGCATCGCCGCCAAGAAGCACGCCGGCTCATGACACTTGAACCAGCTGCTGAAATACACCAGCAGCGCGAAGCTCGCGGCGTGACTCTCCGGAAATCCGTATTCGCCAAAGCCTTCAATTTGTCGAAAAATTCCCTCGGCAAATTCCAGCGGATAACCGCGACGCACCATCCCTTCCACCAACGGCTGCCGAAACTTATGCACGCCGCCCTTGCGTGACCAGGCAGCCATCGAACGACGCAAGGCATCGGCTTGATCGGCGCTGAAGTGCGCTGCCACCATCGCCAGCTGCATGACCTGCTCTTGAAAGATCGGAACGCCCAGCGTGCGCCCCAGCGGGCCGGCGAGTTCGTCCTTCATGTACCGCACCGGCAAACCCTCACGCCGACGCTGACGCGCCTGCAGATAAGGGTGCACCATGCCGCCTTGAATCGGCCCCGGGCGTACGATGGCCACCTGTACCACCAGGTCGTAGTAGGTGCGTGGGCGCAGGCGCGGGAGCATCGCCATCTGTGCCCGGCTCTCCACCTGGAACACGCCTACGCTCTCGGCGCGACACAGCATGTCGTAGACACCTGAATCTTCCTGCGGGATCTGCTGAAGGTGCCAAGCCGCATCACCGCGCCGCCCGCGCCATTGGTTGGCCAGCGCCAGGCAGCGGCGCAAGGCACTGAGCATGCCCAGGGCCAGCACGTCCACTTTGAGCAGGCCCATGGCCTCCAGATCGTCCTTCTCCCACTGGATGATGGAGCGATCCGGCATGGCGGCGTTTTCCACCGGCACCAGGCGCGTGAGCTTGTCTTGCGTGAGCACGAAGCCGCCCACATGCTGGCTCAAATGGCGTGGGACACCGCACAGCTCGCGCGCCAGCTGAAGCCACAGGCGCATCCGGCGTGGTAGCACGCTGTCGTCTTGATCGACATCCGCCATCGCGATACCCAAGGTCCGCGCCAGATCCGGTAAGCGCGCCTGCGCGATGTCCCGCTCGAAACCGTGATGGTCCTTGGCAAAGGCGTCGATCAAGCGCTCGTCGATGCCCAGCGCCTTGCCCACATCGCGCAAGGCCATGCGTGGTCGATAGCGCACCACCACCGCAGCAATCGCCGCTCGCTCGCGCCCGTACTTGCGGTAGATGTACTGGATCACCTCCTCGCGGCGCTGGTGCTCGAAATCGACATCGATATCAGGCGCCTCATGCCGCTCCATGCTGATGAAGCGCTCGAACAGCATGCTCGATCGCTCGGGCGAGACCTCGGTGATATGCAGGCAATAGCACACCAGCGAATTCGCCGCCGAGCCACGCCCCTGACACAAGATGCCCTGGCTGCGTGCGTAGCGCACGATGTCTTCCACCGTGAGAAAGAACATCTCATAGCGCTTGACCGCAATCAGGCGCAGCTCCTTGGCGATCTGCGCGCGATGGTCAGGCAGTAGCCCTTTCGGATAGCGCCGGCGCGCGCCGCGCAAGGTCAGGCGCGTGAGCGTGCCGATCGGCGTCTGTCCGCACGGCACCGACTCAAGCGGGTAGTTGTACTGAATGGACGACAGCTCGAAGCGGCAACGCGCTGCAACGGCCAGCGTGGCCTGCAGCAACTGCGGTGGGTACACCTGCGCCAGACGCGCGCGATAGCGCAGATGGCGCTGTGCGTTCGAAGGCAAGGCAAAGCCGCAGTCTTCGATGGCGCGCCCCTCGCGAACGGCGGTCATGACATCGTGCAGACGCTGGCGTGAGCGTCGGTGCATCAACACGCCGCCTGCCGCCACCAGCGGCACGTCGCACTGCGCGCTCACCTCGCGCAGCCGATCCAGCCAGCACTCGTCGCCCAGCTCGCCGTGCAAAGCCGCCCCCAGCCAGAGCCGCGGGCCCACGCAGTCACGCGCTTGGCGCAGTCCCTCACGCAGCACGCTCAGGTCCATGGCCTGGGGCGCATCACGCCGCGGCACCCACAGACACTCGCAACCCGCCAGGAGTGACATAGCGCTGGACAGCCAGTCCACCCGGTAAGCGCCCTTGGGCGCCTGGCGACGCGCCGCGGTGATGAATTCGCACAGATCGCCCCAGCCGAAGGTGTTGCGCGCCAGGGCCACCAGTCGCCCCTGGGGTAACTCGAATTCGCTGCCGAAGATCAGACGAAAGGGACGTACGCGCCGACCTGGTCCTTCACGCTCTAGACGCGCTGCCTCCTGCAGGTGCTCGCGCAGGGCGATCTGCGCTTGCACCACGCCGGCCACCGAGCATTCGTCCGTCAAAGCCAGCGCCTCGTAGCCCAGGTTGTAGGCGCGCCGAACCAGCTCGCCCGGATGCGAGGCGCCACGTTGAAAACTGAAGTGGCTCAGGGCATGCAGTTCGGCGTAGCCAGGCAAGCTGGCTGCGCCCTCACCCACAGCCTCCTGCGCTGGCAGCACGGGGGGTGCATCGTCTTCCTCGACTTGGGGTGGCAGCGGGGGGCGTGCGGGCGCTTCAGGCATACAGGCCTTGCAAATACCAGCGCGCGGGCGCCGCAGGATCAGGTCCGTGTTCGCAATAGATCCACAGTAGGCCCGCGCGGTCGCTGCGGGCGATGCGGTAATCGCGCACTACCGTGCCGCCCGCCTCCCACCA
>CANHSE010000157.1 GCA_947463025.1 Comamonadaceae bacterium
AGGAAGGCGTCGGCGATGGAGTCCTTGACGATGATGTCCTTGCCCGTCTTCGGGTTCTTGAACTTGCACCACGGGCCGCCGTCGATCAGCTCGGCGCCGAATTCGCGCTGCGCCAGGGCGTAGCTCCAGTCACGGAAACCGCCCTCCGTGAACTTCATGATGTTGCCCTTGTGCACGATGGTGACGCTGGGCTTGTCGTTGTCGATGGCGTACTGGATGGCCTTGCGCACCAGTCGCTCGGTGCCTTCGCGCGAAACCGGCTTGATGCCGATGCCCGAGGTGTCGGGGAAGCGGATCTTCTTGACGCCCATCTCGTCGATCAGGAACTTGATCAACTTCTTGGCTTTGTCGGTTTCAGCCTCGTATTCGATGCCGGCGTAGATGTCTTCCGAGTTCTCACGGAAGATGACCATGTGGGTCTTCTCGGGCTCTTTCAGGGGGGAGGGGACGCCCTTGAAGTACTGAATGGGGCGCAGGCACACGTACAGGTCGAGCTCTTGGCGCAGGGCCACGTTGAGGGAACGGATACCGCCGCCGACCGGCGTGGTCAGGGGGCCCTTGATGGACACAACGTAATCGCGCACAGCATGCAGGGTTTCCTCGGGGAGCCACACATCCGGCCCATACACACGGGTGGATTTCTCGCCGGCATACACCTCCATCCAGTGGATCTTGCGCTTGCCGCCATAGGCCTTGGCCACGGCTGCATCCACCACCTTGAGCATCACAGGGGTGATGTCCATCCCGGTGCCGTCACCCTCGATGTAGGGAATGACGGGTTCATTCGGGACATTGAGCGACATGTCGGAATTGACCGTGATTTTCTGGCCCTGGGCGGGCACTTTGATGTGCTGGTACATGAGGGAAACGTCTCCGGAAGGAACAAAAACCTACTAATTTAGGGCAGCCGACTGGATGCAAGCCGTGATTCTAGCGGCCAATCCGGGGTGTCACGAAGGCGTCACCGCGCGCCGAACGGGCGCATCAGCGCAGGAAAATCTAAATTCCTGTCAACCGGCGGGATTTGCCTGCGTTAGTAGGACACCTGCCGGGAACCCAGCAGGGAAACTTTGAACAATCCTTAAGGAAACACCATGAAAACTCTGTTCGCTGCTCTGATCGCTGGCCTGTTCGCCGCCTCCACCTTCGCTTCGGCCCCCGCCGCTTCGGGCGCCAAGCCCGCCGCTTCGGGCGCCAAGCCCGCCGCTTCGGCCAAGAAGTAATCGGTTCCTACCGATTGAAAAGCCCGCCTCGAGCGGGCTTTTTTTTATCCTGCCGACTCTTTCTCCGAGGACCCGCCAGGAAGGCCAAGAGGACCGACGCCACCTGAAGCGTTTGAAATCCTCACCCGAATGCCTGCCGCACGCAGGCATTTTTCATTGGACGACAATCGGCTCATGTCATTCCTGCCGACCCTGCTCCTCGCACTCGTCCTCGCCTTGGGATCCGACGCCTCGCAGGCCCAGCAGCCGCAGCTGAACCTGCCCCGGGTCAAACTCTTGGCCGGTATGCACCAGATCGACGCCCAGGTGGCGAGTACCCCCGAGCAACGCGCCACGGGCCTGATGTGGCGGCGTGACATGCCCATGCACGAAGGCATGCTGTTCGTGTTCGACCAGCCGTCCGTGCAGTGCTTCTGGATGATGAACACCCCCTCGCCGCTCACGGCGGCTTTCATCGCAGACGACGGCACCATCGTCAATCTGGCCAACATGAAACCGCTTTCGACCCAGTCGCATTGCTCCACGCGACCCGTGCGCTTCGTGCTCGAGATGAACCAGGGCTGGTTCGAAAAAAAGGGGCTGCGCGCCGGTGCCCGCCTGACGGGCGAGCCGTTCTCGCGGTAGGCAAGCCGCCGGAACCCTGACGCAACGCCGCACCCCAAAGACCTGCCACCAACAGCAAGGGCCGCAACCGCGGCCCTTGGCATGTGAGTGAGTCAAGATGCGCAGCCACGCTGCGCGTCGGCTCAACCTCAGCCGAAGTTCTTCTGGGCGAACTCCCAGTTCACCAGCTTGTCCAGGAAGGTCTCGACGAACTTCGGACGCAGGTTGCGATAGTCGATGTAGTAGGCGTGCTCCCACACGTCTACCGTCAACAGGGCCTTGTCGGCGGTGGTCAGGGGGGTGCCAGCAGCACCCGTGTTGACGATGTCCACGGAGCCATCGGCCTTCTTGACCAGCCAGGTCCAGCCCGACCCGAAATTGCCGACGGCCGACTTGACGAAGGCCTCACGGAAAGCGGCGTAGCTGCCCCACTTGGCCGTGATGGCACTGGCCAGCGCACCCGTGGGCTCGCCACCGCCCGCGGGCTTCATGCAGTTCCAGAAAAAGGTGTGGTTCCAGATTTGGGCCGCGTTGTTGTAGACGCCGCCAGAGGATTTCTTGACGATCTCCTCGAGGGTCATGGCTTCGAACTCGGTGCCCTTTTGCAGGTTGTTGAGGTTGACCACGTACGCGTTGTGGTGCTTGCCGTGGTGGTACTCGAAGGCCTCTTTGGAGTAATGCGGGGCGAGCGCGTCGATGGCGTAGGGCAGCGCGGGAAGGGTGTGTTCCATGGTGTTCCTCTGGGTTTCTTGCTTTGGGAAGTAGGAAGGTCTTGCAGACAGGTCTTGCAAACAGCGTTCGATTCTAGGCACTAATCGGGCGTGGACGTGACCACGGTCAGATCGACCCTACCGTCGGCCAGGCGGGCCTGGACCGGCACGCCGGGGCGGGCCTGGGCGGCGCGCGTGAGCACCGTGCCGTCGGCGTGCGTAAGCAAGGCATAGCCACGCTCGAGCACCCGGCGCGGGTCGATGCCTGCCAGCCGCAAGCTGGCGCGCTCTAGTCGCTGCGCGTGCAGGCTGATGCGGGCCGGCGGGGCGCGGCGCAGGGTCGCGGCCGCGGCCTGCAGCGCCGCGCGCTCTCGAACCAGGCGCGCGAGCACCGCATAACGTAGACGTTGGGTCTGGCGCTCCAGGCGCTGGTGCTGGCCGCCCACGCGCGCGGAAGGACGTCCCAGGCGCACAGCCGCCGCATCCAGGCGCTGACCCGCACCATCGAGGCGGCGCCCCGCCGCGCGCTGTAGGCGCTCCTGCAGGGTCTCCAACTGGCCCAGCCAGGCCTCACGCGCGGGCGCCACGAGCTCGGCAGCGGCAGTCGGTGTGGGGGCCCGCAGATCGGCACAGAAGTCGGCGATGGTGAAGTCGGTCTCGTGGCCCACGCCGCACACCACCGGCACCGGACTGCGCACGATGGCGTGGGCCAGGGCCTCGTCGTTGAAGGCCCAAAGGTCTTCCAGCGAGCCGCCACCGCGCACCAGCAAGATGACGTCGATCTCGCCGGCCAGCGCGCGTGCCGAGAGCGATTGCAGGGCCGCGATCAACTCCGCTGGTGCCTGCGCGCCCTGCACTGCCGCCGGCGCCAGCAGCACCGGAACATGGGGCAGACGACGGCGCAAGGCGCTGGCCACATCGTGCAGAGCGGCCGCGCCCAGCGAAGTCACCAGGCCGATGCCGCGCGGCATGGCCACCAGACTGCGCTTGCGTGCCGGATCGAACAGACCTTGCGCCTCCAGGCGCTCTTTCAGGCGCAGGAACTGCTCGAACAGCGTGCCCTGACCGGCGCGCTGCAGGCTCTCGACGATCAGCTGCAGATCGCCTCGGGCGTCGTAGACATCCAAGCGGCCGGTGACCTCAACGCTGTCGCCGTCGCGCGGGTTGAAGTCAAGCAGGCTGGCCGATCGGCGGAACATGGCGCAGCGAATCTGGCCCGAGGCGTCCTTGAGGCTGAAGTAGCAATGGCCGCTGGCAGCGCGCGAAAAGCCGGAGATCTCGCCGCGCACCGAGACCGGGTTGAAGCGGGCATCCAGCGCATCAGCAACGGCGCGGCAGAGCGCTCCGACTTGCCAGATACGCCGCGCCAATCCTGGGTTTCGGACCTCAGACATCAAGTTCCATGCGGGTTGGCGGCCGATCGGGTCTGCGGTAGTCCACAGAATCGGCAAGTAGTGTGATCATTTGGTAATCATGGCCCGAAATGTCGATTTTTCGTTGCAAGCGGTTGATTTCAAACACATTTTTTCTGCTCAAAATGTGACCGTTTTGTAACGTTGACGATTTGGTGCGGGTTTGCGGGCCATGGGGCCCCGGTTTTGCACAAAGTTGTCCACAGGATTTGTGCGATTCTTCCGACCGCGAACCGAAACGTCCTACAGGGGTGGGCCCGTCGTCGATAATCCGGCCAACCTGCCTCGACAGGGCTCCTGAACCGCGCCGGAGACGCCACTTTGTTTTCGATCATACAAGCCGCTGGATGGCCCATCTGGCCCCTGATTGCATGCTCCATTGCCGCCCTGGCACTGATCATCGAACGCTTTCTGAGCCTGCGCACGCGCCGTGTGGTGCCACCGCAGTTGCTGGACGAGGCGCTGGCGGTGTCGCGCCACGCGCTGCCGCCGCCCGAGGTGGTCAATCAGCTCGAGCAAAACTGCGCGCTAGGCGAGGTGCTGGCCAGCGGCCTGCGCGCGCTGGCCAGTGACCCGCGCAGCTCCGAGGCGCAGTTGCGTGCCGTGATGGAGGCCAGCGGGCGGGCAGTGGCGCACCGGCTCGAGCGCTATCTGAGCGCGCTGGGCACGATCGCCTCGGCGGCGCCGCTGCTGGGGCTTTTGGGCACGGTGATCGGCATGATCGAGATCTTCGGCTCGCAGGCGCCTGGCGGTGCTACCGGCGGCAATCCGGCCCAGCTAGCGCACGGCATCTCGATCGCCCTGTACAACACCGCCTTCGGGCTGATCGTGGCGATCCCGGCCCTGATGTTCTGGCGTTACTTTCGGGCCCGTGTGGACGGCTACCTGTTGTCGATGGAGCTGGCCAGCGAGCGCTTTGTGCGGCACCTCAATACCCTGCGCACCTGAGCGGGCTCGGCGATGAACTTCCGTCCCCGCCCCCGGCATGAGCCCGAGATCAACTTGATCCCGTTCATTGACGTGCTGCTGGTGGTGCTGATCTTCCTGATGCTGTCCACCACCTACAGCAAGTTCACCGAGCTGCAGCTGCAATTGCCGGTGGCCGATGCGCAAGCCGCGCGCGACCATCCCAAGGAAGTCGTCGTGGCCATCAGTGCCGACGGGCGTTACGTGATCAATCGCGTGGCGCTGTCCGGGCGCAGTGTCGATGCGGTCGCCGCCGCATTGGCCGACGCCACCCGCGGCGGCAAGGACATCACCGTGATCATCAGCGCGGACGCCACCTCGCCCCACCAGTCGGTGGTGACGGCGCTGGAGGCCGCCCGACGCACGGGGCTGGGTCAGATCACCTTCGCCGCGCAGACCTCGGGCCAGGCGGGCGGGAAGCCCCAGTGAGCCTGCTGCAGGCGTGGCAGCGGCGCGGCCCGCTGGCCTGGAGCCTGTGGCCACTGTCATGGGTCTATGGCGCGCTGGCAGCGCTGCATCGCAGCGTCTACCGCCTGGGGCTGCAACGGATCGAACACCTGCCCGTACCCGTGGTGGTGGTGGGTAATGTGGTGGCCGGCGGCGCCGGCAAGACGCCAGTGGTCGTGGCGGTGGTGGAACACCTCCAGGCGCTGGGTCTGCGCCCCGGTGTGATCTCGCGCGGCTATGGGCGTCGCGACGACGGCAGCTGTCATGAGGTGCGCGCCGACGATGCCGACGCAACCCAAAGCGGCGACGAGCCGCTGCTGCTGGCGCGCCGCTGCCGGGCGCCCGTGGTGGTGGGGGCACGTCGGGTCGAGGCGGCACGCCGGCTGCTGGCTCTGCATCCGCAGACGCAAGTGCTGGTGAGTGATGACGGGCTGCAGCATGCGCCGCTTGGGCGCGACATCGAGATCTGCGTGTTCGACGCGCGCGGCACGGGCAATGGCTGGCTGCTGCCCGCAGGCCCCTTGC
>CANHSE010000158.1 GCA_947463025.1 Comamonadaceae bacterium
CCTGCATCTACCTCACCGACGGACACGCCGGCGAACCCCAAGTCCGCCCCCGCTGCCCCATGTTGTGGGTGATCACGGCGGGCGGAAGTACCGGCGCCCACCTCAAATTTGGCCGCGTCATCCAACTCCCTGGTGACTGACCTCTTCCTGCATTGACTGCCTCACAGGACCTCCCATGACCGAAGCCCCCGCGCGCCTCAAGCCCCTCAAGGGCGAAGCCTCCCGCATCTTCAAGCTGTGCCTGGAGAAAGACCCGAAGACCGCCTTGCAAGGCCTGGAGCTCGCGGCGGCTCTCGGAGCGCCGCTCGAAGGCGTGCTGACCGAAGTGTCGGTGGACGCGGAAGGCCAGCTGGTACGCGGCAAACGCTTCACCGCCAAGGACAAGACCCAGGCCATCCTCGACGCGCTGCTTTTGCTGCAGCTCGGACTGGCCGCCAAGGGCAGCCCCGAGGCCAAAGTACGCAACGCGATCACCACGCTGGAATGCCGGGTGCCAGTCGTGCCCGATCTGTCGACGTTTGCGGGTCTCAAGACCCTGAAGCTCAGCTTCAGCGGCAGCTTCAAGGGCGAAGACCTCGCCGGGCTGGGATCGCTGGCCAAGGTCAAATCACTGTCCCTCTCCACGGGCCTGGTGATGTACGGCGAGGAGCGCGCCACGCTGGCAAGCCTGAACGGCCTGGACGCGCCGCTGCTCGAGGAGTTCGATGCGTCGTTCCTCGACCTGGCCGACATCGACGCCCTGTCTGGCTGCCGCAAACTCAAGCGCGTTGAAATCCGCGGCAACAAGCGTCTGACCTCCATCGACAGCCTCCAGGCCAGCGCCGGCACACTGGAAGATCTGGACATCGCCTACTGCGAGGCGCTGAGCTCTCTGAAGGCCTTGCGTGACGCGACGCGCCTTCGCTACCTGGACATGACCTGTGTCGAGCACGTCACCGATCTGACGGACTTGAAGAAGCTCACGAAGCTGGCGTCGATCGAGTTGTCTGGCTGCGCGGGCCTCACCTCGTTCAAAGGGCTGCCGCTGGCCACCCTGAGCGACTTCACGCGTGATCCCGACACGGTCTCCGACACCCTGGTCTACTACAACCTCCAGGCCCTCACCTCCCTCAAGCACATGCCCCCGCTGGCACCGGAGGTCACCGAGTTCCGCTTGAGTCGTGCGGGCGCCCTGACCGACCTCGCAGACCTGGCCGCATCGGCCGATTCGCTCAAGATCCTGCACCTGGAAGACATCGGCATCCAAGACCTGAGCGCCCTGGCAGCCCTGGTCAACCTGGAAATTCTGGAAGTCACCCGATGCCCCGAGTTGGTGGATGCCACCGCCCTGGCCACGCTGGAAAAACTCAGCTCCGTTCGCATCAAGGGGTGCAAAAAGCTCGTGCGCCTGCCCGAAACCTGGAAGTCCCCCGTTCGCAGCCTGGTGCTGACCGGATGCGGCGCCCTGCAGCCTCTGAAGACCGTCCCGCCTGGCATCGACACCAAGACCATCGAGATCGATGACCGCAGGCTGCTGCCCCGGGCCAAACCCACCAAGGCCTTGAAGTCCGATGTGGGTGCGATCTGGAAGCTTCTGTCCTCGCGCGAGATGCCCAACATCCTCACGGGCCTAGAGCTGACCGCCGCCCTCGAGCCCGACGACTTCGCCACGCTGGTGGCCGGCGTCTCGGTCAAGGGCGGCAAACTGGTGCGTGGCAAGCGCTTCTCGGGCACCGGCCCCGCGCAACCCTATCTGGACATGGCCTTGTTCGGCCTCATGGCCCGCGCGCCCGCAGGCAGCACCTTGCCCAAGCTGCGCGCGCAAATCACCGAGCTCGATCTGGTCTTGCTCCCGCAGGCCCACCCGCTGGATGGATTCACCGGCCTGACCCGTCTGTTCTTGCATGTGGGCGACGAAGCCACGCCGGATTTGTCGGGCTTCGGGCCGATGCCCAAGTTGGCGCATTTGAAGATCACGGGGCGTCGCTGGGGTTCGTCCGGTGCCCTGACGTCGTTGAATGGCCTGCAAGCACCTGCGCTCACCGAAGTCGACCTGTCATGCAGCCGCGTACAGGACATTTCGGCGCTGCGCCACTCGCCCAAAATCAGCCAACTCAATCTCTCCGAAAACGCCGATCTCGCCGATCTCAGTGGGCTGGAGGCCTGTGCGCCCAGCCTGAAGACACTGAATCTGAACGAGTGCAAGCAGGTCACCTCGCTGGAGGTGCTCAAGACCGCGAAGAAACTCACCTCGTTGGACCTCAGTAACTGCGAGGGCCTGACCTCGGTGCTGCCGCTGGCCTCGTGCCAGTCGCTGGAGACACTGGATCTGGAGCGCTGCGCCAACCTGCGTTCGCTCGAGGGCCTGGCGAAATTGCCGATCAAGCCGACGCAGTCGTATAACGGCTCCACCCGGTACTCCGTCGATGGCTGCAGCGCCCTCACCTCGCTGGCCCACCTACCCGCACTGGGCGGTAAGCTGCAAAGCCTGTCGGCCGACTACTGCACCGCGCTCAAGAGCCTAGACGGTCTGCGAGAGATCCCCACGCTGGTCGCCTTCAGCGCGGACCACAGCGGCCTGTCGGATGTGACCAACCTGCGCGCTCTGCCCGCGCTGACCTCCATCACCCTGCAAAACTGCGCGCAGTTAAAGGACGTCACCCCCCTGGGTCAGTTGCAGAAGCTGGAGGAAGTCAACCTCAGCAACAGCGCCATCACGACCCTGCCCGAGGGTTGGCGAGGTCCCGTGGGCATCCTGACTCTCAAGGGCTGCGACGCGCTGACCTCGCTCGGACTCTTGCCCGCCGAACTCACGAAGCTGTTTTGTGACGAGAGTGCCGCCTTGCCCCAACTCAATGGCATGCAAACCTGCAAGAAACTCGAGGTCATCTCGGTGCAGTCGTGTCCGGCGCTCAAGGACCTGGGAACACCGCCTGCCACTGTGCGCCAGATTCAAGCGCGCGGGTGCCTGAAGCTCACCTCACTTCAAGGCCTGCAGGGTTGCCCCGAGCTCGCGCTCGCAGCCATCCCCACCTCGGTCGTCGACGCCACTGCGCTCAAAGGCCTGTCCTCGATCACGATCAGTTTTGACGTGAACGAGCTGGGCCAACCCAAGGTCAAAGGCGAGCTGGTCACGCTGCCCGCCGCTTTCATCGCCGCGATCAACGCCCTGCCGGCCGTCAAACTGCAACTCAAGGGCCCCTCCGGCAGCTGGTACGGATCGCGCACCTTCGACCTGCATGCGTTCAGCCAATTCAAGACCGTGACGGCCCTGAACTTCGACGAATTCGACTTTCACTGCAAGCTCGAAGAACTCACCTGGCTGGTCGCAATGCAAGGCCTGCAAAGCGTGGTGTTCTACCCGCGCGGCAATATGTCGCATTCCTTGAACGGGGGTGTCTATGACTCCCCCAAGCAGGTCAAGGCGCTGCAGCTCAAGGCCTGCCAAGAGGCCAAGATCAAACCGCCTGCGCACCTCACCGCTTGAAGTCTGCGCGGCGCCCTCAGGGCATTGCGACGCGACGCGCGTGTTCGCGCAGCGCGCGCTTCTCGTGAAAGTTCAGGCTACGATGCAGCGCGTTCTTTCCGCGCAGAAGCAGTTCGCGGTCCACCTCGGGCGGCACGCCGCGCAGCGCCGGCAGTTCTTCGCGCAAGGAGGCACGCTCCTCGTCGGGCAGGGTCTCCCACCAGGCGTTGACCACGCCTTGCAGGGCGGCCTCCTGGTCTTCGTCGCGCGGCGCAGCGGGCTGCGACCCGAGCTCTGACTCAGGGCCCATCGCCTGCGCCAGGTCAGACGAACGCATCACCACGCGGCGGTCCGCCTCGCGCAGCAAACGGGCCCAGCTGGGGTCCTGCTGCATCAAGCGCGGCATGGACTCGGCACGCTCGTCGGCCAGCAGACACACGGTCAGACCTGCCATCTTCGCGGCTTCGATCGGCGCGGACAGACGGTCATCGTCACTCGCCATCAGCACGATGTCGATGCGCCCCGCGGCAGCCAGGGTCTGCAGGTCCGACGCCATCTGACGCACCAGGGCATGGCCATCGTCATCGGCGGCCGGCACCAGGCGCAGGCACTGGTCGTCGACCACGGCCTGATCGTCCACGTCGGTGTACCAGTAGGTGCGCAGCCAGTGCGCGCGCAGACCGGCCCGCGCGAGCGCGTTCTGGAAGGTGTCGTTCAGGCGATCGCGGGTGATCGTTGCCGCGGCGCCGTCGAGGCGGGCGAGCCAGCGCAGGTAGCGGGCGTCCATCAGGGCAAGGGCGCGGGGGAAGGCGGAGGTATGCACGGTAGCGGTACTTCGGTAGGTAAACAGATACAGGGGGCGGGCCGCAGTCGGAAGATAGAGCGACCGCAAAGCCAAGAGGGGGTAGCGCCGTCAGAGTTTAACGGGCTCCTGCACCGAATCCCGACTTCACCCCAGCAGCTTCGCCACCCCGCGCTCCCCGATCATGATGGTCGCGGCATTGGTATTGGCCGACACCACACGCGGCATCACCGATGCGTCCATCACCCGCAGACCCTGCACACCGCGCACCTTCAGATCCGTATCGACCACCGCGCGGTCGTCGGATCCCATGCGGCAGGTGCTGGTCGGATGAAACACCGTACTGCCGTAGTTGCGCGCGAAGGCCTCCAGATCGGTCGCCCCCGGCAGCTTTTCCTCGACCCAGCGATTCGCGAAGCTCTTTTGCCGATAAATGTCGCGGCAAATGCCCAGCCCCTCGACCAGGGTGCGCACGTCCAGCGATTCCTTCAGGTAATTCGTCACGATCGTCGGCGACTGCGCCGGGTCCGCGCTTTGGATCCGTACCGACCCCCTAGACGTCGGGCGGCATTGGCACACCGACACCGTGAAGCCCGGAAAGTCGTGCAAGGGCGTGCCCGGCTTGTCCACCGACAGCGGCATCACATTGAACTGGATGTCGGCGCGTCCATCCTGCGCGTTCGAGGTGCGCCCAAAGCCCCCCACCTGCCCCGCGCCCACCGTCAACGGACCGCGCGCATCAAACAGCCACTGCAACCCCATACGCGCCAGCCCGATGGGGCTGCGCACTTGGTTATTGAGGGAAATGCGATCTTTCAGGCGCACGATGGTGCGCGCCTGGTAGTGGTCTTGCAGGTTCTCGCCCACCTCGGGCGCGTCGTGCACCACGGGGATGCCCAGCGCGCGCAAATGATCGGCCGGGCCCACGCCCGACAGCTGCAGAAGTTGCGGACTCTGGAGCGATCCGGAGGAGAGGATCACATCGCCATCGCAGCGGAAGGTGATCTCCTCGCTGCCCTGGCGACATACCACCCCCACCGCACGCCCCTGCTCAATCAACACGCGCGAGACCAGTACCCCGGTGCGCAGGGTCAGGCCCGGATGGTGTTGCACTGGCCGCAAGAAGGCCGCGGCGGTACTCGAGCGCCAACGCCCCTTGATCGACAGCTGATAGCGCCCCACCCCATAGTCGGTCGCCGCATTGAAATCCGGATTGAACGGCAGCCCATATTCCTGCGCCGCTTCCAACCACGCCTGGCAGCTCGGATCATCGTTGCGCAATTCGGATACACCCAGCTCGCCCGCGGTGCCGTGGTACTCACTGGCCGGCCCGGCAAAGCCCTCCGACTGGCGAAAGAACGGCAGCACGTCGCGGTACGACCAGCCCGTCGCCCCCAGGCGTTCCCAGTCGTCGTAGTCGGCGTGCTGTCCGCGGATGTAGATCAGCCCGTTGATCGAGCTGGAGCCGCCCAGGATGCGCCCGCGCGGCCAGATGATGCGTCGGTTGCCGCTCTCCGGCTGCGGCTCCACCTGAAACTGGCGCGCGAAGCGCTCGTCAAAGATGGTGCGGAAATACCCCACCGGCAGCTTGAGCCAGATCGAGCGATCGGCCCCGCCGGCTTCCAACAGC
>CANHSE010000159.1 GCA_947463025.1 Comamonadaceae bacterium
ACCGCCCTGATCAACGGCGGCGCCGACGTGCTGATGCAAAACACCGATTCGTCCGCCGTGCTGCAGACCGCCGAAAAGGCCGGTAAGCGCGCCTTCGGCTGGGACTCGGACATGACCGCCTACGGCCCCAAGGCCCACCTGGGTTCGGCCATCATCAACTGGGCTCCGTACTACATCAAGGCCACGCGTGAAGCGCTTGAGGGCAAGTGGGCCACCGGTGCCAACACCTGGTGGGGCGTCAAGGAAGGCGCGATCGACATGGTCTCCATCGCCGCCGACGTGCCGGAAGACACCAAAAAGCGTATCGAAGAAATCCGCGCGGGTCTCAAGGACGGCAGCTTCGCGGTCTGGAAGGGCCCGATCGTGGGCCAGGACGGTAAGACCGTGCTTGCCAAGGACACCGTCGCCGACGACAAGTTCATGAGCGAGATCATGTTCTACGTCAAGGGCGTCGAGGGCAAGATCCCGGGCGCTGACAAGAAGAAGTAAATCGCGGTTCGCGGTTTTTTCAGGGGGGCCTTCGGGCCCCTTTTTCTTGGGGCGGAGATTTTCTCCGACCAGAGAAAAGAACAAGCAAGAAAAACGCAACATGACCGAAAATCCGGGAACTCGCTCTCCCGGCCCTGAATCTTGATGACCACCCTACAAAACCTCCCTGCCGACCGCCTGCCCGACCTGCTTCGCGGCATGCCCAAGGCCGAACTGCATATCCACATCGAAGGCTCGCTCGAGCCCGAGTTGATTTTCCGGATGGCACAGCGCAATGGCCTCACGCTGCCCTATGCCAGCGTGGACGACCTGCGCCGCGCTTATGCGTTCACCAACCTGCAAAGCTTTCTGGACATCTACTACGCTGGCGCCAGCGTGCTCCTGACCGAGCAGGACTTTTATGACATGGCCTGGGCCTACCTAGAGCGCGCCAAAGCCGACCACGTGGTCCATGCAGAAATCTTTTTCGATCCCCAGACCCACACCGCGCGTGGCGTGTCCATGCAGACCGTGATCCAGGGTCTGCACCGTGCCTGCGAAGCGGCACGTGGCGCGCTGGGCGTGGAGGCGACATTGATCCTGTGTTTCCTGCGGCACCTGAGCGAGCAAGACGCCTTCGAAACCCTGGAGCAGGCCCTGCCTTTTCGCGACCAATTCATCGGCGTGGGTCTGGACTCCAGCGAGCTGGGCCACCCGCCCGAGAAATTTGCCAAGGTCTTCGCCCGCTGCCGCGAACTGGGGCTGCGCCTGGTGGCCCATGCGGGTGAGGAGGGGCCGCCAGCCTATGTGTGGTCTGCGCTCGATGTGTTGCACGTCGAGCGTATCGACCATGGCGTGCAATCCATCCAGGACCCCGAGCTGATGAAGCGCCTGGCACGCGATCGCGTCCCGCTCACGGTCTGTCCGTTGTCCAACCTCAAGTTGTGCGTGTTCCCGCGCCTGGCCGACCACAATCTGCGCCAGTTGCTGGATGCGGGCCTGGCCGCTACCGTCAACTCTGATGATCCGGCCTACTTCGGCGGCTACATGAACGCCAACTTCACTGAGACCTTTGCCGCCACCGGCCTGACCACAGCCCACGCCTACCAGCTGGCCCGCAACAGCTTCGAGGCCAGCTTCGTCGATGCCGCCGCCAAGGCGGCCTACATCGAGCGACTGGACACGTTCTTCGCCACCTTCCAATAGATCGATAAAATCATGCCCGCGCCGCTGTCGTCCCGCAGCGGCGTTTTTCTTTGTCTCGGGGCCATGTCGAGGAACACCATGTACAAAAACCTCGCCGCCACGCTGTGCGTGGCCGCCAGTCTTTTTTCATTCGCTCACGCTCAGACGCCACCGCCGCTCAAGGTGGGCTTTGTCTATGTCGCGCCCCTGGCCGATGCCGGCTGGGTGCGCCAGCACGAGGAAGGCCGTAAGGCCTTGCAAGCAGCCCTGGGTGCGCGTGTGCAGACCCGGTACGTCGAAAACGTCCCCGAAGGCGCGGACGCCGAGCGCGTGATCCGCGACCTCGCGCAGCAAGGTCATCAATTGATTTTCACGCCCAGCTTTGGCTATATGGAGCCCACGCTCAAAGTGGCCCGTGACTTCCCTGACGTGAAGTTCGAATCCATCACCGGCTATAAGACTGCACCCAACGTCGCGATCGCCAACGCGCGCTACTACGAAGGCCGCTACCTGGCGGGCATTGCGGCGGGTCGCATGACGAAGACGAACGTCGCCGGCTATGTGGCAGGCTTTCCCATCCCCGAGGTGCTGCAAGGCCTGAATGCCTTCACCCTGGGCATGCGCTCGGTCAATCCGGTGGCCCAGGTGCGGGTGGTGTGGCTGGGAGAGTGGTTCAACCCGCCGCGCGAACGTGACGCGGCGCTCACCCTGTTCAATCAGGAGGCGGATGTCATCGCGTTTCACACCGGCTCCAGCGCCGTCATGGCCGCCGCCCAGGAGCGCGGTCGCCTGGCCGTGGCCTACCACTCGGACATGCGCAAGGTGGCGCCCGACGCGCAGGTGCTGGCGGTCACGCACGAATGGGGTGACTACTACACGCGCCGCGCACGGGCCGTGCTGGGTGGCAGCTGGAAGCCCGGTCAAGTCTGGGGCGGTCTCAAGGAAGGCATGGTGCGCGTGGGCGACTTCGGCCCCCGCGTGCCGCAGGCCGTGCGCGAGGAGGTGATGGCCCGCCAGCGTGATATCGCTGCCGGCCGCTTGCGCCCCTTCGCTGGCCCCATTCAGGACAACGAGGGCCAGACTGTGATCCCGCAGGGCGCCGCCCTCACCGACGATCAGATCCTGGGCATGAACTACCTGGTGGCTGGCGTCGTCGGCAAGGTCGCAAAATAGCGCGTATGCAAGCCTTACGCGCGGCCCTCCTGCGATTCGCCACCGACGGCACGCCCGTCTATGACGCCGACGGCCTGTTGGTCATCGGTCCCGGTCCCAGCGGCGTGCAGCAGGTGGTGGACGCCGGCAACTACGTCTCGCTCGCGCCGCGCTACCCGAGCCTGCCGATCGAGCACCTGCCGGGTCGCCTGCTGGCCCCCGGCTTTGTCGATCTGCATCTACACTTTCCGCAGATCGACGTGATCGGTTCGCCCGCCGAGGGCCTGCTGCCCTGGTTGGAGAACTACACATTCCCCCACGAATCGCGTTTTGCCGATGCGGCCTATGCCCAAGGCGTGGCCGATGTGTTCCTGGACGAACTCCTGCGGCATGGCGTCACCACCGCGCTGGCCTTTGCCACCTCGCATCCCGAATCGGTCGACGCCCTCATGGCGGCGGCGCAGCGCCGCGGCCTGAGGTTGATCGGCGGCAAAGTGCTGCAGGACCGACACAGCCCCGACGGCGTACGGGATCACACCGAGCAATCGCTGATCGACACCGAAAGCCTGATTCGCAAATGGCATGGCCAAGGCCGATTGGGCTATGCGATCACCCCGCGTTTCGTGCCCAGTTGCTCTGACGCGCAGCTGCGCGGCGCGGGCGAGTTGGCTGCGCGCTACCCCGATGTCTGGCTGCAGTCGCATGTGGCTGAAAACGCAGACGAGATCGCCTGGGTGCGCACGCTGCATCCGCGCGCGCGCAGCTACCTGTCGGTCTATGAGTCCTTCGGCCTGCTGCGTGAGCGCGCGGTGTACGCCCACTGCATCCATCTGGACGAGACCGACCGCGCTTTGATGCGAGAGACCGGCGCGGCGGCGGCGGTCAGCCCCACGAGCAATCTTTTTTTGGGCAGCGGCTTTTTTGATTACGCCGCGGCCGACCGCGCAGGCTTTCGCTATGGCCTGGCCAGTGATGTGGGCGGCGGCACGAGCTTGAGCCCCTTTCACACCATGCTGGCGGCCTATTACGTGGGGCGCGAGGGCCAGACCAAGCCCGGCGTGTCGCTCGCGCCGGGCCACCTGTGGTGGCAGCACACCGCGGGCGCTGCGCAGGCCCTGGGGCTGGCAGGCGTGATCGGCAACCTGCAGCCCGGGTGCGAGGCCGACTTTCTGGTGCTGGACCCCCAGGCCACGCCCTTGCTCGCGCGCAAGACGCAGATGGCCCACTCTCTGGATGAACTTCTGTTCTCGCTGATCGTGCTGGGCGATGACCGCGTCATCACCCGCACCCACATCGCGTCGGCCTGTTAAGACGGGTGCATCGCGCGCGCCACGGCCTCGCCCAGCTTGATGCCGTCCACGCCCGCTGACAGGATGCCGCCGGCATAGCCCGCGCCTTCGCCGCCCGGGTACAGGCCCCGCACGTTCAGGCTCTGGTAATCGTCGCCACGCGTGATGCGCAGGGGCGAGGAGGTGCGCGTCTCGACGCCGGTGAGCACGGCGTCATGCCGGTCAAAGCCCGCGATCTTGCGGCCGAACACGGGCAGGGCCTCGCGCATGGCCTCGATGGCATAGGCGGGTAGGGCCTGATGCAAGTCGCCCAGCTTCACGCCGGGCTTGTACGACGGCTCGACCTCGCCCAGCTCGGTGGAGGGGCGGCCCGCGATGAAGTCTCCCACCAGCTGCCCCGGCGCCTCGTAGGTGCTGCCACCGAGCACATAGGCCTGCGACTCCAGCTCCCGCTGCAGGCGCACACCGGCCAGCGGATCGCTGCCGGGGTAGTCGCGCGGATCGATGCCCACCACGATGCCGGCATTCGCATTGCGCTCGTTGCGCGAGTACTGGCTCATGCCATTGGTGACCACGCGATTCGGCTCCGAGGTGGCGGCCACCACCGTGCCGCCCGGGCACATGCAGAAGCTGTAGACCGCGCGCCCGTTGCGCGCGTGGTGCACCAGCTTGTAGTCGGCGGCCCCCAGCAGCGGATGTCCGGCGTGCCGGCCCCAGCGGGCGCGGTCGATCATCCCTTGCGGGTGCTCGATGCGAAAGCCGATCGAGAAGGGCTTGGAATCCAGGTGCACGCCGCGTTCGTGCAGGCGCTCGAAGGTGTCGCGTGAGCTGTGACCCAGGGCCAGCACCACATGCTCGGCGCGCAGCTCGTGGGAGGCGCCCGTCGCTTGATCCTGCACGGTCAGCCCTCGCAGCTGGCCATCCTCGATCAGGAAGTCAGTCACCCGCTGCGCGAAGCGCACCTCGCCGCCCAGGGCGATGATCTGCTCGCGGATGTTCTCCACCACCTTGACCAGCTTGAAGGTGCCGATGTGGGGGTGTGCGGCGTACAGAATCTCGGCGGGTGCACCGGCCTGCACGAATTCCTGCATCACCTTGCGCCCCAGGTGGCGCGGGTCCTTGATCTGGCTATAGAGCTTGCCGTCGGAGAAGGTGCCGGCACCGCCCTCACCGAATTGCACATTGCTCTCGGGGTGCAGCACGTTCTTGCGCCACAGGCCCCAGGTGTCTTTGGTACGTTCGCGTACGGGCTTGCCCCGTTCGATCACGATGGGGCACAGGCCCATCTGCGCCAGCGCCAGCGCCGCGAAGATGCCGCAGGGACCAAAGCCCACCACCACGGGCCGCAGCGGGGGCGGCGTCTGGGCGGTGACTGGCGGGTGCCAGGCCATGTCGGGGGTCGGGCCGATATGCGGACGATCCGCCAAGCGAGCCAGCAAAGGGGCTTCTTGCGCGGGATCGGCCAGCGTGACGTCCACGATGAAGACCGCCAGCAGGTCGGCCTTGCGCGCGTCGAAACTGCGCTTGAACACCGTGAGCTGATCGAGGGCATGGGGCGGCACGCCCAGGGCCTGGCTGGCGGCAGCCCGCAGGGGGGCATCGGGGGCCTCGGCCTGGGCCAAGGGCAACTTGAGTTCGGACAGGCGAATCATGGTCTTGCGGGTTCGTGGCTATCGAACCAAAGACAAGTGGGCAAGCGCCGATAATACGTCCCGTGAAGCACGCCAGACCGCCGCTGGTGCAAGTCTCGAAAGAGCGCACTGGAGGAACGTCCGG
>CANHSE010000160.1 GCA_947463025.1 Comamonadaceae bacterium
GGTAGGTCGTGCCGCTGCGCGCGGCGTCCGACCTCAGGTCAGCTTCTTGACGAAGACCATGCTGCGACGGTCCCAGCTGTATTTGCGCTTGCGCGCCTCGGGCAGCCAGTCGGGGTCGACCTGGACGAAGCCGCGTTTGAGGAACCAGTGCATGGTGCGCGTGGTCAGCACGAAGATGCTGTCCAGGCCCATGGCGCGGGCACGCTGCTCCACGCGTTTGAGGATCTTCTCGCCATCGCCCTGGCCCTGGTTTTGGGGGGAAACGGTGAGGGCCGCCATTTCGGCAGTACGGGCCTCGGGGTAGGGATAGAGGGCGGCGCAGGCGAAGATCACGCCGTCGTGTTCGATCAGGCTGTAGTTGGCGATGTCGCGCTCGATCTCGGTACGGTCTCGCTTGACCAGGGTGCCATCACGCTCAAAGGGCTCGATCAGTTGCAGGATGCCCCCCACATCGTCGGGCGTGGCCTCACGCAGTTCTTCGAGTTTCTCGTCGATCACCATGGTGCCGATGCCATCGTGGACGTAGATCTCGAGCAAGAGCGCACCATCGACCGCAAACGGGATGATGTGACTGCGTTCCACACCCGCCTTGCAGGCCTTGACGCAGTGCTGCAGATAAAAAGCGATGTCGGTGGGCTGCTGCGGGCTGGCGGCTTGCGCCAGCATCTGTTCGGCGGTGGCCAAGGGCAGCTCGGTGTCGATCGGGTTGTCATCGGATTCGGGTTCGCTGGGGCGCACTCGAATGCCCGGAACCTCCGACACAAAAATCAGCTTGTCGGCCTGCAGCGCGATCGCCACGCTGGTGGCGACTTCTTCCATGGTGAGGTTGAAGGCCTCACCCGTAGGCGAAAAGCCAAAGGGCGACAGCAGCACCATCGAGCCCATTTCCAGGGTGCGGCTGATGCCGGCTACATCGACCTTGCGCACCAGGCCCGAATGCTGGAAGTCAACGCCGTCCACGATGCCGACCGGGCGGGCGGTGATGAAATTACCCGAGATCACCCGGACGGTGGATCCGGCCATGGGGGTGTTGGGCAGGCCCTGACTGAAGGCGGCCTCGATCTCGTAGCGCAATTGGCCAGCCGCCTCTTGGGCGCAATCGAGGGCCACGCTGTCGGTGATGCGCATGCCATTGGCGTAGCGGGCCGGGTGGCCCTTCAGGCGCAGTTGTTCGTTCACCTGCGGCCGAAAGCCGTGCACCAGCACGATCTTCACGCCCATGCTCTGAATCAGGGCCAGGTCTTGGGCGATCAGGTGCAACTTGCCGGCGGCAATGGCCTCGCCCGCCAGGCCGACCACGAAGGTCTTGCCCCGGTGCATGTGGATATAGGGCGCCACCGACCGGAACCAGGGCACGAAGGTGAAGTTGAAGACGGCGGACATGGGCGTGAGGGCTGCGTGGGGGAAAGTGTACGGGAAGGGCTGGCCCGGCCTGGGTCCGCACGATAATCCGAGGCTTTTGTCCTGCCCGCTTTGTCCCTTCCACGCATCACTTTCCCCGAGTCCCTGCCGGTCTCCGCCCGGCGCGAGGAAATCATGGCGGCGATCGCGGCGCATCCCGTGGTCATCGTCTGCGGCGAGACGGGCTCGGGCAAGACCACGCAACTGCCCAAGATCGCCCTGGCCCTGGGACGCGGGCGTCTGAATGCGGGCCCCGGGCGTGTCGGCAAGCTGATTGGCCACACCCAGCCCCGACGCATCGCCGCCTCCAGCGTGGCCAAGCGCATCGCGGAGGAACTGGACACGCCCCTGGGCGAGGTGGTGGGCTACAAGGTGCGCTTTCAGGACCGGCTCTCGCGCGAGGCCTCGGTCAAGCTCATGACCGATGGCATCTTGCTGGCGGAGACGCAGACCGACCCACTGCTCTCGGCCTACGACACCCTGATCATCGACGAGGCGCACGAACGCAGCCTGAACATCGATTTCTTGCTTGGCTACCTGCGGCAGATCCTGCCTCGCCGGCCTGACCTGAAGGTGGTGGTGACCTCGGCCACCATCGACGCCGAGCGCTTTGCCCGCCACTTTGCGTCCCCGCCCGCCGGGTCAGGGCAGGAGCCGGTGCCGGCCCCGGTCATCTATGTTTCGGGCCGCACCTTCCCGGTCGAACAGCGTTGGCGGCCCTTCGAGGACAGCCGTGATTACGGCCTGAACGAGGCGATTGCCGACGGGGTGGATGAACTCTGGGGCGGCGCGGGCACCCGTATGGGCGGCGACATCCTGGTCTTCCTGCCGGGTGAACGCGAAATCCGTGAGGCGGCTGACCACCTACGGGGCCACCTGGCCCACAACCCGATCCTGCGCGGCGCCGAGGTGCTGCCGCTGTTTGCCCGCCTGTCACAGGCCGAACAAGACCGCATCTTCGAGTCGCACGGCGGGCGTCGCATCGTGCTGGCGACCAACGTGGCCGAGACCTCCCTGACGGTGCCGGGCATCCGCTATGTGATTGACACCGGCACCGCGCGTGTGAAGCGATACAGCTTTCGCAGCAAGGTCGAACAGCTGTTGGTCGAGCCGATCAGCCAGGCGGCGGCCAACCAGCGCGCGGGCCGATGCGGGCGTGTGGCCGACGGCATCTGCATCCGTCTGTACGACGAGAAAGATTTCGCGGGCCGTCCGCGCTTTACCGACCCCGAGATCCTGCGTTCCTCGCTGGCCGGCGTGATCCTGCGCATGAAGGCGCTGCGCCTGGGTGCGGTAGAAGAGTTTCCTTTTCTGGAGGCGCCGCAGCGGCGGGCGATTACCGACGGCTACCAGCTCCTGGGCGAGTTGGGGGCGGTGGACGAGGCCAACGAGCTAACGGACATCGGCCGCGAACTGGCTCGCTTGCCGCTGGATCCGCGGGTCGGCCGCATGATCCTGGAGGCGCGTAGCCGCGGGGCCCTGGAGGAGGTGCTGGTGGTGGCCTCCGCGCTATCAGTGCAAGACGTGCGGGATCGCCCGATGGAGGCCCAGACCCAGGCCGACCAGCAGCATGCGAAGTTTGACGACGAGAAGAGCGAGTTCTCCGGCTACCTGACCCTTTGGCAGTGGCTGCACGACGCGCGCGGCGGCAAGGCCCCGGCGAGTCCCGGCGCTTCAGGCGTGGGGGATACCCACAAGCTGTCCAACCGCCAGTACGAGCAGCTGCTACGCCAGAACTTCATCAACATCCGCCGGGTGCGTGAATGGCGCGACATCCACAGCCAGCTGCTCACGGTGGTGACCGAGCACAAGTGGCAAGTGAACGCGCAGCCCGCGTCGTACGAGGCCCTGCACAAGTCCATGCTGGCGGGACTTCTGGGCAACATTGGCTGGAAGCTGGAGGAATCGCCGTCGAACAATCCCGCCACGGGTGCACGTGCGGGTGCGGGCGGGACGGCGTCCTCAGAGTACCTGGGCGCGCGGGGCATCAAGTTTCACCGTCACCCGGGCGCCCACCTGAAAAAGCGCCCAGGCCGCTGGATCGTCTGCGCCGAGTTGGTGGAGACCACGCGCCTGTTCGGGCGCGGCATCGCCAACATCGACCCGCAGTGGGTGGAGGAGGTGGCGGACCACCTGCTGAAAAAGCAGCTGCTCGATCCGCATTGGGAGAAAAAGCAGGCCGAGGTGGTGGCCCTGGAGCGGGCGACGCTGTATGGCCTGGTGATCTACAGCGGGCGGCGGGTCTCTTTCGCCCGGGTCGATCAGGCGGGCGCGCGCGAGATCTTCCTCCGAGAAGGCCTGGTCGAGGGGCAGTGGGAGACAACCTTGCCGTTCCTGGCGGCGAACCGCAAGCTGATACGCCAGGTGCAGGACATGGAGCACAAGTCGCGCCGGCAAGACGTGCTGGTGGACGACGAACTGATCTTCGCCTTCTACGACCAGCAGCTGCCCGCCGACGTGTACAGCGGCGCCACCTTCGAGGGCTGGTACCGCACCGAGAGCCGCAAGAACCCGAACTTATTGAAGCTCACGCGCGAAGAATTGATGCGGCACGAGGCCGCGGGCATCACGACCGAAGCCTTCCCGCGCACGGTACGTCTGGGCGGGGTGGACTGCGCCACCAGCTTCCTGCACGAACCCGGTGATGCGCGCGACGGCCTGACGGTGACCGTTCCGCTATTTGTTCTCAATCAGGTGAACGAGGAGCGCTGCGAGTGGCTGGTGCCGGGCATGCTGCGTGACAAGATCCTGGCGCTCCTGAAAAGCCTGCCGCAAAAACCCCGTTCGCGCTTTGTGCCCTTGCCGGAATCGGCGGCGCGTCTGGCCGGCGAGTTGACGCAGGCCGAGGCCTGGGCTCACGGGTCTTTGACGGATGCCCTGCTCAAACGCGTGCGCGATGCCACCAGCCTGGATGTCAAGCGCACGGATTTCAAGCTGGACATGGTGCCCGCGCACCTGTTCATGAACCTGCGCGTGGTCGATGAACACGGTCGACAGCTGGGGATGGAGCGCAACCTGGGCGCGCTCAAGTCCGATCTGGGCGCCCAGGCCCGCGGGGCCTTTCAGGCGCTGGCCTCGCTCAAGGCGCCGGCCGCAGCGCCCACGCGCGAGCCGGTCGCAGTGTCGGCGCCGCAGGCGGGTGCAGTCGTTCGCCAGACCCCCCGCGCGCCTGCGCCGGCCTCGCCGTTGGTGGAGGCGGGTCGACGCTACACCACCTGGGACTTTGGCGAGCTGCCCGAGCTGATGGAAATCCGCCAAGGCGGCACCAGCCTGATCGGTTTCCCGGCGCTGGTGGATCTGGGCGACGCAGTGACGCTGGAGGTGTTCGATGAGCCGCAGATCGCTGCCGCGCGCCATCGCGCGGGTCTGCGGCGTCTGTTTGCCCTCCAGATCCGCGATGCCCTCAAGTACCTCGAGAAAAACATCCCCGATCTGCAGAAGATGGCGGTGGCCTTCATGGCACTGGGCACCGCCGAAGAATTGCGCGCGCAGATCATCGACGTGGCACTGGATCGCGCCTTCCTGCTGGATCCCTTGCCCACCGACGCTGCGGCCTTCAAGCAGCGGATCGAGGAGGGACGTGGCCGTCTTACGCTGATCGCCAACGAAGTGGCCCGCCTGGCCGCCACCGTGCTGGCCGAATACGCCATCGCCCTGCGCAAGATCAAGGACACGCGCCAAGCGCCCGAGGCTACACAGGACGCGACGCAGCAACTACAGCGGCTGGTGGGCAAGCGTTTCTTGGCGGAGACCCCGTGGCTGGCCTTGCAGCATTACGCGCGTTATCTCAAGGCCGTGACCCTGCGCCTGGACAAGCTGCGGGCCGACCCGGCGCGGGATGCCCAGCGCCTGGCCGAACTCAAGCCGCAGGAGCAGCGTTACTGGCGGCTGGTGGCCGAGCGCAAGGGCGCGGTCGATGCGCGGATGCTCGAATTTCGATGGCTGCTGGAAGAATTGCGCGTCAGCCTGTTCGCCCAGGAGCTTCGCACGCCGCAGCCTGTGAGCGTGAAGCGCCTGGACAAGGTCTGGGCGCAGCTGCTGCAGTGAGCCAGGCGTCTGCCCTAGACTTCGAGCCATGACCGTTCGTACCTTGCTCAAAATGGGCGACTCGCGCTTGCTGCAAGTGGCCAAACCTGTCACCGAGTTCAATACCGAGGCGCTGGACCAGTTGATCGCCGATATGGACGACACGATGGCCGCTGCCAACGGCGCGGGTCTGGCCGCGCCTCAGATCGGTGTGGACCTGCAGGTCGTGATCTTCGGGACCGGCGCTCCCAACCCGCGCTACCCGGATGCCCAGATCGTGCCGCGGACCGTTTTGATCAACCCGGTCATCACGCCGGTGGGTGACGAGGAGGAAGAAGGTTGGGAAGGCTGCCTGTCGGTCCCCGGCCTGCGTGGGAGGGTGCCGCGCTGGCAACGCATTCGCTACACGGGTTTTGACCCTCAGGGGAACGCCATCGATCGCA
>CANHSE010000161.1 GCA_947463025.1 Comamonadaceae bacterium
AGGCGGCGGCGGTGGCCAGGGCTTTGACCTTGGCGGACAGACGGCTCTTGTCGCGAGCGGCCTTGTTCTTGTGGAAGATCTGCTTGTCGGCCACGGTGTCCAGCACGCTTTGCGCCTTGGCAAAGAGTTCGGTGGCCTTGGTCTTGTCGCCGGCAGCAACGGCCTTCTCGACGTTCTTGACGGCGGTGCGGTATTTGGAGCGCAGCGAGGTGTTGGCGGCGTTCAGTTTTACGTCCTGGCGGGCGCGTTTGCGGCCCGACGCCAGGCGCGGGTTCTTTTTCTTGGGTTTGGCGGATGCCATGGTGTGTTCCTTAAGTGTCTGAGGATGTTGCCAGCAAAGCCCTCCATTGTACGCCAAAAGCACTGGCAGGCCCGGGCAGCCCCGCAGGGCAAGGCTAAACTCGCCGGGTGAGCCTTTTCAAAGCCGCCTCCACCGTCTCGCTGCTGACCCTGGCCTCGCGGGTGACTGGCCTGGTGCGCGACCTGCTCATGGCGTCCACCTTTGGCGCCAGCGCGCTCACCGACGCCTTCAATGTGGCGTTTCGCATCCCCAATCTGTTTCGGCGGCTGTTTGCCGAGGGCGCCTTCAGCCAAGCCTTCGTGCCGGCCCTGGCCCACGTCAAGGAGCGCGAGGGCGAGGCCGCCACCCAGGTTCTGATCGACAGCGTGGCCACCGTGCTGGCCTGGGCGCTGTTGGTCACCTGCGTGATCGGCGTGGCCGGGGCCCCGGTGCTGGTGTGGGCCCTCGCCAGCGGGTTGCAGAAAGACCCACAGGCCCTCGAGGCCGCAGTGCTCATGACCCGCTGGATGTTCCCCTACATCGGCTTTATGTCGCTGGTGGCCCTGTCCGCGGGCATCCTGAACACCTGGCGGCGCTACGCTGCCCCTGCCGCCACGCCGGTGCTCCTGAACCTCGCCATGATCTTGGCGGCCTGGCTGGGGGCGCCCTGGTTCGCGTCCATGGGGATCGAGCCGATCTACGCCATGGCCGCCGGCGTGATGGTCGGAGGCGTCTTGCAACTGGGCGTGCAGGTGCCGGTACTGCTGCGTCTGGGGCATTTGCCCCGCATCGGCCTGGGCTGGACCCGTATCCGCACCGCCTGGGGCCATGAAGGCACGCGGCGCATCGGCGCCCTGATGCTGCCGGCCTTGCTGGGGGTCGGCGTGGCCCAGATTTCCCTCTTGATCAACACCCAGATCGCCTCCTGGTTGGCCACGGGCAGCGTGACCTGGCTGGGGTATGCCGACCGCCTGATGGAGTTTCCGACCGCGATGCTGGGCGTCGCCCTGGGGGTGGTGCTGATGCCCCAGCTGGCCTCGGCCCACGCCGCCAACGACACGGCGCGCTATTCGGCCATGCTCGATTGGGGGCTGCGGCTGGTGGTGCTGCTGGCGGTGCCCAGTTCGGTCGCCCTGCTGGTGTTCGCCACGCCTTTGGTCGCCACCTTGTTCCACTACGGCGCCTTCACGGGCCGCGATGTGACGCAGGTCTCCACCGCCCTGGCCGGCTATGGCGTGGGCTTGCTCGGGCTGGTGGCGATCAAGGTCTTGGCCCCGGGCTACTACGCCAACCAAGACATGCGCACACCGGTGCGCATCGCCATCGTGGTGCTGGTGGTCACCCAGTTGCTGAACGTCGCCCTGGTGCCGCTGTTGCAGCACGCCGGTCTGGCCCTGTCGATCGGCTTGGGCGCCTTGCTCAATGCGTCCTGGCTGCTGATTGGCTTGCGCAAGCAAGGCAGCTGGCAGCCCTCGCCGGGCTGGGTGCGCTTTCTGCTTCAGGTGGTGGGGGCGACCGCGCTTCTGACCGTGTTCCTGGCTTGGAGCGCGGGAGCGGTGTCTTGGGTGGACCTGCGCGCGCAGCCCCTGCAGCGGGTGGGGCTGTTGGCGGCGGTGCTGGCCGCAGGGGCCTTGATTTACTTTGGCGCCCTCTGGGCGTCCGGGGTGAAGCTGCGCCAGTTTGTGGCGCGCTGATCTTGTAGCCTCCTTGACGCGCCCCGCTGGCCGCGCTTACAAAGCTTCCAATGCAGATCGATTTCTCGGCGCCCACGCCCCTGGCGTATTTCCGCTCCCTGGTCCAGAGCGACGACCACTTTCCCCTGCTGGAAGCCGCGGCCAGCCTGGCTCAGGACGAATACCCCGACTTGGACGTGCAACAGGTGCTGGGCGATGTCGACCAGCTGCTGGCGCGCCTGAAGCGCCGCCTGCCCGCCGACGCGCCGGCCTTGCAGCGCCTGCGCATGCTCAATCAGTTCTTCTTTAATGACCTGAGTTTCGGCAGCAACGTCAACGACTACAGCGACCCGGACAACAGCTACCTGAACGTGGTGCTGCGTACCCGGCGCGGCATCCAGATCTCGCTGGCGGTGTTGTGGCTGGAGCTGGCCCAGGGGCTGGGGCTGCATGCCCGTGGGGTGTGCTTTCCGGGGCACTTCATGGTGAAGGTGAACCTGCCCAAGGGGCAGGTGGTGATCGACCCCTTCACCGGGCAGTCGCTCTCGCGCGAAGAGTTGTCGGAGCGACTCGAACCCTACAAACATCGCAGCGGCCTGACCGGCGAGTTCGAAGTGCCACTGGGCCTGTACCTGCAGTCGGCGCCGCCGCGGGACATCATCGCCCGCATGCTGCGTAACTTGAAGGAAATCCACCGCGCACAGTCCGACTGGCCGCGCCTGATTGCGGTGCAAGACCGCCTGGTGACCCTGATGCCCGAAGCCTGGTCGGAATACCGCGATCGGGGCCTGGCCCATGCGGCCCGCGGACAGACCGAGATGGCGGTGCGTGACCTGGAAACTTATCTGGGCAATGCGCAGGACGCTTTGGACATCGACGCGGTGGCCGACCACCTGGCCAACTTGCGCCGCGCGCGCAGCTAAGGCCTAGCGAACTTCGACCGGCGCGCCGTCACCGCGCGCCGCGATGGCGCCGATCTCGTAGACCGTTTCACCCTGTGCGCGCAGAGTGGCCGCTGTGGCCGCCGCGTCAGGGGCAGCGACTACGACCACCATACCGATGCCGTTGTTGAAGGTGCGGTTCATCTCGTGGTCGGAGATGGCGGCGGTTTTTTGCAGCCAGGCAAACAACTCGGTCTGCGGCCAACTGCCTTTCTTCAGGTGGGCGGCTGTGCCCTCGGGCAGCACGCGGGGGATGTTTTCCAGCAAGCCGCCGCCGGTGATGTGGGCCAGGGCCTTGATCGGGTGCTGGGCCAGGGTGGCGAGCACGGGCTTGACGTACAGGCGCGTGGGGGCCATCACGGCCTCGCGAAAGGGCTTGCCGTCCAGGGTGGCGGGCAGGCTCGATTCAGCGCGCTCGATGCACTTACGCACCAGGGAGAAGCCGTTGGAGTGAACGCCGTGCGAGGCCAGGCCCAGCACCACGTCGCCGGGGCGCACGTCGCGGCCGGTGAGGATCTTGGATTTTTCGACGGCGCCGACGCAAAAGCCCGCCAGGTCATATTCGCCCTCGGGGTACATGCCGGGCATCTCGGCGGTCTCGCCCCCGATCAGGGCGCAGCCCGAAAGCTCGCAGCCGCGGGCGATGCCGCCGACCACCGCCGCCGCCGTGTCTATATGCAGCTTGCCGCAGGCAAAGTAATCGAGGAAGAACAGGGGTTCAGCGCCTTGCACCAGCACGTCGTTGACGCTCATGCCCACCAGGTCGATACCGACGGTGTCGTGCATGTTCCACTCGAAAGCGAGCTTGAGCTTGGTGCCCACGCCGTCGGTGCCGGAGACCAGCACGGGCTCTTTGTAGCGTTTGGGTACCTCAAACAGCGCGCCAAAGCCGCCGATCCCGGCCAGGACGCCCTCGCGCATCGTCTTCTTGGCCAGTGGCTTGATGCGTTCGACCAGCGCGTCGCCGGCATCGATGTCGACGCCGGCATCCTTGTACGAGAGGGGGGCTTGGGTCATGGGCAGGCGTTCGGCAGGTGAGGGAGGGCGGCGCCGCGCAGCGAGACAGGGACGGCCCGATAGAATTTGCGGGATTTTACTTTGCAGCCCGTCCCCTCCGATGTTCCTGATTCATGCGCCGGATCCCGCGCTGGTTGGCACGCTGGCCGTGTTCACCGGGGCCGGCTGCCGCCCCCGCCGGCCATGAAGCAGATCGCGCTGGACATCGGCCTGACCCGCGGCCCGACGCTGGAAGGCTTTTGCGCAGGCCCGAACGACGCGGCGCTGGCTCACCTGAAGCTGTGGTGCGGCAGCCCGACCCGCTCGCCGGTGCCGACCTACCTGTGGGGCGGCAGTGGCGGCGGCAAGACGCACCTGCTCAAGGCCGTGGCGCAGGCCCTGCGGGATCAGGGCGCCTCGGTGGGCTGGCTCGACGCCTCCGTGGCCGAGCCGCCAGCCTTCGACGAGCGGTGGGCGGCAGTGATGCTGGACGACACCCACCTGTACACCGCGGTGCAGCAGCATGCGGCCTTCAACTGGTTCGTCAATGCCCAGACCCTGCAGCGGGGCGTGCTGGCGGCAGGTGCCGTGCCGCCCGCCGACCTGAAGCTGCGCGAGGACCTGCGTACCCGCCTGGGGTGGGGCCATGTTTTTCACCTGCAAGTGCTGTCCGAGCCGGAGCGGCGCGCGGTGCTGCGCCAGGCGGCCGATGCACGCGGGGTGTTTCTGGGCGATGAGGTGATGGATTACATGCTCTCGCGCTTCTCGCGCGACCTGGGCAGCCTCATGCAGCTGCTGGAGCATCTGGACCTGTATGCCTTGCAAACCAAGCGCGCCATCACCATCCCCTTGATCCGCTCCATGCTGGAGAACGAGTGAAACTCGCGCTGTTCGACCTCGATCACACCCTGCTGCCGATTGACTCCGACTACGCCTGGGGCGAGTTCACCCTGGAGATCGGCTGGTGCGACCCTGGTCACTTCAAATCCCGTAACGACGAGTTTTTTGCCCATTACCAGGCCGGTACGCTGGACGTGCATGCCTATGTGCGTTTTGCGACCGAGGCGATCCGCCTGCGGGGCGAGCAGCAGGCCCTGGCTGCGCGCGAGCAGTTCCTGCAACGCGTGATCGCCCCCGCGATCCAGCCTCAGGCGCTGGATCTGGTGGCACGCCACCGCGACGCCGGCGACCAGGTCGTGATCGTCACCGCCACCAACGAATTCGTGACCCGGCCGATTGCCGAGCGCTTTGGGGTGCAGGAACTGATCGCTGTGAACCTGCAGCGCGATGCCAGTGGATGGATCACCGGCGAGATCGAGGGCGTGCCGTCCATGCGCGCCGGCAAGGTCACACGCATGGCCCAGTGGCTGGCGCAGCGGGGCCTGGACTGGGCCGATGTCGACGCCACCTTCTATTCCGATTCCATGAACGACCTGCCCCTGCTGGAACAGGTACGCCACCCGGTGGCCACCAATCCCGACTCCCGGCTGCGCCAGGTCGCCGCCGAGCGGGGCTGGCGCATACTCGACCTGTTTGGCAATTCCCCATGATCAAGAAATTCATCGACCGGCTGCTTGGCACCGGCTCCGCGGGCAAGAACCGCTTCGGCAAGCGGCGTGAGGTGCCCCATAGCGAGCACGGCATCGACCTGTCGCTGGTCGACGAGCGCGCGATCAACGTGGTGCGTACCCTGCAAGATGCGGGCTATGAGTCCTATATCGTCGGCGGTGCGGTGCGCGATCTGCTGCTGGGTCTGCGCCCCAAGGACTTTGATGTGGCCACCGACGCCACGCCTGAACAGGTCAAGAGCCTGTTTCGCCGCGCTTTCATCATTGGTCGGCGCTTTCGCATCGTGCACGTGGTGTACGGGCGTGGGCGCGAGCACGAGGTGATCGAGGTCTCCACCTTCCGCGCCTATCTGGACAACGCAGCGGCCGAGGCCGTCTCGGGC
>CANHSE010000162.1 GCA_947463025.1 Comamonadaceae bacterium
GCCGCGTAGGAGCTAAGCCGTGAGCGACCTCCTCTCTCTGGGAAGCACCGGCGTCTCCGCCTACCAGCGGGCGCTGTCGACGGTCTCGAACAACATCGCCAACGTCGGCACCGATGGCTACACCCGACAAGAAGTCGGCCTGGCCTCCAACCAGCCGCGGCAGATGGGCAACAGCTTCATCGGCACCGGTGTGCGCCTGGAAGCCGTGCGCCGTCAGTACGACGCCTTCATCGAAGGCAACCTGCGCAGCAGCCACAGCAACCTGGAAGCCCAGGGCCCGCTGGTCGAGTACGCCAACCGAATCATGGACCTGATGGGCGACAAGAATGTCGGCCTGTCGGGCTCGCTCACCGCCTTCTTCGCTTCCGCGCGCGACCTGGCGGTCGAGCCCGCCTCGGTCATTGCGCGCAGCAGCTTCCTGCGTCAGGCCGACGGCGCCGCCTCAGGCTTTCGCCAGCTGACCACGCAGCTGGACCTGATCGACACCGAAACCCGCCAGGGTCTGGCGGCCGCCACCGACACGATCAACACCTACGCCGAGCAGATCGCCCTGGTGAACAAGCAGCTGTTCAGGAACGGCTCGCTGGATCGCCAAGCGCCCGAGCTGCTCGACCAACGCGACCGCTTGCTGCGTGAGCTGTCGGCCCTGGTGCGCATCAAAACCGAATTTGCGGCCAACGGCCAGGTCAAGGTCAGCCTGAACGACTCCCTGGACAACAAGACCGGTGACAAGGTCGGCGCTGTCGTGGTCGACGGTGACGCCGTCTCGCGCCTGGGCTACACGGTCGACAACGCGGGCCGTGCCTCGCTGAGCCTGAACCTCAACAGCCCCAGTGCCCGTGTGATCACGGGCGTCTCGGGCGGAGAGCTGGGCGGGCTGATGCTGGTGCGCGACCAGGTCTTGCGCCCGGCCCAGAACAAGCTGGACGAACTGGCGCAAGCCCTCATCACCGAAGCCAACGCGGTTCACGCCACAGGCATTGATGCCCTGGGCCGCCCGGGCCAGGCCCTGTTCGGCCTGCAGCCGGCGGGGGTGTCGGCCGCGCGCGGCATCAGCGCGCTGCTCGAAGACCCGCAGCGGGTCGCGGCGGCGGGCCCTTTCCGCATCGTGGCCGGCGACCTCAATGTGGGTAACGCCCAGGCCCAATGGAGCCTCGAGCCTCAAACCTTTGCGCAGCCGCCCACGCTGGAGTCGCTCTACGCCCCCAGCACCCCGTTCCCCAACCGGGCGCCCGGCGACGCCTTGAGCTTCAACGTCACCGGCTTTCGCTCGCTGGCCACGCTGCCTGCGGGCAGCCAGAACACGGTGCTCACCCTGGACACCGCCGACGGCCAATGGCCCCAGCTGCTCACGCGGGACGGCCGTCACCTGCTCGGCTCGCCCCTGTCCACCGAGCAGCAAGACTTGCTGCTCGGCTCGGGTAGCCTGGTCAAGGGCGCCACCTACAGCGCCGACTACCTCAATGCGAAACCCGAAGACGCCTACCTCGGCGGGGATTACCACATCGGGGTGCGCGCCCGCCCGCTGACTGCGCCCTCCTACGACATCCACGGCGAAAACCCGCACCGCCTGCTGGGCGAGGTGGCCGTGCCCGCTCAGATCCAGAGCCAGTACAACTTCAACGCCGACGGCCCGGCGGCCCGGCCGATTGCGGCGGGCGCCTTGTCGCTCAACGGCGTGGCCCTCACCGCCTACAGCGGCAGCCGCGATCCCCAAGACATCGCCGACTGGCTCAACACCCAATCGGCGCAGACCGGTGTCACCGCCTCGGTGGCCTTTCAGGGCGACGAAGCCAGCCTGGTGCTGACCGCCAACGACACCACGCGCAACGTCGACCTCACCTTCGGCCCCACCGGCACGCCGGCGGATCTGGCCCAGCTCGGGTTCAAGACCCACCTGTACTTTGACGGCACCACGCCGGAAGACCTGGTCCTGTTTGCCACCGGCGACGGCGAAGTGGAGTTGTCTGCGCGCGTGCCGCCCCTGCCCTTTGATGCGGTCCAGGCTCTGCGGGCCCAGCCCTTGCGCATCACCTTTGCGGCAGACAACCGCTACACGCTCACCGACATCGCCACCGGCACCGTGCTGGCCGAGCGCACCTACGACCCGGCCCAGGGCAGCATCCGCTACCAGGGCCTGTTGCTCTCGTTCAACGCCACGCCCCTGGCCGGCGACCGCTTTGATCTCAACGGCAACCAGGACGGCACCGGCGACAACCGCAACATCGTGCTGATGGCCGAGCTGGAGTTCAAGACCCTGCCCAATGGCTACACCCTGACCGACGCCTACATGGAACAAACCAGCGGCGTCGGCAAGATGGCCCAGCAGGCCGCTGTCGCCCAAGAGGCCTTGACCGTGGTGCATACGCAAGCGGTCGAGGCGCGCGACGCCGTCGGGGGTGTGAGCCTGGACGAAGAAGCTGCCAACCTGATCCGCTACCAACAGGCCTACCAGGCCAATGCGCGCGTGATGCAAACAGCCACCACCTTGTTTGAAGCGCTGCTCAACATCCGCTGAGACGGAGCATCCCCATGAAAGTCTCCACCTCCTACTTCTTTGACCGGGCCGCGCAACAGGTGACGGGCGCCCAGAACCGGGCGGCGACCACCCAGGCCCAGCTGGCCACCGGCAAGCAGTTGGCCGCCCCCAGCGACAACCCGCAACAGGCCATGGTGATCGAGCGCCTGCGCACCGCGCTGGACCGGCAGGAAACCCTTTCGGGCAACCTCAAGACCGTGCAGCGCCGCTACCAGGCCGAGGAATCCGCCTTGCGTGGCAGCAGCGACATCCTGATGCGCATGAAAGAGCTGAGCATCCAGGCGGCCAACGGCACCATCGGTCCGGCGGACCGGGCGGTCATTTCGGTCGAACTCAAATCCTTGCGCGAGCAGATGCTGGGTGTGGTCAATGCCCAGGACGATCAGGGCCAGTCCTTGTTCTCCGGCACGCGCGCCCGCGCCCCGGCCTTTACCGAGGTGGACGGTCGCGTGGTCTACACGGGCGACCAGACCCCGGTGCGTATCACCTCGGGCGATCAGCGCCTGCAGCAATACAACCGCTCGGGCACCGACGTGTTCGCCCGCGTGGTGCGCGAAACGCCCGACGGCCCGCAGGGCGTGGGCTTCTTCGATGCGATGGACGATCTGATCGCGGCAGTCGAATCGGGCTCGCAGCCCGACCTGCAGCGCGGCATCGCCGAGATGGACACCCTGCAGCAGAGCGTCTCCTTGGCCCTGGCCGAGACCGGCGCCGACCAGAACAACGTGCAGTCGCAGCTGGACCTGCTGGACCAGACCATCCTGCGCCTGAAAACCACGCTCTCGGAAGTCGAAGACCTGGACTACACCGAAGCCATGACCCGCATGAACAAGCAACTGCTGTCACTCGAAGCCGCCATGAGCAGCTTCTCCAAGGTGGCGCAGCTCAATTTGTTTGATTACTTGCGTTAAGTTTTGACAGTGGATGTCGATACCGATCTGTTGATCTCTTGCGTGCGCTGACTTTTCTTCTACGCCCATGGCCACTACCAACTTAGTCAATGCCCTTGGCGCCGGCTCTGGCGTCGACACCCAGGCCCTGGCCAAGAACCTGGTCGAAGCGACGCGGGCACCCGCCAAGTCCATCATTGACGAGAAGATCACCCGCAGCGAAGCGCGTATCTCCGGCTATGGCGTCATTAAATTCAACCTCAATGCGCTCAAGACCGCTTATGCGGCTCTGAACGACCTGAGCGACTTCACCTCCCTGCAAGCGGCCAACTCCCAGCCCAGCGCCCTCGGCGTCGTGGCCAGTGCCAGCGCCGCGGCGGGTAACTACCAAGTGAACGTGAGGGCTGTGGCCCAGGGTCAGCGCATCACCAGCGACGGCTTTGCCCTGAGCAGCACCCCCTTGAACGGGGGCTCAGCTTTCAATTTGTCGCTTACGGTCAATGGCGGCACCGCCGAGACCATCAGCGTGACCACCGATACGCCCGCGGGCGTGGTCAGTGCCATCAATGCCGCCGGCAAAGGGCTGAGCGCCCAACTGATCCAGACCAGCGGCGCCACGCCCTGGAAGATCGTCATCACCGGCGCGCAGGGGACGGCGCAAACCTTCACTCTCGGCAGTACCAGCGCCGTGAACCTGGGCCTGCCCGCGGATAACACCAGCAGCAACTGGCTGCAGTCCGCACAGGACGCGCAGATGGACGTCAACGGCGTCTCGGTCACTCGCAGCACCAACACCATTAGCGATGTGGTGGACGGTCTCACTTTCAACCTGTATGCCCCCACCACCAGCAGCACCAGCACTGTGGGTGGCGTCACCACCACCACCTACACACCCGCGCGGATTGACCTCGCGCGCGACACCAGCGTCATCACTGCCAAAGTGGAGGCGCTAGTCAAGGCCTACAACGCCTTTGAAGAGGACCTGAAGATCCTGGGCGACCGCGACAGCAAGGTCGAGGAATTCGGAGGCGCCCTGGCCAACGACGGCTTTTTGCGTACCGTCCGCAGCCAGGTGCGCAGCATGCTGATCACCGAATCGAGCTCGCCGGGTACGACCGTCAAGGCGGCCCGCGACGTCGGTCTGGGCTTCGACCGCGATGGCGTACTTCAGCTGGACAAAACCCGACTGACCGCCCGGCTGCAGGACAATTTTGCGGAAGTGGCGCAAATGTTCACGGCCAACGTGAGCGGCCAGAGCATCTACAGCCCTGCGGCGGGGGGTGTCGCAGGCGACGCCGTGAAAAAACTCGACGCCATGATGCGCACCGCCGGCGTGGTCACCCAGCAGACCAACAGCGCTCAAAGTCAGGTCAAGCGCTACAAGGCCGACCTGGAAAAGCTGGAAGACCAGATGCAGAAACTGTTGGAGCGCTACACCCAGCAGTTCGCCGCGATGGAAACCGTGGTGGGCAATAGCAACAGCCTGCGCGAAAGTCTCAAGGGCACCTTTGAAGGCCTGGCCAACGCCTATAGAAACTAAGTAGTTACTACGGCCTTTTTTTGCCAGCGGCTAAAGTTTGCCGCTGCCGCACCGATTCTCCCCAGAGCGCCCCCAAAGCCGACCGGCCTGGGTGTGCCGACGTTGCGGGCCCTGCCCGCCAAGGAGAATCCGCATGAGCATACAAGTCACCTCACGCGCGGCCGTAACGCCGCAAGCTGCCGTTGCGTCCGCCGCTCCCGCTGCGTCGGCTGCGCAGGCTGCGTCGGCTGCGCAGGCTGTGGTCAAAGCGGAAGCAGCGCCCGCCCCCAAGATTGAGCGAGTCCAACTGCACCAGCCGCAGCGCGTCGATCTGGGCTTTCGCGCAGAAGAGATGCGCAAGAACCTGCAGGAAGCGGTGACCCGGCTCAACGAGCAAATGCAAAGCAAAGGCCGCGACCTGAGCTTCAGCATGGACGAGCGGATCGACCGCACCATCATCACCGTCAAGAACCTGCAGACAGGTGAAGTGGTCCGCCAGATTCCGACCGAAGAGGTCGTCCGCATGGCGCACAGTATCGAAGACATGAAGGGCGTTCTCTTCAACCAGACACTGTGATGTGGCATCACCTTGCCGCTAGCGGAAAAAAATTGCCGTTTTTTTGCCGCAAAGACTAAAGGTCCAAGCCAAACACCCGATTCATTACGTAACAGCGAG
The DNA here is from genome assembly GCA_947463025.1 of Comamonadaceae bacterium. Taxonomy (GTDB): domain Bacteria; phylum Pseudomonadota; class Gammaproteobacteria; order Burkholderiales; family Burkholderiaceae_C; genus Ramlibacter. Next base: position 5,625 of record CANHSE010000162.1, read on the forward strand.
CCAAAGGTGAGCTGTCATTGTTAAGGCAGGTCAATCGTCTCGACACACCTGCCATCCATTTGTGATCTGCCTTAAAGGAGTTGCACCATGTCTGTGATTAATACCAACGTGAAATCCATGTTCGCCCAGGCTGCGCTCGAGACCAACGAGCGCTCCATGAATGTGGCGATGAACCAGCTGTCCACTGGCAAGCGGACCTTTTCCGC
>CANHSE010000163.1 GCA_947463025.1 Comamonadaceae bacterium
AGCGGGGGCGAACACGATCTGTCCCAGATACAGGCACCTCGCCTCACGTCATTTGATAGCTGGAGTCGGATGAAGACGCTGCGGGGCGTCGGTCATGCGTCGGAGATCAAGTTCCAGATCACCGATTGCGAGTCTTTGGACGGTTTGGAAGGCAGCCCGATCGAGTCCTTGGATCTTTATTACAACGAAAGAGACGCCAAGGGCCTGCCCAGCATCCAAGTCTTGCACCAGCTGCCCCAGCTCAAGACCCTGCGTATCGGATCGGGGCTGACCGCACAACATGCGAAGGATTTGGTTGGCTGCGCGCAGATCCAGGATCTGCAGACCAATAGCTACAGCGGCTCCTTGGCCTTCTTGGCGGGGTGGGAGAGTCTGGCCCGCTTGGACCTGCGCAATTCCGGCGAATTGACCGAGCTGGACATCTTGTGCAGCCTGCCTTCGCTGGTGAAGATCCGCCTGCGCGGATCCGCCATGAAGCGCGAGACCTGGCCGAAGGCCTTGCAGGATCGGCTGGACTTTATGAGTTCGTGATGGAGGGCCTCAGTGCAAGGCGGCCAATGCAGCCTCTGGGGCCTTGTCCAACACCTTCAAGAGCGCCTTGGCCGCGCCGGTGGGGCAGCGCTTGCCTTGCTCCCAATTGCGGATGGTATCCAGCGACACATCAATGCGTTGAGCGAACTCGGCTTGGCTGAACCCCAGCCGCCGTCGCACGCGGCGGGCGAACTTGGCTGCATCGAGCATGGCGTCGGCATTGTCCGCAGCCTTGTGCCGCGCGATGTCGGCTTGTGAGGTGGCATCGACGCGACGCGCGTCAATACGACCGGCAGGCTTGGCCTTGGGACTGCGCACCTCAATCGTCATGCGAACGGTTTTCATACTGCTTCACCTCACGAGAATTCGCTTTGCGTGCGGAAATGATGCGAACCAGGTCCTTGCGCGTTGTGTAAACGAGGACGAAGAGACGTCCATCGACGATACCCATCATTTGGTAGCGATCTTCGCCATAGATGAATCGGGTGTCGGGTCTGACGATGCGGCTTGGATCGGCAAACGCAAACGCCGCATAGGCGAAGTCAAACCCCCGCTCCCGAAAACACGTCTCACTCTTGGCTGCATCCCATTCGAATCGCACGCCGCAGTGTAGTTCATTGAACTACCCCTGGCAATGGGTAATGGGTAATGGGTAATGGACGGGGGCGGGTGACCCCGCTCCTAAAGCGATCAATCCGCCGTGATCCCCGCGCTCTTGATCGTCTTGGCCCAGAACTCGGTTTCCTGCTTGACCATCGCGTCCAGCGCGTCGGGCGGCAAGTAACGCAGCTCGATGCCCGCTGCCGTGGCGCGGGTCTTGGTCTCGGGCTGCTCCAGCGACTGCTTTAAACCTGCGGTCAGTTTCTGGATCACGTCGGGCGGCGTACCGGCTGGCGCGAACACCGCCACCCAAGCCTCGAGCTCAAAGCCCTTGAGGCCGGCCTCGGTGGTGGTCGGCACATTGGGCAGACCGGGATGGCGCGTCTTGCCGGTGACCGCATAGCCTTTGAGCTTGCCCGCCTGCACGTGCTGCATGACCGAGGGCGGCGTCGTCATGAACACCTGCACCTGACCCGAGAGCACGTCCTGCACCGCCGGGCCCGAGCCGCGGTAGGGGATGTGGACCATGCTGGTGCCGGTCTGGCCCTTGAGCATCTCGGTGCCAATGTGCGAGAGCGAGCCATTGCCCTGCGAGGCGTAACTGAGCTTGCCGGGATTTTTCTTGAGGTAGGCGATGAACTCGGACAGGGTGTTGGCCGGCACCGAGGGGTGGGCCGCGATCACGTTCGTGGCCACGGTGATCAAGGCCACGGGGGCAAAGTCTTTCTGCGCCCAGGGCAGCTTGGGCGTGAGCGAAGGATTGCCCACGTGATAGGCCGAATAGGAGATCAACAGCGTGTAGCCGTCGGCGGGCGAGCGGGCCACATGCCCATAGGCCACGTTGCCGCTGCCGCCGCCGCGGTTGTCGATCACCACGCTCTGATTGAGGATGCGGCCCAGGGGCTCGGCCACCAGGCGCGCGGACGAATCCACCAGACCGCCAGGCGGGTTGGGCACGATCAGGGTGATGGGCTTGACGGGGTAGGCCTGGGCGAGGGCCACGCTGGCCAGCAAGCTGGTGGCGGCTGCGGCCAGAGCATGGCGCAGGAAGGGGCGTCGGGTCATGGGGTGTCTCCTCGTTGTTCTCGGGGGCAGGGCGGGCCTGTACGATGCGCACGCCGTGCAGATACAAGACCTTCTATTTTCCCAAGGATTCGGTACCCGACGTGTGTGCTCGGGCCTGGTGCAACAGGGCTTTGTCACCGTGCAGGGCCACTCCTGCACCGACGCCCTGGCCGAATTCGAGCCCGAGGGTCTGGCCTACACCGTGCAGGGCGTGCCCTGGGTCTACCAGGCCAAGGCCTATGTGATGCTGCACAAACCTGCGGGCACCGAGTGCTCGCAAAAACCTTCCACCTACCCCAGCATCTACACCCTGCTGCCCCCGCCGCTGCGTCAGCGGCCCACCAAGGGCGCGGTGCAAGGCGTGCAGGCCGTGGGCCGCCTGGACCAGGACACCACGGGCCTCTTGCTGCTCACGGACGATGGCGCCTTCATCCACCGCATGGCGTCGCCGCGCCACCACGTGCCCAAGGTCTACGAGGTGGGGACTAAACACCCGGTCGATGCCAGGCAGGTGCAGCGTCTGTTGGACGGCGTGGTGCTCGATGACGACCCCAAGCCCGTACGCGCCGCCGCCTGCGCAGCGACGGGCGAGTGCGCCCTGCGCCTGACCCTCACCGAGGGCAAGTACCACCAGGTCAAACGCATGGTGGCCGCCGTCGGCAACCGGGTCGAGGTCCTGCATCGCTCTCGCATCGGCAGCCTGGCGCTGCCCCCAGATCTGGCGCCGGGTCAATGGCGCTGGCTGGATGCGAGCGACCTGCAAGCCCTGCGCGCCTGACCCTTTTTTACGGGGGGTGAACGCGGACCGCGGCAGGCGAGGGGCTACACTCAGACATCCTTAGAAAGCCCTGTTCGTGAACCGTCTCTTGCGCAAGTGGGCCTTGGGCCTCGTGTCCGCCACTCTGGCCTTCGCCGCTACGGCCCAGCCCGCCAAACCGGCCGCTTCCGCGGCCTCTTCGGCTCCTTCAGCCGCTTCGGCCCCGATCTTCGTTCTCAACTCCCTGGACGCCAACGTCAGCATCATCGACCCGGTCACCTGGCAGGAAACGCGCCGCATTCCCACCGGCAAGGAGCCGCACCACCTGTACCTGACCCCCGACGAAAAATCGGTGATCGTGGCCAATGCAGCAGCCGATTCGCTCACCTTCATCGACCCCAAGACCGCCGAGGTGCAACGCACCGTGCGCGGCATCCTTGATCCCTATCACCTGCGCTTCTCGCCCGACATGAAGTGGTTCGTCACCGCGGCCAACCGCCTGAACCATGTCGATATCTACAAGTGGGACGGCAAGGATCTTCAACTGGCCAAGCGCATTCCGACGGGCAAGACCCCCAGCCACCTGTGGATCGACAGCAAGAGCACCACCGCCTTCGTCACCATGCAAGACAGCGACGAGCTGGTGGCCATCGACCTGCCTACGCAGGTCCTGAGGTGGCGCGCCAAGACGGGCACCATGCCCGCCGACGTGTACGGCACCACCGACGACCGTCACCTCCTCGTGGGCTTGACCGGCGCCGACATCGTCGAGGTGTGGGATGTCAGCGGCAAGGAGCCGCGCAAGGTCAACCAGATCCAGACGGGGCAGGGCGCCCATGCCTTTCGGGGTGCCGGCGACGGCCGCCATGTCTACGTGAGCAACCGGGTCGCCAACACCATCAGCAAGATCGACCTGCAGTCGTTCACCCGTGTGGCCACCTTCCCCGCGCCGGGCGGCCCGGACTGCATGGAGCTCATGTCCGGGGGCAAGCTGCTTCTGGTCAGCTCTCGCTGGGCCCGCAAGATGACCGTGATTGACACCGAGACCCAAAAGATCGTGCGCCAGGTCCCGGTGGGCAAGTCGCCCCATGGCATCTGGACGCTTGATCACGCGCGCCGCTGACCGCCAGACGGCCAGTGCCGTCCGGGGCGGGCTGCGGGGCGCCTTGCGGATCGCGGCGCTGTGCGCCGTGTTCGGGTCGGCGCTCCCGGTCTCGGCCCAAGCCCCGGACGACTGCCGCAAGCCGATCTACCTCACCTTCGACACGGGCCACATGGCGGTGGCGCCGCTGATTGCCGACGTGCTGGCGCGCCACCAGGTGAAGGTCACCTTCTTTGCGGCCAACGAGGCCACCCAGGCGGGCGATGGCAGCCTGGGCGAGCACTGGGCGCCGTGGTGGAAGGCCCGTGCCGCCGAGGGCCACGCCTTTGCCTCGCACACCTTCGACCATGTGTATTGGCGCGCCGACGTGCCCGGCGAGCCGCCGCGTTTTCGGGTGCGCGCGTCCGCCGGCCCGCGTGCTGGCGTCACCGAAACCTGGACCGCCGCCCAGTACTGCACTGAGATTGGCAAGGCGGCCAGCCGGCTCGAGCAGATCACCGGCAGCAAGACCTTGCCCCTGTTTCGTGCGCCGGGTGGCAAGACCTCGCCCGCTTTCTTGGCGGCTACGCGGGCCTGCGGCTATGCCCACGTGGGCTGGTCGCCCGCAGGCTTTTTGGGTGACGAGTTGTCCAGTGAAACCCATCCCAACGAATTGCTATTGAAGAAGGCGCTGCGAGAGGTGCGCGCTGGCGATATCCTCGTGGCGCATCTGGGCATCTGGTCTCGCAAGGACCCGTGGGCGCCGGCGGTGCTCGAGCCGCTGATCACGGGCCTGAAGTCACAGGGCTTTTGCTTTCGCACCTTGCGCGATCACCCGCAGTACCGCGACGCAATCGCGGCTAAGACGCCACGCTGAACACCGCGCGTAAACGCTGGAATCGAACACGATGATGGACTGGATCGAATCGACCTTCGCCCTGGCGCAGCAAGGGCTGTTTGAGGCCTGGGTCAGTCCAGCGATGTTCGCGATGGGGCTGGGCAATTTGCTGGAAGACGGCTTTGCCGCCACCGGCTGGCTGCTGGTGGGCCTGGCGCAGGTGGTGGTGTTGGTGGCGGTGATCGGGCCCTTGCAACGCTGGCGTCCGGCCGAGCCCGTCACCGATCGCGCCGCGGTGCGCACCGACATCCTCTACACCCTGATCCACCGCCTGGGCCTGTTTCGGGTGGCCTTGTTCTTTCTCACGCAGCCCCTGTTCGATGCCGCGTTCGGGGCCCTGAGCGTGAACGGCATCGGCACCTTCCACCTCGATCAGGTGTGGCCCGGCGTGACCGACATCGCGTGGGTGAGTCTGATCCTCTATCTGCTGGTCTTCGACTTCGCCGACTACTGGATCCATCGGGGTCAGCATGGCCTGCAGGCCTGGTGGCAGCTGCATGCCCTGCACCATTCGCAGCGGCAAATGACGATGTGGAGCGACAACCGCAACCACCTGCTCGATGACGTGATTCACGACAGCTTGATGGTGCTGCTGGCGATGGCGATCGGTGTGGCGCCAGGGCAGTTCGTGGCCATCGTCGCCATCACTCAACTCAGTCAGAGCCTGCAGCATGCCAATGTGCGTCTGAGTTTCGGCCATTGGGGTGAGCGGCTGTGGGTCAGCCCGCGCTTTCACCGACTGCATCACAGCATCGGTATCGGCCACGAGTCC
>CANHSE010000164.1 GCA_947463025.1 Comamonadaceae bacterium
CTGGGCATGCGCCTTCCGGACAAGGCCCTGCTGTCGGCCTTTGTCGTGCGCGATGACCGTCTGGACACGGGCCAGACCGTCGGACACGTGGTCTGGCGCAAGGACATCGGCAACGGCCAGCGTGTGACGGTCGATGTCGCCCGCAAGCAGGGACGCCCGGATGCCCAATCCGAATCCGTCAGCGGCAACATGATGTCGTTCGGCTACGACTACCGCAATGTGTTTGCCAAGGTCACGCGCGACCGCAAGGTCAACTTCGCCAACAACGACCAGACCCGCGTGGCGGCAGGCTTTCGCTTCTAAACGGGCCTGATGCTGCTGACGGGAACGAGCGTGGGCGGGGGCGCTGTGCCCACGTCCACCTCGATCATCCCGTCCACCTGCCGCACCGGATAGCGCTGCAGGTTGCACTGCGGCCTCGGAATCCGGCTGATATGTTCGCCGGTGGCCGCATCGAACTCCCACAGGTGTTTGCGGCACATGATCACGAAGTCCTGGTGCTCGCCATGCACGCTCAGGGGAAATCCTTCGTGCGGGCAGGCGTCGCGATAGGCCAGCACCTGCCCGTCCGCGCGTAGCAGCACCAGCTTGTGATCGCCGATCGTGACGGCGTGCAAGCCCAGATCGACCACTTGCGAGGCGGGCAAGGCCGCTTGCCAATTGGAATCGGTCTCAGCGCTCATGCAGGCCTTAGCGTCCGGTGAACTGCGCGGGGCGCTTTTCGATGAAGGCGCGCGCGCCCTCCAGATGGTCCTCGGTCTTTTTCAAAATGCTCTGGCCCAGACGCTCGAAATTGCGCGCGGTATCGGGGTCGACCTTGGCGCAGTTGTTCAACACCAATTTCGCGATCCCCAGGGCCTGCGGCGCGCGTGCCGCCAACTGCTTGGCAAATGCCATCGCCGCTTCCAGCAGTTGCTCGGGGGGATGGATCTCGTCGATCAGGCGATAGTCCAGGGCCCGATCGGCAGGAATCATCTCGCCGGTCATCACCAGGCGCTTGGCCGTCGACAGACCGACCGTGCGCACCAGCCGAGAGCAACCGCCTGAGCCCGGAATCAGGCCCACATTGTTCTCAGGCAATCCCAGCTTGGCCGTGCTTGCCGCAAAACGAAAATCGCAAGACAAGGCCAACTCCAGCCCGCCGCCCGCGGCCACGCCGTTGATCGCAGCGATCACCGGCACCTCCATCGCCTCGATCTCGTCAAACACATTGTGGATGTCACGCACCACGCGCCGAAATCCTCGGGTACCGATGTCCGCCAGCCCCTTCATGCCCCGCACGTCTTCGCCCGCGGAAAACGCGCGTCCGGTGCCGGTGATGATGACCACCCGCAAGTTGTCGTCGGCGACCAAGACACCCACCGCATGGCGCAACTCGCTGCGCATCTGCTGGTTCCAGGAATTGAAGGTGTCCGGGCGATTCAGGCGCAACACGGCCACCTGGTCCTGCACCTGCAGGTCGATGAATTCGTAGGTCACGGTCGGACTCACTTTCCGGTGAAATGAGGGGCGCGCTTTTCCAGGAACGCCTTGAGACCCTCGGCCACGTCGTCGGACGCAAACAGCTGACTCTGATGGGCACGCTCAATCGCCAGGCCCTGCGTCAGCCCCACTTCCAGGCCGTGGTTCATCGACAGCTTGATATAGCCCTGGGCCATCGTCGGGCCCGCTGCGAGCTTGCGCGCATAGACCAGCACCTCGTCTTCGAAACGCTCGGCCTCCACCAGGCGATCCAGGATACCCAGAGACAACGCCTCCTCAGGCCCGATCGACTCACCGGTCACCATCATGTGCAGCGCCTTGCTGCGAGGGATCAATCGAGGCAGACGCTGCGTGCCGCCCATGCCGGGCGACAGACCCAGGTTCACCTCGGCCAGCCCCAACTTGTACTTACCCACCGAGGCGATGCGAAAGTCGCAACCCAGCGCGATCTCCAGCCCGCCCCCGATGCAATGCCCCGAGATGGCAGCGATGAACAGCTTGGGCGTGCGACCGATGGCATCCACCGCCTCCTGCGCGATGGTCAGGAAGTTGGCAAACGCGGCGCGGTCCGAGTTTTGCAGCGTGCTGATGTCGGCCCCGGTGCAAAAGAACTTCGGATTGGCGCTGCGCACCACCGCCACCCGCACCGCCGGATCCTCGGCCACTCGATGCACGGCCTGCGTGAGCTCGCCCAGCATCTGCGCGTCGTAGGCATTGGCCGGCGGGCGGTTGAAGGTGATGAAACCGACGCCCTGGTCGGCGCTGAAATCGATGGCCATGGGCTGCTCCTTGCGATCAGGTGAAACGGCGACCCAGGTCGTTGTCGGCGGGCGTCAGGCCGAGCTTGCGGATCTCGGGCAAGGCCTCGCGGATGTACTTCTGGCGCAGCTGCTCGTTGTCATGCTGCTTGATGCCCCACTTCACGTACAGCGGGGAGGTCACCGAGTTGGAGCGACCGAACATGTCCAGCGCCGCGGTCCACCACTTTTGCAGACGCGCCTGCACGGCGGCCTTGCCCTCGGGGGTCTGGCAGATCTCGCGCAGATGCAAAAAGCCGCTGCGGGTATGAAACTCCTCGTCGGCCTCCAGATCGGGCGCGACCCGCGCCAAGGGCTCGTAGGGGCTGCCGGCCCACTCGACCCCCACATACAGACCGACGCGGTCGATCAGCGCGTGGAACCAGGCCAAATCGATCCAGTCGTCAAACGGCAGATGGAACGCGTACTGCTTGATCGGCTTGGTGATGTTCGGGTTGGCGCCCAACCCGATCAAGACTTCCTCGCAGATCTTGCCGTGCGCGACCTCCTGGCGAATGATCTCCGCCTCGATCTCCATCGCGCGGCCATGCGGTGCATAGCGCAAGCCGGCATCGGCAATCTTCGCCAGGATCTTGCGGTACTCGGTGTTGCCGTTGTTCTCCAGGTGCTCGTTCAGGAGCAGCTTGACCAGAAGCTCCCGGAATTCCTCGGGCATGTCCGGATCGTTTTGCTTGTAGACGGTCGGGGCGGCTGCGACAGTGTTCATGGTGCTTCTTTCAAAAATACTATCCGGATGGTATCTAATTTGCAGGCACACCCGTTACGGGATAACCCTGTGGGTCGCTCGGCTAAGCCCGGCGGGCCGGCGCCTTGCGCTTTTTCGCTGGGGCGACCACCCGTGGGCGCTGGGGCGCGGCCGGGGGCGAAAGGATTCCGTTCAACAGCGTGGTACGCAGGCCGCGCGTCAGGTCGGCCCCGCCCAGGTGGTCCGATCGCCGGAACCACTCGAGGAAGGTGCCGTCGTCCAGCGCCTGCACGATGGCCGACATCTCGCGTACCGGCACGTCGTTGCGAAACTCCCCGCTTTTCTGGCCGGCGGCAATCAGGCCGTCGATGAAACTGCGCTGGCGGGCATACAGCTCGCGGATGAAGGCCTGGACCTCGCCTTCCCGCTCCTTGAACTCCAGCGACATCAGGATCAAGAGCAGCACCTCGTCGCGGTGCGTGATGCCTAAGCTCGCCTGGTGATGCACATAGGCCACCAGCTTGTCGGTGGCGCCACCCGAGACCTGTTTGACTGCCGCAATCGCGCGGTCCACCACCACGTCCTGCACGCGTCGCAGCAGCTCCAGCAGCACCGCCTCTTTGCTGCCGAAGTAAAAGTACACGGCCCCCTTCGTGAGCTGCGCGGCGCCGGAGATCTGTTCGAGGTTCGAAGAGCGATAGCCTTGCGAGACGAACAGCCGCAAGGCCGCCTGTAGCAACAGGTCCATGCTGGCCGCGCGTTGGGCGGCCTTGGTCGTTTCGGTTCGACGTGGCCGAGCGCTTGTCGCTCGCTTGCGTGGCGTGTGAGTGGTCAAGGGTTTACCCCAGCGCTAGGCGTGAAACACACAACATACTATCCAGTCGGTATGTAGTCAAACTGGCAAACCCGCACCCGCATGAGGAGTAGTTCGATGAACGTGGAGGCCCCCGCTGGCGCCTTGTCGAAAGAGTCGATGGGCCGTCCCTTCTGGAACCAACGGCTGGAAACGATACCCCGCGCCCAGCTGGATGCCCTGCACCTCGCACGCATCCAGCGCCTGGTGACCTATGCCTACGAGAACACCGCCTTCTATCGGCGCAAGCTCGATGCGGCCGGCGTCAAGCCCTCGGACATCCGCTCGCTGGCCGACTACAAGCGTCTGATCCCGGTCACCGACAAGAGCGAGTTCATCGGCCTGCAGCAAGAGCGCCCGCCCTACGGCGACACCCTCGCCCTGCCCCCGGATCTGGTGGCCCACCACTGCGAGACCTCCGGCACCACTGGCGTACCGCTGGCCATTCCGTATTCGATGGTGGACACCGTCCGCTATGGCGAGTCCTGGGTCTATGGCTTCTGGGGCCTGGGCATCCGCCCCACGGACACCTTCTACTTCGCCTTCGGCTGGGGCAACTTCGCCGGCTTCTGGAGCGCCTACTGGGGCGCGCGGCGTCTGGGTTGTCGCATCATCTCGGGCGGCGGCCTGGACACCAAAGGGCATATTCAAGCGATCCAACGCATGAAGCCCACGGTGCTGATCTCCACCCCCACCTTCGCCCTGCGCATGGCGCAAGTGGCCAAGGAGATGGGCGTTGACCTGTCGCAAAGCTCGATCCGCTACACCTATCACGCAGGCGAGCCGGGCCCGACGGCGCTGCCCGGCATGCGCGAGCAGATCGAGACGGCCTGGGGCGCCAAGGCGGGCGAGCTTCTGGGCATCGCCGAGGTTGACGCGATGGCGCCAGGCTGCCCCTTGGGAGACGGCGTGCATGTCAACGAGATGAACTGCTACACCTGGTCCATGGACCCGGTCACCGGCGGCGAGTCGGCCGAAGGCGAGATCGGCGAAAACGTCGTCACCAGCTACGCCAACACGGCGCAGCCGCTCTTGAACTACCGCACCCACGATCTGGTGCGCCGTCGCGAAAGCGGCTGCGGCTGCGGGCGCACCTGGGTGAAATTCGACGGTGCGGTGCTCGGACGCACCGACTTCATGGTCACCGTGCGCGGCACCAACGTCTACCAGACCGCCGTTGAGAATATCCTCAACCAGATCCAAGGGGTCAGCATGCACTACGAACTGGTGCTGACCCACGAAGACGGCAACGACGTCATGACGGTGCGCTTCGAGCCCGAGCCCACCCTCGATGCAGCCCACTGGGACGCTGTGGCCAGCGACGCCAGCGACCGCATCCACAAGGCCTTGCACGTGCGTCTGCGTTGTACGCCAGTGGCGCCGAACACCCTGCCCCGCTTCGAGCTCAAGACCAAGCGCATCATCGACCAGCGGCCCAAGGAACTGCGCCGCGCTCTGGACCGCTGAAGGAATCGACCATGGACATCGACGAACAAACCCGCCGCATTCGCGAGGCGCGTGCCCTGATCGCGCCCTTGATCGCGCAACCCTTGGAGCCGCAGATCGAAGCCATCTTGCGCAGCGCCGACATGGAGCTGCACTGGGCGCTGTGGAACCTTGGCGAGGTACTGCCGCATCGCCACGACCTGTACGCACAAGACTCCCGCGCGTAAGCGCACCCCACCCTCAAGCACATCAACCGGAGAGAACATCATGACCTCACGCCGCCTCGTCCTCACCCGCGGTGCCGCCCTTGTCGGCGCGGCCTCGACCAGCTTGCTGCTGCCCTCCATCGCACGAGCCCAGAGCAACAAAGTGCGTGTGGGTCTGATGCTGCCCTAC
>CANHSE010000165.1 GCA_947463025.1 Comamonadaceae bacterium
GCGGGCACGTCGGCCGTCTGGCGGTCGATCTCGGCGCGGGTCATCACGATCTCGCCGCTCCAGCCATCGAGCTCCTTGGCGTAGGCGCGCACGGCCGCTTCGCCGCGTTGGTCGATCTCGGCCAGCATGGTGGTGACGACCTTTTGCGCCGTGGCGGTCTCGGTCTCGGGCGTCTTGCTGGCTTTTTTCAGGTAGGTCGTCGTCATAGGGGTCGCTCAGAGTGGGTGTGTGAAATTGTTTTCAGTATCACCCAGAAAAGGGCGACCCGTAGGCCGCCCTTGGGGATGACACGGAGTACGCGGGTCAGTTCGTCCTGTTGGCGAAATCACGCAGTCTGGGATCTGCCGCCACGCGCTTCATGAAGGTGTCGGTGATGTAGTCGGCCGAGGGCGGCACGGCCGGGATCGCGCCGGTGGTCCGCATGAACTCGCCGATGTTGCTGAACCAGCCGTCGGTGGTCGAGGCGCCGCGTGCACGGTCCATGTTCTGGATCTGCTGGGCCAGGTTGAAAGTCGGACGGGTGTCAAACTCCTTGCGCATGGAGGCTTCGCTGATGGAGACGCCGCCTTGCTCGTAGAACTTCTTCATCATCGCGATGGCTTCGTTGCGGTTGGCGTTAGCCCAGGACCAGCCACGCAGGTAAATGGCCAGGAACTTGGCCACGTTCTCGGGGTTTTGCTCGGCGTATTCGCCGCGCACGATCAGCGCGCCGGGCACGAAGGCGCCGCCCTCTTTACCCGAGCACAGCACCTTGCCACCGGCCTTTTCTTCGACCGTGTAGATGTTGGGTGCCCACAGGCCGCCCAGGTCGGCGTTGCCCGAGGACATGGCGGAGATGATCTCGGCCTGGCCCATGTTCTTGATGGTCACATCGGCCTTGGTCAGGCCATAGCGCTTCAGGCACGACTGCACCGCGTAGTCACCGGTGGAGTTGGAGGTCAGCACGATGGTCTGGCCCTTGATCGAGGCCGGGTTCTTGGCGAATTTCTCGGCCGTGGCGCGCGAGGCCACCAGCGCGTTGCCAGCGGACTCGTCGTTGCTCACGCCGATGGTCTTCAGGCCAAAGCGCACATGGCCCAGCACGGCCGGCACGCCGCCGGTGCCACCCACGTCCCAGGACTTGGAAGCGGACGCTGCGATCTGCGGCACACCCGCCGGGAAGGTCGAGAACGTGGGCTTGAGACCCAGCTCGGCCCACCAGCCTCTTTCGGTGGCGATGTAGAAGGGCAGGGCCCAGTACAGGGCGGGCTGGTAGCTCACCTTGATTTCGGCGAGTTGTTGTTGCTGGGCGTGGCCGACGCCTCCCAGGCTCAGGGCCAGGCTCAGCAGGCTGGCTTTCAACACGGTACGCATGGTCAGTCTCCTCTTTCGGGTGGTTATCAATGGGTGTCGTCGCCCTGCTGCTCGCGCAGCAGCTTCCAGACATGGGTGCGAAGGTGGACGAAACTGGGCAGGTCCATCACGTCCTCGATGCGTTTGTGCGCATCCCAGCCTTCTGCTTCTCGGATCGACTTGACGTCGATGATTTCGCGGATCGTGCCCGGCCGACGCGTCATGACGACGATGCGGTCGGCCAGATAGACCGCTTCCTCGACGGCGTGTGTGATGAACAACACCGTGCGCGGGTTCTTGCGCGCCAGGCGCACCAGTTCTTCTTGCATGACCACGCGGGTCTGCGCATCGAGCGCGCCAAAGGGCTCGTCCATCAGCAACACCTTGGGGTCCAGCACATAGGCGCGCGCAATGGCGACCCGCTGCTGCATGCCGCCCGAGAGCTGGTGGGGGTAGGCCTGTTCGTAGCCTTGCAAGCCCATGAGCTCGATGTACTGCTCGATGCGGCGCTTGGCCTCTTGCGGGTCGACGTCCAGCGATTGGAGTCCGAACTCGATGTTGTCCCACACCGTCTTCCAGGGAAACAGCGCGAAGGCCTGAAACACCACCGCGCGGTCCGGGCCGGGGCCGGTGACGATCTCGTTGTCGACCCGCACTTCGCCCCCGGTGGGGTGCTCGAGCCCGGCGGCCATGCGCATGCAGGTGGTCTTGCCGCAGCCCGAGGGGCCCACGATGGCCACGAACTCGCGGTCTTGTACGACCAGGTCGATGTCCTTGAGCGCGACAAACTCTTTGTCGTTTTGCTTGAAGACGCGTTGCACGCCCTGGAACTGAATATTGGCCACTGTGATCCTCTTAGAGTCCGCGTTTTTTCTCGATGGCCGCATGCGCCCGGCGCAGCACGACATCGATCACCAGGCCCACCGCGCCGATGGCCAGCATGCCGCACATGACGGTGGCGGTGGACACGGACGCCTGGCCCTTGACCATCATGTAGCCGACGCCGCTGGAGGCGACGATCAACTCCGCGCCCACCAGCGATTGCCAGCCCAGGCCCGCCGAGATCCGCAGGCCCGCCACGATGGAGGGCACGGACGCCGGCAGCAGCACCTGCGTCATCACGCGCCAGGAGTTGGCCCCGAGCATGCGAGCCGCTTCGATGTATTTACGGTCGACCTGCTGGGCCCCGCGGTAGGTGTTGATCAAGGCGGGCGGGAAGGCCCCCATGAAGATGATCAGCACGGGCCCGCCGATGCCTGTGCCAAACCACAGCGCCGCAAACGGCACCCAGGCGATAGGCGCCACAAAGCGCACCGCTTCGAAGGCCGGCGTGACGATGCGGTCCAGCCACCGGAACCATGCCATCAGCAGGCCCAGCGGCACCCCCACGGCCACCGCCAGGGCAAAGCCCATGCCAAAGCGTTTGAGGCTGGACAGCAGGTGCTCGTGCAGCACAAAGCCGGCGAACGGCTGCACCAGCAGTTGACTCAAACGCGCGACCACATCCCAAGGCGCCGGCAAGAAGGTGCGCGAGGTCAGGCCCGACACCGCGGCCAGTGACCAGATGGCCAGAAAGCCCACGGCCCCCAAGAGGGTGAGGCGCCAGAACTGCGCGGCGGGCAGGGGGGCGGCGATCATGCGAAGACCTTCCAGGGCATGGCCCGCTTCTCGATCCAGCCCAGCCCCATCGTCATCAGCCACCCGCACAGCGCCACGCTGATCATGCCCACCAGGATCATGGCGGGGTAGATGTCCTGGGCGGCTTGGTTCAGGATCTGCCCCAGACCGGTGATGGCGCCGACCAGTTCGGCCGCCACCAGCGTGGTCCAGGAGGCCTGCAGCGACAGCCGCAGCCCGGTGAAGATACTGGGCAGCGCGCCCGGCACCAGCACCTCGCGCCAGTAGCGGATGCCGGTGACGTTGAGCATGGCTGCCGCTTCGAAGATGGGCTTGTCGATCTGCCGCACGCCGGTGTAGCTGTTGATCACCGAGGGCACGAAGGCGGAGACGAAGATCACCATCATCTTGGCCGCATCACCCAGGCCCAGCCACACGATGGCCAGCGGAATCCAGGCCAGCGGCGGGATCGGGCGCAGCACCAGAAAGACCGGGTTGATCAGCGCCTCGGCCTTGCGGCTGGCGCCCATGGCCAGACCCAGCGCGACCCCGACCGTGGACGCCACGGTGAAGCCCATCGTCACCAGCAGCACGCTGCGCAGCACATGTTCGTGCAGGCGGCCGTTGCTGTAGCCGTCGATGGCGATCTGGCGCAGCGACACGCCGACCTCGGCCGGCGTGGCAAAGCGCGCCGGCGAAATGAAGCCGGTGACCGCCGTCAGCACATGCCACAGACCCAGCACGATGGCCAGCGTCAGCACCGCCGTGGCCAATTGGGCCGCCAGCGTGCGGTGGGGGGCGGAGCGCGCGGGAGAATTCATCTTGTAAATGTTTTCAGTTTCGGAAGGTCGGGCCCGGCTGTCAAGCACTCTGGGGCGCTTGTTTCCCCAGACTTTCCCTAGCTAGGCCCCAGATCGAGCTGGCCCCTGCGCGTTGTAAAGGGTTACAGTGCAAACCGCTGTGAGCACCGATTTCCTTCCCGTCCCGACGATCAGCGATGTGGCTCGCCTGGCCAAGGTGTCCATTGCCACTGTTTCGCGCGTGGTCAATGCGCCCGAGGGCGTGCGCCCGGCGCTGCGTGAACGGGTGCAGGCGGCGATCGTCCAACTGGGCTATGTGCCGCACCCCGGGGCGCGCACCCTGAAGTCGCGCCGCACCGGCACGATCGGCGCCATCTTCCCCACGGTGGACAACGCCATCTTTGCCACCGCCATCAACGCGCTGCAGCAGCGCCTGGCCGCGGACAACCATCAGCTGCTTATTGCAACCAGCGGCTACGACCCCGCGGTCGAGGCCCGTCAGGCGCTGAACCTGCTCACGCGCGGCGTCGATGCGCTGGTGTTGTGCGGCTGCGCCCAGAGCGCGCCGCTGATCGATCGCTTGAAGGCGCGTGGCGTGCCCGTCGTTCACGTGATGACGTGGCCCCTGCCCGTGGGCATGACGGGCGTGGGCTTTGACAACGCGCGCGCCATGCACCAGGTGGTGCGCTATCTGCTGGACATGGGCCATCGCCGCATCGCGATGCTGGCCGGTGTCACGAAAGACAACGACCGGGCGCGTGCCCGTGTGCAGGGCGTGCGCCAGGCGCTGGCCGCGCACCGTCTGACGCTGCCGGCCGAGCGGCTGGTCGAGCGTCCTTATGGCCTGGCCCCGGCGCGCGAGGGGCTGCGTCAGCTGCTGCAGGTCAAGTCGCCGCCCACCGCGGTGGTTTGCGGCAACGATGTGCTCGCCCTGGGCGCGCTGCTGGAGGCCCAGCACCTGGGCCTGCAGGTGCCGCGGGATGTGTCGATTGTCGGATTCGATGATCTGGAGATGGCCTCGCATGTGCAGCCCGGGCTGACCACCGTGCAGGTGCCGTCGCAGACCATGTGGCACCGCGCGGCGGACTATGCCCTGGCGATGGCGCGCGGCGACGCGCCGCCTGCCAACCACGAGGTGGAGGTGTCGCTCGTGGTGCGCGGATCGACCGCCCCGCCGCGACGCCCGGTGCGTGACTGAGCGCCGGTTCATCGGCCCGCCAGCATGCCGCGCAGCAACAAGCTGGCCGAGGCCGCAAGCAGCAGCATCCAGATGACGCGCCGCACCCGGGCCTGCGGCATGCGCGCGTTCACCCGGCTGCCGATCGCGTAACCGGTCAGGGCGCAGGGCACCAGCAGCGCAGCCAGCAGCGGGAGCCCCGGCTGCATCAGAAAGCCGCTGCCTGTGAACAGCACCAGGCGCACCAGCGCCGAGATCAGGATGGTCGTGCCCAGGGTGGCCCGCAGTCGGTCGGTGTCGGTGATGCGGTGGGCCAGAAAGAGGGTGTAGACCGGGCCGCCCGTCCCGAAGATCGTGCTGAAGACGCCACCCACCAAGCCGGTGGGCCAGACCCAGCCGGGGGCGGGTGCACGCCGATGCGTCGCCCCCCACAGGCTCCAGATGGCAAAGCCGCCCACGAACAGTCCCAGCATCACCAGCAACCAGTGTTCGGCCGCGTGCTGCAGCAGGGGTAGACCCAAGACCATGCCCACCCCCATCGGCAGCAGCAGGCGCTTGAGCTCGCCGGTGTCCACCGAGCTGCGGTGCCGTGCGGTCATGATCGTGGACGACAACAGGTCCAGCACCAGCAGCATGGGCACCGCAAAGCGCAAGCTCATGACGTGCGCCAGCACCGGCAAGGCCACCATGTTCGCGCCGAAGCCGGTCATGCCGAAAACGGTGTAGCCCA
>CANHSE010000166.1 GCA_947463025.1 Comamonadaceae bacterium
CCGGATGCGGCAGCTGCCGAAGCGATTTCGGCTTTGGAGATTTCCATGATCAACCTTTCGATTTTTCTCTGACGAAAAACGTGGGGTGCCCCTTGCCAGCCCTGGTGGGACCGCGTCAGGACTTGAAGCACCAGACCATGGGCGGCATGGATGGACCGCCGGATCAGGGCTCGTTTGCCTTTTGACTTGCAACGCGCATTATCGCACCGCAGCACAACCGCGCTGCGGGAGCCCCCGAATGGCAGTGCGATAATCACGGGCCGCCGAGCGTCGCTCCCGGGACCGCACGGCGCCCGAACCGACCACGCCCCGCCCGAGCCGCATTCCCTTGGCCACTGAACGAGAACTTTCCGACTTCCTCAAGAGCGTCGAGAAACGGGCTTTCAAGCGCTCGGTCTACCACGTCCGCGACGAGGAAGCGGCCCTGGACATCGTCCAGGACAGCATGATGAAGCTCGCCGAGCACTACGGCGACAAGCCGCTCGAGGAGCTGCCGATGCTGTTCCAGCGGATCCTGTCGAACTGCACGCTGGACTGGTTCAGGCGCCAAAAAACCCGCAACGCCCTGTTTTCCAACCTGGCCGACTTCGAATCCGACCCCCAGGAAGGCACGGATTTCGACCTTTTGGAATCTTTTCTGGCCACAGATGTATCGGAACGGGTCGAAAGCGCCGAGGATGTCACCCGGAGGGCCCAGATCTTGCGGGAAATCGAAACCCAGATCCAGGCGCTGCCGGCGCGTCAACGGGAAGCGTTCCTGATGCGTTACTGGGAGGATATGGACGTGGCCGAAACGGCTGCGGCCATGGGCTGCTCCGAGGGTAGTGTCAAAACGCACTGTTTCCGTGCCGTCCAGGCTCTCAGCCAAGCGCTGAAGGCGAAAGGAATCGATCCATGACTGTCACCACGCACACGCTGGCCGCACACGGCCCTTCTGACCTGCTGGGTCGCCGGGTGGCCGCACGCCTGTCCGAGGGGACCCGACAGCTCCCCCATGAAGTCTCCGAGCGCCTGCGCGCCGCGCGGGTGCGCGCCATCGCCCGACGCAAGTTGGAGGTCGTCGCTCCGCTGCGGGGCTACGCGCTGGCCGGCGCGGGTCGCTTGGTGGACGAAGGCCTGAGCCTCTGGAGTCGGTTGGCCTCGGCCGTGCCCATGGTGGTGCTGGCAGCGGGCCTGGTGACCATCCACGTCATCCAGAACGACCTGCGCGCCTCCGAAGTGGCCGAGGTCGATGCCGCCTTGCTGACCGACGACCTTCCGCCCGAGGCCTATGCCGATGCCGGCTTCGTCCGCTTCCTGAAAACGAGCGAGTGAGCCGCGGGATGGTTTTCCTGAGCCTGCGGCCTTCGCCCCAGCGCCTGTGCGTGGCGCTGATGCTGTACGCCGGGCTCTGCGGCCTGAGTCTGGCCCAGCAGGCCCAATCCCCGCCCAGCGGACGGCCCGCCTCGGCTTCCGTCAAGGCCCCTCCCGGCGGTCCGGCCTGGTCCGAGCTCACCGCCGATCAGCGCAGCTCCCTGGCTCCACTGGCCGGCAGCTGGGCGCAGATTTCCGAAGCGCAAAAGCGCAAATGGATCGCCCTGGCTGGCAACTTCAGCAAGATGTCGCCCGCGGAACAGGCTAAGCTGCACAGCCGCATGACCGAATGGGCAGCACTCAGCCCTCAGCAGCGCGCCCAGGCCCGCCTGAATTTCGGCGAAACCCAACAGCTTTCGTCCGAGGAGAAAAAGGCCAAATGGGAGGCCTACCAAGCCCTTCCGCCCGAGGAAAAGCGCAAGCTGGCCGACGGCGTCGAGCGCAAGCCGCCCACCACCGCCGCAGCCGTCAAGCCGGTGGCGCCCCAGAAACTGGCCACCTTGCCCAGAGCCCCGAGCGACGAGGGCGTCAAGCCGCCCCGTATCGTCGCCGTGCCCCCCGGGGAGTCGGTCGAGCCGACCAACTAAGCGACCCGCGCCCGTGAGCGATTCGCCCAGTTCCCCGCCCTCCTCCCCACCCACCCCGCCCGCGCTCGTGGCCCCCAGCCTGAGACGGCGCATGGCCTGCTGGGTCTACGAGGGCATGCTGATGTTCGCAGTGGTGTTCATCGCCGGCTGGCTGTTCAGCACTCTGAGCCAGATGCGCAGCGGCATGGATGCGCGCCGACCGCTGCTGCAGGGGTTTCTGTTCCTCGTGTTCGCCATCTATTTCGTCTGGTTCTGGTCTCGGGGCCAGACGCTGGCCATGAAGACCTGGGACATCCGCCTGGTCGACCAGCAAGGCCGACCGGTCACCCAGGCCCGCGCCCTGCTTCGCTACCTGCTGTCCTGGCTCTGGTTCCTGCCGCCGCTGGGGCTGCTGGCCCCCTTTCGCCTCAGCGCAGGCGAGATCGGGGTGCTGATGATCGGGTGGGTCCTGGTGTGGGCCCTCCTCAGTCGCTTCCATCCCCTGCGCCAGTTCTGGCATGACGCCTGGGCCGGCACCCGCCTGGTTCAGGCCCCCCGGCCCGAGTAAGCCAGAATCCGGCGATGTCCGCGCCCGACAGCGACCCGACCCAGGTCAATCCGCAAAAACTGAGAACTGGCTGGTCCCGGCTGTGGCACGCCGCGGGCTACTCGATGGCTGGCCTGCGGGCTGGCTGGGACGAAAAGGCCTTCCGACTCGAAGCGCTCGTCTCGCTGGTGATGCTGCCCCTGGCCTTCTGGCTGGCGCGCAGCTGGGTCGAAGGGGCGCTGCTGGCCGGTACGGTGATCCTGGTGATGGTCGTTGAGCTGCTCAACACCGCCATCGAATCCGCTATCGACCGCACGAGCGCCGAGTGGCACCCCCTGTCCAAACGCGCCAAGGACTTGGGCAGCGCCGCAGTGTTCCTCAGCCTGGTGCTGGCCGGCGGCGTCTGGACCGCAGCCCTGATCCAGCGGTTGGCTGAAGCCCGATGACGTCGGCTCCACCCGCTTTTTCGGTCTGCGTGTACTGCGGCTCACGCAGCGGTGTGGCCGAGCCCTTTGTGGCGGCGGCACGCGATGTGGGCCGCTGGATCGGCGCGCATGGGGGACAGCTGGTGTACGGGGGCGGCAACAGCGGCCTCATGGGGGTGGTGGCCGACGCCACCCTCGCTGCTGGCGGTCGTGTGGTGGGGGTGATCCCGCACGCGCTGGTCGAGAAGGAATGGGCCAAGCGCGATTGCACGGAGCTGCACATCGTCGACTCCATGCATGAACGCAAGGCCATGATGGCCCTGCGCGCCGACGCCTTTTTGTCGCTGCCCGGCGGCATCGGGACATTCGAGGAACTGTTCGAGGTCTGGACCTGGCGCCAATTGGGCTACCACGACAAGCCGCTGGGGCTGCTCGATGTCGACGGCTACTACCAGCCGCTGCTTCAGTTCCTGGGCAGCAGCGTGGCCCACGGCTTCATGAGTGACTGGCAGATGGACCTGGTGCAGGTGGACCATGATGTGGCCCGCCTGCTGCCGGCCTTGGTGCAGGCCGCCGGCCTGTCGGCTCCCATCGACTTGAGCCAGATCTAGGCGTTAGACGGCCGATTCGTCGGTTTCACCGGTACGGATGCGGACCACCCGCTCCACCGAGGTCACAAAGATCTTGCCGTCGCCGATCTTGCCGGTGCGCGCGGCCTTGACGACCGCATCAACGCAGCGCTCGACGTCTTCATCGCGCACCACGAGCTCGATCTTGACCTTGGGCAGAAAGTCGACCACGTACTCCGCGCCGCGATACAGCTCGGTGTGGCCCTTTTGGCGGCCGAAGCCCTTGACCTCGGTGACGGTCAGACCCGTGACGCCACAGTCGGCCAACGCCTCCCGGACTTCTTCGAGCTTGAAGGGTTTGACGATGGCGGTGATTTGCTTCATGGGAAACGGTCTCCGAAGGAACTGCTGGCACACACGGGCTCGGGATGGACTCCGCGGGGCCGCCCGACTCAGGCGCGAAAACGGGCGGTAATAGGATAGCGCCAATCCTTGCCAAAGCTGCGGTGGGTGACCCGAATCCCCAGCGGCGCCTGGCGGCGTTTGTATTCGTTCAGGCGGATCAGGCGGGCGACGCGCTCGACCACGGCCCGCTCGAAACCCTCTGCGACGATGGCCTCGATGCCCTCGTCTTCTTCCATGTAGCGCGCCAGGATGGCATCGAGCACCTCATAGGGTGGCAAGCTGTCCTGGTCCTTCTGGTCGGGGCGCAACTCGGCGCTGGGGGGGCGGGTGATGATGCGTTCCGGAATGGGGTTGGCACCGGTGCCATAGGGGTCGTGGGCGTTGCGCCAGCGCGCCAGGTCGAAGACGCGGGTCTTGAGAACGTCCTTGATCACCGCGAAGCCGCCCGCCATGTCGCCATACAGGGTGCAGTAGCCGGTGGCCATCTCGCTCTTGTTGCCGGTGGTCAGCACGATGCTGCCGAACTTGTTGGACAGCGCCATCAACAGCACGCCGCGGATGCGAGCCTGGATGTTTTCCTCTGTGGTGTCTTCGGACCGGCCGGCGAACTCGGAGGCCAGGGCGGCTTTGAAAGATTCGAACATCGGGGCGATGGAGATCTCGTCATAGCGCACCCCCAGGCGCTGCGCCATCTCGCGCGCGTCCAGCCAGGAGATGTCGGCGGTATAGGGCGAGGGCATCATCACGGTGCGCACCTTGTCCGCGCCCAGGGCGTCGACCGCAATGGCCAGCACCAGGGCAGAGTCGATGCCGCCCGAGAGCCCCAGGAGCACGCCCGGAAAGCCGTTCTTGCCCACGTAATCACGTACGCCCAGCACCAGCGCGTCCCAGAGGTCGGCCTCGGCGCTGGCAGTCGGGGCCACGGGCCCGCTGACCGTCACGCCCTGGGCGCTGACGTCCAGCTGCATGAAGCACAGTTGCTCTTGGAAGGCCGGCGCGCGGGCCGCCAGGCGGCCGTCGGCGCTCACGGCGAAAGAGCCCCCATCAAAGACCACCTCGTCCTGCCCTCCCACCAAGTGGGCATAGACCAGGGGCAGGCCCGCGGCCCGGGCCCGGTCGGACATGCGGTCGATGCGCTCTTGCCCCTTGCCCACATGGAACGGCGAGGCGTTGATCACGGCCAGCACCTGCGCCCCCGCCTCGCGCGCGAGGCGGGCCGGCGCGTCGAACCAGGCGTCCTCGCAAATCAGCAGGCCCAGGCGCACGCCCTCGACCTCGAAGACCAGGGTGTCCTGGCCCGGCGTGAAGTAGCGACGTTCGTCAAAGACCTGGTAATTGGGCAGCTCGCGCTTGGCATAGCGCCCCACCACCCGGCCCTCGCAGACAATGGAGGCGGCATTGAAGCGACGCTGGATCTGGACCGAGCGACCGCGCTCGTGATCGCCCAGGGGGTGCCCTACCACCACATGCAGGCCCTTCAAGCCAGCGAGTTCGCGGGCGATCGCGTCCAGGGCATCATCACAGGCGGCCATGAAGGCCGGGCGCAAGAACAGGTCTTCGGCGGCATAGCCGCACAAGGCCAGTTCGGGTGTGAGGACGAGCCGAGCTCCGCGTGCGTACGCGTCGCGGGCGGCGGCAATGATCTTTTGGGCATTGCCGGACATGTCGCCCACCACGAAATTGAGCTGAGCGATACAAAGGGACAGGGACATACCAGCAGTGAAAAACAACTCGGACGATTATGTCACCCGGGTGTCATCCGACCCGGCACAGGTGCCCCG
>CANHSE010000167.1 GCA_947463025.1 Comamonadaceae bacterium
GGTGACCACGTCGCGCGCGTTCTCGAAGTACTCGTCGTGCTTCGCGAATTTGCCCGCCACAGGCGTGAGCGCGCGGACGATGTCCTGCGCGACGGATGGTTTTTCGGCGATGACCAGGGTCTTGCTCATGTCTGTCGTTGTCTGACCCCGCGCGTCTTGCAACGGGTGGGGTCTGGGTTGTTCCTACAATCGGCCCTTACGCGCACGCGCGCCCGCGCGCCTGTGCACACATTCAACTTAACAGAGTTTTTCCATGGCAGAAAAAGAGCGTGGGCGTGCGGCCGCCAAAGTTGCGTCGCTGGCCCGATTCTCGGGGCGGAAAATCCAGGCGCGCAAGTCCGGTATTCACGGCCGGGGCGTGTTTGCCCTTGAGGACATCGCCGAGGGTGAAACCATCATCGAGTACGTGGGCGAGATCATCTCCTGGAAGGAGGCCCTGCGCCGCCATCCCCACGACCCGAAAGACCCCAATCACACCTTTTATTTCTCCCTGGACGACGGCCGCGTGATCGATGCTCTCTACGGCGGCAATTCCTCGCGCTGGATCAACCACGCCTGCAAACCCAATTGCGAAGCCGACGAGGCGGAGGGACGCGTCTTCATCAAGGCCCGGCGCGACATCCGGGCCGGCGAGGAACTCAATTACGACTACGGCCTGATCATCGACGAGCCCTATACCAAGAAGCTCAAGGCCGAATACCCCTGCTGGTGCGGTGCCAAGAAGTGCCGGGGCACCTTGCTGGCGCCCAAGCGCCGCCGCGACTGAGCGGCCACGAGGGACGGCCAGCGTGACCGCCCCCCTGCTGTGGCCCGCCGAGGCGATCTGGGAGGCTGTGGCGCCGCGACTGCCCGGGTTCACGGTCGAAGTCCTGCCGGAGATCGATTCCACCAACTCCGAGTTGATGCGCCGCGCCCGGGCCGGACAGACCGACCCGGTGCTGTTGGTGGCGCAGCGCCAGACGGCGGGCCGCGGCCGCCTGGGGCGGGGGTGGGTGAGCTCGCCGGGTGATTCGCTGACCTTCTCCCTGGGCTTGCCCCTGGCGCCAGCCGACTGGTCAGGGCTGTCGCTGGCGGTGGGGGTGGCCTTGGCCGAGGCGCTGGGGCCCGGCATTGGCCTGAAATGGCCCAATGACCTGTGGATCGACGGCCGCAAGCTCGCTGGCATCCTGGTTGAGACCGCCACTGTGGCGGGCGTACGCCACACCATCGTGGGCATCGGTATCAACATCGCGCCCCGCCCGGCGGGCGAGGGCATGGACATCGCCCCCGCCGACCTGCGCATGCTGTGGCCGCAGGCCGATGCCCCGGGCGCCTTGCTGCGCGTGGCCCTGCCCCTGGTGCGGGCCTTGCAGACCTTCGAGCGCGCGGGCTTTACTCCTTTCGAGGCGGGCTTTGCGGCCCGCGACCTGCTGCGGGGACGCACCGTCACCCTCAGCGACGGCACGAGCGGTCAGGCCGCGGGCGTCGCCCCAGGGGGTGCCTTGCTGGTGCATACTGCGGCCGGCCTAAAGGTCGTTTCCAGCGCCGAAGTGAGCGTGCGACCCGTCCCCTGATGCTGCGTCTTGCCGTTTTGCTCTTGTTGCTCGTGAATGCGGTCTGGTTTGCCTGGGCCCAGGACCTGCTACGCCCCTGGGGCCTGGGGCCGTCCTCGCAGGCCGAGCCGCAGCGCCTGGCGCAGCAGGTCCAGCCCGAGGCCATGCGCCTGGTACAGGGCGAAGAAGCCGTGCGGCTGGTCGAATCCGCGCCGCCCCTGCGCCCCCCCGAATGCCTGGCCACCGCGCCCCTGCCAGAGTCCGTCGCCGCCGCCCTGCGCCAGCGACTGGCTACCTGGCCTGCGGGCAGTTGGCGCCTGGAGGCCACGGTCGAACCCGCGCGCTGGATCATCTACATGGGCAAGTACCCCGACGCCGAGATGGTCGAGCGCAAGAAGGGCGAGCTGCGCCGGCGTGGCGTGTCCTTCGAGCCCGTGGCCAATCCCGCGCTGGAGCCGGGCTTGTCCCTGGGCGGCTTCACCAGCCAGGCCGCCGCGAACGACCAGTTGGCGGTACTGGCCACGCGGGATGTGCGATCCGCCCGCGTGGTGCAAGAGCGCGCCGAGCTGCGCGGTCCGGCCTTGCGCCTGCCCCTGGTGGATGATCTGCTGCGTCCGCGCTTGGGCGAGCTGCAGGCGGTGCTGGGCGGTCGGCCCTTGGCACCCTGTCGCTAGGCGTTCACGCGTCCTGGATCCGAAAGCGCAGGCTGATGCGCGTGCCCGGCATCGACGCGCCGGCCTGCATCGGTTCGATCTGAATCTCGCCGTGGTGCTGCTTGACGATCTCGTTCACGATGGGCAGTCCCAGTCCCGAGCCGTCCACATTGGTGCCCAGTGCCCGGTAAAAAGGTTGCAGCACCAACTCGCGTTCGGCCGCGGGGATGCCGGGACCGGTGTCTTCGACTTGCAGCACCAGCACCTGGCCGAAGGGGTCGGCCACGACCCGTGCGGTGATCACCGCCGGGAGTTCGGCGCTGGAGGGCGTGTAGTTCAGGGCGTTGTCCAACAGGTTGCTGATCGCTTCCTTGAGCAGGGTGCGGTTGCCAAGCAGGGTGACGCCGGGTGTGTCGGCCGTCGCGCCTTCGTAGCCCAGGTCGATGTGTTTGTCCATCGCGCGCGGCAGGAAGTCGCGTACCGCATCCATCGCGATCTCCGCCAGGTTGCAGGGATGCAGCGTCATCGCGCGCCCGCTGTCTTCGGCGCGCGCCAGGGCGAGCAGCTGGTTCACCGTGTGGGTGGCGCGCACGCTGGCGCGGCCGATCTGCTTGAGGGACTGCTTGAGGGCGTCGGCATCGGTCTCTTCGCGCTGCGCGAGATCGGCTTGCATGCGCAGGCCGGCCAACGGCGTTTTCAGCTGGTGCGCAGCGTTGGCCAGAAAGCGCTTTTGCGTGGCCAGCGAATCCTGCAGCCGTGTCAGCAGATCATTCACCGAGCCCACCAGCGGGGCCACTTCCAGTGGCACGGCCCGGTCGTCCAGTGGCGAGAGGTCATCGGGCTTGCGCGCGCGTATGCGCTCCTCCAGCTCAGACAGCGGTTTGATGCCGCGCGCCAGCGCCAGCCACACCAGGAGCACCGCCAGCGGCAGGATTACGAACTGCGGCAGCATCACGCCCTTGATGATCTCGGTCGCCAGCACTGAGCGCTTCTCGCGCGTTTCGGCCACTTGCACCAGCACCCGTACCGGCGTGCTGGCGGGCACGGCCAATTCCACCCAGGTGGAGGCCACGCGCACATCCTGGCCTTGGATCTCGTCGTCACGCAGGGCCACTGTGCCCACGCCCTGCGGCTCCTTGGGCGAGCTCAGGTCGCGATCGCCTGCGAGCAGCGGGCCGGGCACCAGCTTCACCTGGTAGAAGATCTGGTCGGCATCGTCTGCGCGCAGGATCTCGCGCGCCGGCTGCGGGAGGTAGAACTGGGGCCTTCCATCCTGCACGGTGACCAGTTGCGCCAGCGCTTGCACGTTGAACTCCAGGGCGCGGTCGAAGGGTTTGTCGGCCAGGGCCTGGGCCACCAGCCACGTCAGCGCCAGGCTCACCGGCCACAGCATCAGCAGCGGGGTGAGCATCCAGTCCAGGATCTCGCCGAACAGCGAGCGTTGCTCGCGCTGAAAAATTCGCATCAGCCGGGAATCTTCTCGAGGCAGTAACCGAGCCCGCGCACGGTGGCGATGCGGATAGGACCCTTCTCGATCTTCTTGCGCAGGCGGTGGATGTAGACCTCGATGGCGTTGTTGCTCACCTCTTCGCCCCACTCGCACAAGCGCTCAACGAGCTGGTCTTTGCTCACGAGGCGCCCTGCGCGCTGCAGCAGCACTTCGAGCAGGCCCAACTCGCGTGCGGACAGCTCAATCATCTTGCCGTCGATGGTGGCGACGCGGCCCGCCTGGTCGTACAGCAGCGGGCCGTGCTTGATCGTGCTGCTGGCGCCGCCCATGCCGCGGCGCGTGAGCGCACGCACGCGCGCTTCGAGCTCCTGCAACGAGAAGGGCTTGGCCATGTAGTCGTCGGCGCCGTAATCGAGGCCCTTGACCCGTTCTTCGACACCGTCGGCGGCAGTGAGGATCAGGACCGGCAAGGCCGATCCGCGCCCACGCAACTTGCGCAGGACTTCCAGGCCGTGCATCTTGGGCAGACCCAGGTCGAGAATCAGCAGGTCGAACTCGGTGTTCGCCAGGAGCGCCGCGTCGGCTTCGGTGCCGCTGGCCACATGGTCCACCGCCGCACCGGAGGCCCGCAGGCTGCGCAGCAGAGCGTCGGCCAGGACCTGGTCATCTTCCGCGATGAGGATACGCACGCTGGTCTCCTTGGGGCGGCGCCCTGTGGCACGCCGCGTTTTCTCATGAGGGTCCGTGTGATTCTAGAAGTAGCGCCGGCTACGCCGCAGGCCCCGCGTACGCCTCCAGCCCCATCCCCACCACCGTGGCGACGGCCTCGCCCACCTCCGCGCGGAACTCCGCCTCGGCCTGAGCGACCGCGTCACGAAACGCCTGCAGCCAGGCCAGCCCGGTGGGCGTGAAGCGCACCTGCCGCGCCCGCGCGTCGTGTGGGTCAGGTTCGCGCACCACCAGGCCCCAGGCCTCGCATTGCGTCACCAGATCGCCCATGGCCTGCTTGGTCATGCCAGCGCGCGCGGCCAGCTCGGTCAGGCGCGAACCGCCCAAGGCCAGATGGCGTGTGATGTGGATGTGGGCCGCGCCGATCTGGTCGCGAGCGGCCAGGTTGGACAGTGCCAGGGGCACCTCGACGTTGTGGGCCATGAGGTACAGCACTCGCTCGTCGAAGCGCCGCATCGCATGCCCCAGCAGCCGTCCCAGGTGGGTCTGGCGCCAGCCGTCGTCGGGTGAGGGTGCGGGGGTCTCAGTCACCCGAAAATGATAAGGCAAACTGACCAAAAAACGGGTTTACAGCGCGCAATGAACGGTTAAAGTCCTGGTCATGCATCCAGCCTGTGATTAACAACACTGGATGAATCTTCCGCAAGTCATTGATCCTCAAGGAGAATTTTCATGGACGCACAAGTCAAGGGTACCAAGATCGCCGCCGCCGATTCCGAGAAGTCCAAGGCCCTCCAGGCCGCGCTGGCCCAGATCGAGAAGCAGTTCGGCAAGGGCACGATCATGCGCCTGGGCGAAGGCGAGAAGATCGAAGACATCCAGGTCGTCTCCACCGGTTCCTTGGGGCTGGACATCGCCCTGGGCGTGGGCGGCCTGCCGCGTGGCCGCGTGATTGAGATCTACGGCCCGGAGTCCTCGGGCAAGACCACCCTGACCCTGCAGGTCATCGCCCAGATGCAAGGCCAAGGCGGCACCTGCGCCTTCGTCGATGCCGAACACGCGCTGGACGTGCAGTACGCCCAGAAGCTGGGCGTCAACCTGCCTGACCTGCTGATCTCCCAGCCCGACACCGGCGAGCAGGCCCTGGAGATCGTCGACAGCCTGGTGCGCTCCGGCGCCGTCGACCTGATCGTCGTCGACTCGGTCGCCGCCCTCACGCCCAAGGCCGAAATCGAGGGCGAGATGGGCGACTCGCTGCCCGGCCTGCAGGCCCGCCTCATGAGCCAGGCCCTGCGCAAGCTCACCGCCACGATCAAGAAGACCAACTGCATGGTCA
>CANHSE010000168.1 GCA_947463025.1 Comamonadaceae bacterium
ACTACATGGTGATGCACGACGCGATCGACGAGTACCAGGTGGGCAAGATTCCCACCGGCGAGGCCTTTCGCCAGCGCTTTGGCAACCCCTATGCGGTGATCCACCGCGCCGACGTCCACACCTCGCTGCTTGAAGGCGCGGTCGAGACGGGCCGTGTGGAATTTTTTACCCACACCCGGGTCGAGCGCATCGAGCAGGACGCCGACAGCGTCACCGTGCACTGCGCCGGCGGCAAGACCTACCGCGGCCAGGCCCTGATCGGCGCCGACGGCGTGAAATCGGTGGTGCGCCAGCAGTTCGTGGGCGATCCGGCGCGCGTGACCGGCCATGTGGTGTATCGCGCGGTGGTGGACAAGAAAGACTTTCCGGTCGACCTGCAATGGAACGCCGCCAGCATCTGGGTCGGCCCCAACTGTCACCTGGTGCACTACCCGCTGCGCGGGGGCGAGCAGTACAACGTGGTGGTGACCTTCCACAGCCGCCAGCAGGAGGAGTGGGGCATCACCGAGGGCAGCAAGGAGGAAGTGCAAAGCTACTTCCAGGGCATCAGCCCCAAGGCCCGCCAGTTGATCGATCTGCCCAAAAGCTGGAAGCGCTGGGCCACCGCCGACCGCGACCCGATCGGCCAATGGACCTACGGGCGCGTCACCTTGCTGGGCGATGCCGCGCACCCCACCACCCAGTACATGGCCCAAGGCGCCTGCATGGCCATGGAAGATGGCGTCACCCTGGGTGAAGCGCTGCGCGTACACGCCAACGACTGGACCCGGGCACTGGACCTCTATCAGCGCTCGCGTGTGGCGCGCACGGCGCGCATCGTGCTGTCCAGCCGCGAGATGGGGCGCATCTACCATGCCAAGGGCGTCGAGCGCCTGGTGCGCAACGACCTCTGGCGAGGCCGCGCGCCCGAGCGCTTCTACGATGCCATGGCGTGGCTCTATAGCTGGAACGTCGACAACTGCCTGGCCACGCCGCACTGACACAAGGAGACCCGCGTGAACGAACTTGGACGCCTGGAAGATCTGCCCCAGGATTACCGCGACGATCTGAAAAAACTGAACCTGGTGCCGCTGTGGCCCAGCCTGCGCGGCTTGTTGCCCCCGAAGGTGCCCACCCGCCAGACCCAGGTGACGCACTGGCCCTATGCCGGGATCAGGCCGCTGCTGCTCAAGGCCGGCGAGCTGACCCCGATCGAGAAGGCCGAGCGCCGCGTGCTGGTGCTGGCTAACCCAGGTCACGGCCTGGAAAAAATGCAGGCCTCGGCGGCCATGTATCTGGGCCTGCAATTGCTGATGCCCGGCGAGTGGGCCCCCAGCCATCGCCACACGCCCAACGCCGTGCGCATGGTGGTGGAGGGCGAAGGCGCGTGGACCAATGTGGACGGCGAGAAGTGCTACATGCGCCGGGGCGATTTGATCCTCACGCCCACCGGCCTGTGGCACGAGCATGGCCATGACGGCGATCAGCCCGTGGTGTGGCTGGACGTGCTGGACCTGCCGCTGGTCTTCTACATGGAGGCCAGCTACCACATCAACGGCGAGCCGCAGGCCGTCAAACCCGGTCGTGGCGATCGGGCCTACGCCCGGGGCGGTGTCGCGCCCACGCCGGTGTTTCAGCGCTCGGACAAGCGCTATCCGATGCTGCATTACCCATGGGTCGAGGCGCGCGCCGCCTTGGAGTCGCTGGCCGCCGACCGGCCGGACCTGGACTGCGTGCAAGTGACCTATGTGAACCCCGAGACCGGCGAAGACGCCGAGAACATCCTGGGCTTTTATGCGCTGATGCTGCGCCCGGGCCAGACGCTGCGCCTGCCGGCGCGCTCACCGGCCCAGGTGTTCCATCCGATCGAGGGCCGCGCCGAGGTGAGCGTCGAGGGCCATGCCCCCTTCACGATGGCCGAGGCGGATACCTGCTGCGCCCCCGGCTACACCGCGGTGACGCTGCGCAATCCCTCGGCCGACCAGCCGGCCTTCTTGTTCGTCGCCGACGAATCGCCCCTGCACCGCAAGCTGGGCGTCTACGAGAACCGCGGTTGAGGCGGATCAGCGCTGGGCCAGCGGCTTGACGTCGCGTCGGACCGCGCCGGTGTACAACTGGCGCGGACGGCCGATCTTGTACTCGGGGTCGCCGATCATTTCATTGAGCTGCGCGATCCAGCCCACCGTGCGCGCCAGCGCGAAGATGGCGGTGAACAGGCTCACGGGGATGTTCAGGGCGCGCTGCACGATGCCGGAGTAAAAGTCGACGTTCGGATAGAGCTTGCGCGAGACGAAGTATTCGTCTTCCAGCGCGATCTTCTCCAGCGCCATGGCCAGCTTAAACAGAGGGTCGTTCTCGAGGCCCAGCTCGGTCAGCACTTCCCGGCAGGTTTCCTGCATCAGCTTGGCGCGCGGGTCGTAGTTTTTGTAGACGCGATGACCGAAGCCCATGAGCTTGACGTTGGAGTTCTTGTCCTTGACCTGCTTGATGAACTCGCCGATCTTCTCGACGCCGCCCTGCTTCTGGATGTCATAGAGCATGTTCAGCGCAGCCTCGTTGGCTCCGCCGTGCGCAGGGCCCCAGAGGCAGGCCACGCCCGCGGCGATGGCGGCGAAGGGGTTGGTGCCCGAGCTGCCGCACAGGCGCACGGTGGACGTGGAGGCGTTTTGCTCGTGGTCGGCGTGCAGGATGAAGATGCGATCCAGCGCGCGCACCAGCACCGGGTTGGGCTCGTACTCCTCGCAGGGCGTGGCGAACATCATGCGCATGAAGTTGCCGGTGTAGGACAGCGAGTTCTTGGGATAGACATAGGGCTGGCCCGCGCTGTACTTGTAGGCCATGGCCACCAGCGTCGGCATCTTGGCGATCAGGCGGATCGCGGAGATCTCGCGGTGCTCGGGGTTATTGATGTCGGTGCTGTCGTGATAGAAGGCCGAAAGCGCCCCCACCAGACCGGTCATGACGGCCATCGGGTGGGCGTCACGGCGGAAACCCCGCAGGAAGAACTGCATCTGCTCGTTGACCATGGTGTGCATGGTCACGCGCTTGGTGAAGTCGGCCTTGCCCGCAGCGTCCGGCAGCTCGCCGTACAGCAGCAAGTGGCAGGTCTCCAGGAAATCACACTGGCTGGCCAGTTGCTCGATCGGGTAGCCGCGATACAGCAGCTCGCCCTTGTCGCCGTCGATGTAGGTGATGTTGGACTGGCACGAGCCGGTGGACAGAAAGCCCGGGTCGTAGGTGAACATGCCGGTTTGCGCGTACAGCTTGCGAATGTCGATGACATCCGGGCCGACCGAGCCGGCGTACACAGGCAATTCGACCGAGGGGCTGCCGTTGGAGAACGACAAGGTGGCTTTGTTGTTGGCGAGTTTCATTTCGGTTCTCTCTCCTGAAATCAGGTGCGTAGCATGTGGAGCACTTCGTTCAGATCGGCAGTGGCGAGTTCGCCTTCGGGTTGCCGCCGGCGCAGCAACAAATCCAGCAGGTCATTGTCGGACAGATCCATGAGCGTGTTCAGCCCCTGGGCCTGGCGCACGGTCAGGCCTGCCTCGTGCCGCTGGAAGAACCGCTCGATGAACAGGTCGTTCTCGAGCAGGCCGCGGCGGCATCGCCACTTGAGCTTGCTCAGGGACCGCTCGTCCAGCAGGTCGTCGGGCGCGGCGAGTTCGGACATGGCCTTGGCGTGCAGAGGGTGTGATTAGACGGCGCGGCGCACCATCATTTCCTTGATCTTGCCGATCGCCATCGTGGGGTTCAGGCCCTTGGGGCAGACGTCCACGCAGTTCATGATGGTGTGGCAGCGGAACAGGCGATACGGGTCTTCGAGGTTGTCCAGGCGATCGGCGGTGGCCTGGTCGCGGCTGTCGGCGATGAATCGGTAGGCCTGCAGCAGACCGGCGGGGCCGACGAACTTGTCGGGGTTCCACCAGAAGCTGGGACAGCTGGTGGAGCAGCTGGCGCACAGGATGCACTCGTACAGGCCATTGAGTTCGTCGCGCTCCTCGGGGGACTGCAGGCGCTCTTTCTCGGGCGGGATGGTGTCGTTGACCAGATACGGCTTGATCGAGTGGTACTGCTTGAAGAACTGCGTCATGTCGACGATCAGGTCACGCACCACCGGCAGGCCGGGCAGGGGTTTGAGCACGATGGTCCCCGGCAGCGTGTTCATGTTGGTCAGACACGCCAGGCCGTTCTTGCCGTTGATGTTCATGGCGTCGGAGCCGCACACGCCCTCGCGACACGAGCGGCGAAACGAGAGCGACGGGTCTTGCGCCTTGAGCTTCATCAGGGCGTCCAGCAGCATGCGCTCATTGCCATCGAGCTCGATCTCGATGGTTTGCATGGAGGGCTTGGCGTCCTTGTCCGGGTCGTAGCGATAGATCTGGAAGGTGCGTTTTTGCATGGCGTGCTCTGAATCTAGAGGGGGCGGGACGGGGCGTGAAGTACGTAAGACAACCTAGCAATCAGAAGGTGCGGACCTTGGGCGGCACGCTCTCGACGGTCAGCGGCTTGAGCTTGACCGGCTTGTAGGTCAGGCTGTTGTTGGCGCTGTGCCAGAGGGTGTGCTTCATCCACTCGGCGTCGTTGCGGCCCATGGGGGTGACCGGGTCATCGACGGGGCGCTCGTAGTCGTTCACGGTGTGGGCGCCACGGCACTCCTTGCGGGCGGCAGCAGACACCATGGTGGCCTGGGCGGATTCGATCAGGTTCTCGACCTCCAGCGCCTCGATGCGGGCGGTGTTGAACACCTTGGAGGTGTCCTTCAGGCCGATGGCGTTGACGCGTTCACGCAGGGCGGCGATCTTGGTGACGCCTTCGTCCATGCTGGCCTGGGTGCGGAACACGCCCGCGTGCTGTTGCATGGCGGCGCGGATGTCGTTGGCGACGTTCTGGGCGTACTCGCCCGAGGCGGCGCTCTCCAGGCGGTTCAGGCGCGCCAGGGTGAGGTCGGCGGCGTCGGCGGGCAGGGGCTTGTGGTTCTTGTGCTTGTCGTTGAACTCGACGATGTGGTTGCCCGCGGCGCGGCCGAAGACCAGGAGGTCCAGCAGAGAGTTGGTGCCCAGGCGGTTGGCGCCGTGCACGCTCACGCAGGAACATTCGCCCACCGCATACAGGCCATTGACGACGGCGTTGTGGTCGTTGGCCGTTTGCACCACGACCTGGCCGTGGATGTTGGTGGGGATGCCGCCCATCTGATAGTGGATGGTGGGCACCACGGGAATCGGCTCGCGGGTGATATCGACGTTGGCGAAGTTCACGCCAATTTCGTAGACCGAGGGCAGACGCTTGTGGATGGTCTCGGCGCCCAGGTGGTCCAGCTTCAGGAGCACGTAGTCCTTGTTGGGGCCGCAGCCACGGCCTTCCTTGATTTCCTGGTCCATGCAGCGCGAGACGAAGTCGCGCGGGGCCAGATCTTTCAAGGTGGGGGCATAGCGCTCCATGAAGCGCTCGCCGTTGCTATTCAACAAAATCGCGCCTTCGCCGCGGCAGCCTTCGGTGAGCAGCACGCCCGCGCCGGCCACGCCGGTGGGGTGGAACTGCCAGAACTCCATATCTTCGAGCGGGATGCCGGCGCGTGCCGCCATGCCCAGGCCGTCGCCGGTGTTGATGAAGGCGTTGGTGGAGGCCGCGAAGATG
>CANHSE010000169.1 GCA_947463025.1 Comamonadaceae bacterium
GACAGCATCATCATGCCCATGGACATGAGCACGCTGGCCACGATCAGGTCGATCACCAGGAAGGGGATGTAGATCAGGAAACCGATGGTGAAGGCGCTTTTGAGTTCGGAAGTCAGAAAGGCCGGCACCAGGGTCATGAAGGGAATCTCACCGGGACTGGCCACGGCACCCTTGCGCGAGATCTCCATGAACAGGGCGATGTCGTCTTCGCGGGTTTGTTTGAGCAGAAAGGCGCGTACGGGTTGTTCGGCCGCACCCAGCGCTTGCTCGAATGCCATCTTGCCGTCCATGTAGGGGACCAGGGCGGTGCGATAGACCTCTTCGAAGATGGGGGACATCACGAAGAGGGTGAGGAACAGGGCCAGGCCGGTGAGGACCAGGTTGGGTGGGGTCTGACCGGTGCCCAATGCCTGGCGCAGGATGGACAGCACGATGATGATGCGCACGAAGGCCGTCAACATCAGCAAGGCCGAGGGCAGCAGCGTCAGCGACGTCATGAGCGCCAGCAGCTGCAGGCTCAGGCTGTATTGCTGGCCCTGCGGGGTCTGGGTCACGTTGATGCCCGGCAGGCCGGCGGCGGGCGCGGCCCAGCTCAGTGCGGGCAGGGCGGCGAACGCCACCAGCACGATCAGCGGCAACAGGCGAGGCAGGCGGGCGGTCACAGGTCCGGCTCCGGCGGGAACGTGGCGGGGCCTTGCGGCGGCAGCGGCGCGCCCGCATCGGCGGCGCGCCAGGTGCCCAGGGGGGTGATCTGCGCTGGGGTGATGCCCACGAGCACTTCGCGGCCGTCACAGCGCACCAGGGCGATCTTCATCCGCGCGCCCAGGGCCAGCGTCTCGACCACGCGCAGGCGCTGCTCGCGCCGGGTGAACGTCGAGGACAGCTGCAGGCGCTTGATCGCCCACAGCAGGCCCAGCAGAAGCCCCACGACCAGCGCGAAGCTCAGAAGGTACTGGACGATGCTGCCCCAGGATGCATTCATGATGATCAGACGGTCAGAGCGATTCGAGGCGCTCGTTGGCAGGGACGACGCGCGTGAGGCGGATGCCGTAGCGTTCGTTGACCAGCACCACCTCGCCCTGGGCGACGACGGTGTTGTTCACGAGCAGGTTCAGCGGCTCGCCGGCGATGCGATCGAGTTCGACCACGCTGCCCTGAGTGAGGCGCATCAGGTCGCGGATCTTGATCGTCGCGCGGCCCACTTCCACGGACAGGGTGACCGGGATGTTTTGCAGCACGTCCGGGTGGATCTGCTTGCTCGTGTCGCCGGTTTCGGCGACGGCGGTGTCTTCGGGGGTGGTGCTCATGGCATCGTCCTTCAGGGAAATCGGGTCAGCGGTCGGGGACGCTGGGGGCGGGTGCGACGGGCTTGACCATCATCACGGCGGCGTTGTTGGCCAGGGTTCCCACTTCCACATCGAACACCGGCTTGTCGCCCACGGTCATGCGGGCGTAGTCGGGTTTGCGAAATGGCAGCGTGTCGCCCACCTGCAGGTTCTGCAGTTGGGCCATGGTGATGTCCAGCCTGCCCAAGGAGACCTGGGCCTCGACGCTGGCGTCTTGCACGGCGTAGGCCAGTTGGTCCCGCCAGATCTTGTCGGATTCCTCGTTGCCGTCGCCGCTTTGCAGACGGCTGCGAAGCAAGTCGCGAATGGGCTTGAGCGACATGTAGGGGATGACCATGTCGATGAAGCCGCCACTGGCGGTGCTCGACTCGGCTTCGAAGCGACTGAGGACGACCAGGTCGTTCTCGTCGGCGATCTGGGCGAACTGGGGGTTGATCTCCGAGCTCACATGCTCGAATTCGATCGGGGTGAGGGGACCCCAGGCTTCCTTGAAGGAGCGAAACAGGATCTGCAGGATCAACTTGATGATCCGCGTCTCGGTGGGCGTGAACAGACGCCCCGGGGGCAGTTGGCCGACGCCGCGGCCGAAGCCACCAAAGAAGCTGTCGAGCGAGCTGAAGATGACGGCCGGTTCGACCACGGCCATCGAGTAGCCGCGCAGCGGGTTGACCCGCAGGATGTTCACGGACAGCGGTGCGCGCAGGTCCTTGAGGTAGTCGCCAAAGCGCATGATCTGCGCGCGCGTCGGGTTGATGCGGGGGCTCACGCGCAGCACCTCGAGCATGCCCAGTCGGAACAAACGGATGAAGCGCTCGTTGACCATGTCAATGGACACGAGGTTCACGCCGAGGCTGCTGTCCTCCGACGCCAGGTCATGGCGCTGGACCGACAGGCCGGTGTTGTAGCCGTCGCCTTCGGGCGGCGTCGTGCGCACGG
This sequence comes from Comamonadaceae bacterium, assembly GCA_947463025.1. GTDB lineage: Bacteria > Pseudomonadota > Gammaproteobacteria > Burkholderiales > Burkholderiaceae_C > Ramlibacter. Next base: position 2,283 of record CANHSE010000169.1, read on the forward strand.
ATTCCGTGAGCGCAGCGAGTTCCTCGGGGGACAGCAGGGGCTGGGTGGCCATGGGGCGCTTGCCTGAAGTGCGTTGCCGGTGCGGCGGGTTTACTGGACGATGAAGTTGGTGAAGTGGATTTCTTCGATGCCGCCGAAGTCTTCAAACTTCTGCAGCGTCGTGTTCATCTCGTCACGGATCTTCTCGGCCAGGCGCTTGCGAAAGTCCGGCTGGTCGATTTCCTCGGGCTTGGTCTGGCGCATCACATCCAGGGCCACCGAGCGCAGGGCGAATTCGTGCTTCTTGATGTTGGCGATGACGCGGTCGTCATAGCGTGTCATCAAGGCCACCTTGATCTGCATGATCTTCTTGGACCCGGTGAGGTTGGCCACCATGTCCTTTTCCATCTCGTGGTAGCGGTACTCGAAACGCTGCATCTCGGCGGCGGTCTTGGCGACCGGCTTGGGCGCGCTGGCACCGGCGGCTGCGGGCTTGCCCTGGCCGTCGTCCTTGCCGCCCTTGGCGTCGCCGCCCTTGGCGTCCTTGCCTTCGCCCTCGCCACCCTTGCCGTCCTTGTTGGCGGCTTCGAGTGTGGCCAGGGCCGCGGCGGCAGCCTTCTTGTCCTTGCTGTCAAAGAAGCCGGTGGCGAACAAGGTGCCGCCCACGGCTGCCACCAGCAGCACCAGCAGCACCACGCCTGCGACGATGATCATCAGGATGGGACTTTTCGGTTTGCTCTCTTCTGCTTCGACGACTTCTTCTGCCACTTTGCGTACTCCTTAGGTCATACCAGCACGTCCCAACCGGATCCTCCCGTGCCACGCAGATGGGGCTGCGTAGCGGGGGCGGAGACGGCCACGACGCCGCGATCGGCGTTCTCGGGTCCCTGCGGCTCACGGGCGTGCCGGGGTGTCGGATTTCCGCCAGTTTGCTGGCTTCGTCCGCTTCCGACATTCAGTCCCGCAATGTCCATGCCAGCGTTGGCCAAGACCTCGCGCAGGCGGGGCAGACCGTCGTTCAGCAGGTCGCGGGTGACCGGGTTGGTGGTGCGAAAGGAGGCATCCAGCGCGCCCGAGCGCAGGGCCAGATCGACCTCCACCTCGCCGAGTTTGGCGGGTTTGAGCAGCAGGCGAACCTCCCAGTTTCCGCGCTCGATCTGGGCGATCACGCGCTGGGCGAGGGCCTCGCCCAGGCGCTGACTCAGCTCCTGATAAGCGGCCGTGCGCTGACCTGTGGGGGTGGCCGGTGCCGCATCGTCGGCGGCAGCCTGGCTGCCCGCGCCTGTGCCCGTACCCGCACCCGTACCCGAGCCCTGACCGGTCCCGGCTCCCGTGCCGGCAGCCCCCAGGGCGTTGCCGCCGGTGTCCAGGCGTGCTGCGCCCGGCTCGTCCCACAGGGTGTCCAGGCTCGCCAGATCCTGAATGTCCAGGCTGAGGATTTCCACGGGGATGTCCACGGCCTGCGTCGGCGGCTGCCAGGCCGAGGCCGCGGCATCTGCCCGGGCGCCTCGGGCCACGGTCTGGGCTGCTGCGAGAAAGGCGGCAGGCAGGGGGGTCGCGGCCGCTTGGGCGGGGTCCACGTCACCGGGGGCGGCGGGCCTGGCCGTTTGCTGGGTTTGCAGCCAACTGGCCGCGGTCACCGCCGCAGTGAGGCCTGCAGCCGCAGCGCCTTCGGGATCCACGGGCAGGCCGGGCGTGGCGGGTATGACGGGCGCACCCGGCGTCAGGCCGGCGACCCAGGTGCCAGGCGCTCCGGCAGCCCCCAGGATGAGCCCGGTGTTGGGGCTGGCTGGCAGGGCCATGACCCCGGTGGGAATCTGAATGGGGAGCAGCGCCTGGGCCTGCACCTGGGCCTGGGTGGCATCGGAGAAGAGCCAGGCGACCACGTCGTCGTCCAGGCCTTGGGCCTTGGCGAATGCGGCCAGGCTGTCGCGGTCCGGACCGCCATGGGGGGCCATCACCACCTCCAGGGTCGGGCCCAGGGCCACGGTCTGCAGGGGCAGGGCGCCGGCGGCAAGGTTTTGCCCGGCGGGCAGCAGGGACTGGGCGTTTGCCAGTTGGTCAGCGAAGCGTTCGCCGCCGTCGGGAACACCGATGGCCGCACTGGCGGCGGGCTCGCCCGGGGCGCCAGCGCTGGAGGGATCGATGGAAAGTGGAGACATGAGCATGTGAAACGGCACCGTGCAAGGACAGGGGTGGGGCGGCGTGTGGGCCGCTTTCCTCCTCCTATCTGCAAGAACCGTGACCGGACAGAACTTGCCGTGGACGCCGGGTCGCCGGATCTGTCGGTTTCGGATGGCACGGGCTTTGCGTGACCGCATCGAATCCTGCGTAAAACCGATCATGAGCCTCGCTTCACTGTCAACGATCCGACAGGGCCTGTCTTCCTACGACAGGTCGGGCTTGGCCATTCCGGCGGTGGTGATCCTGATCATCGCCATGCTGGTCCTGCCGCTGCCTCCGCTGCTGCTGGACATCCTGTTTACTTTCAACCTACTGGTGGGTTTGGTGGTGATCATGATCGCCATCAACACCCGCAAGCCCCTGGAGTTCTCGTCCTTCCCCTCGGTGCTGCTGTTTGCCACCATGCTGCGGCTGGCGCTGAACGTGGCTTCGACCCGGGTGGTGCTGGTGCATGGTCATGAGGGCCACGAGGCGGCCGGCAAGGTGATTGCCGCCTTCGGCGAATTCGTGATCGCCGGCAACTATGTGGTGGGCTTCATCATCTTCGTGATCCTGACCATCGTGAACTTCGTGGTGGTGACCAAGGGCGCCAGCCGCGTCTCCGAGGTCAACGCGCGCTTCACCCTGGACGCCATGCCTGGCAAGCAGATGGCGATCGACGCCGACCTCAATGCCGGCGTGATCGACCAGGAAACCGCCAAGCGCCGCCGCGAGGAGCTGTCGCAGGAGTCGGACTTCTTCGGCTCGATGGACGGTGCGTCCAAATTCGTCAGCGGCGACGCGATCGCCGGCATTCTGATTCTGTTGATCAACCTGATTGGCGGCATCGCCATCGGCCTGGGTCAGCACAACATGCCCCTGGGCGAAGTGGGCCGCGTCTACACCCTGCTGGCGATCGGTGACGGCCTGGTGGCCCAGATTCCCGCGCTGTTCTTGTCGCTGGCCACCGCCATCATCGTCACCCGCGTCACCACCTCCGAGTCGGTGACCGAGCAGGCGGCGTCGCAGCTGGCCAATCCCTCGGCGCTGTTCATCGCCGCCGGCATCCTGGGCCTGCTGGGTCTGGTGCCCGGCATGCCGCACGCCGTCTTCCTCACCCTGGGCGCCGCCGCTGCGGCCGTGGGCCTGGTGATGGTGGACCGCA
>CANHSE010000170.1 GCA_947463025.1 Comamonadaceae bacterium
GGACATGCGCATGATCCAGATCGGGGAGGGCGAGAGCCTCGAGGAGATCAAGGCCAAGCTCAAACCCAAGCGCTCCAGTATCTCCATCGACATGCTGGACACCGCCAACACCTACGACGACAAGGTCGCCCTGATTCGCATGCTGGTGGCCGAAGACTCGGGCCGCGTGGCCAACGTGCTCAAGGGCATGATCAAAGTCGCCTGACGACCGCCGGAGAACGACGATGGCCACCCAAAAAGACGAAGCGAAAGACGCCAAGCCCGCCGACCCCAAGGCCGGCGCCGACGGCATGCCCAACGCCGAAGACTTCCTCATGACCGAGGAACTGCGCGCCGAGCTCGATGCCCTCACCGGCACTCAGCGCGCCGCGGTGCTGATGCTGCTCCTGGGCGAGCAGCAGGCCGCTGAAATCATCCGCTTCCTGAACCCGAAAGAGGTGCAGGCCCTGGGCGCCGCCATGGTGTCGGTGGCCGACCTGTCGCAGGAGGCCGTCAACGTGGTGCTCGACGACTTTGTCGCCACCCTGAAGAAACAAACCAGCCTGGGCCTGGGCACCGGCGACTACGTCGAGAAAGTGCTCAAACGCGCCCTGGGCGACGACAAGGCCACCTCGGTGCTGTCTCGCATCATGCCGGGGCAAGGCAGCAAGGGCCTGGAGATCCTCAAGTGGATGGACGCACGCTCCATCGCCGACATGATTGCCGGCGAACACCCGCAGGTGATTGCCATCATCTTGTCGGTGCTGGAATACGACGTTGCCGCCGACGTGCTGTCCTATCTGCCGGGCGAGCATCGCGCCGAGATCATTCAGCGTGTGGCCAGTCTCGAGACCGTGCAGCCCTCGGCGATGGAAGAACTCGAGGCCATCATGAAGAAGCAGTTCTCCACGAACTCCTCGGCCAAGTCCTCCAGCTTCGGCGGTATCAAGGCGGCGGCCAAGATCATGAACTTCGTGAAGGTGGACTTGGAGTCCACCATCATGGGCGGCCTCGAGCGCCTGGACGGCGACCTCAAGCTGAAGATTCAGGACAATATGTTCGTCTTCGAAAACCTCTCGGCGGTGGACAACCGCAGCATCCAGACCTTGATGCGCGCGGTCGAATCCGAGATGCTGATGGTGGCCTTGAAGGGCGCGCCCGATACCGTCAAGAACAAATTCCTGGACAACATGTCGGGCCGTGCCCGCCTCATGTTTGTCGACGAAATGGAAGCGCGTGGCCCGCTGCGCATGGCCGACGTCGAAGAGGCGCAAAAGCAGGTCATTCGTATTGCCCGCAAGCTGTCCGATGCCGGCGAGATGATGCTGGCCGGCCGCGGAGACGACTTTGTCTGATCCAGCGCGCCCCGGTGCCGACGCGGCGCCGCGCTGGGTGCCCAGCCCCTTGTTGCAAGGGGTTCGGGAGACCCCGCGCTTTTTGCGCGCGCCCTGGGACGCCGACCAGGCACACGCCTTCGGTCCCTGGCGCATCGGCGCCCGCACCGATCCCGCCTTGCCGATCGACGATCCGGACGCCGCTGCGGCCCACCCGCCGCTGGCGGTGATGGACGAGGCGGCGGCGCTGGCCGATGGGACCCCTGTCGCGCCCCTGCTGCTGGATGCGGCCGAGGGTGAACGTATCAGCGCCGAGCGCCTGCGCGAAGCCCAAGAAGAGGCGCATGCGCGCGGCGTGGCCGAGGGCCTGGCTCAGGCCCGCGCCGAGATGCAAGCCGAGCGCACGCGCGAAAGCGAATTGCTACGACACCTGGCCATCGAGCTGCGCGCCCTGGGTGATGATCCCGATCGCTTCTTCGAGCCGCTGCGCCGCCTGGCCCTGCACATCGCCGAACAACTGGTGCGCACCGAGCTGCGGACCTCGGGTCACGCGATCGCGCAAATCGTGCGCCAGTGCCTGGAGGCGCTGGGTGCGCCCTCGGCGAAAGTCATCCTCCTCCTGAACCCCGAAGACGCCGCCTTGCTCGAAGCGATGGCACCGGCCTTCCTCGAGGGCCTGCACCTGCAGCCCGACCCGCTGCTCACGCGGGGCAGCGTGCGCCTGCGCGTGGATGACACCGTGCTGGAAGACCTGATTGAAAACCGCCTGGAGGCGCTGGTGCAACCGCTGATGATGCCGGCCAGCCGCGCCAGCGAATCGGTGCTCGTGCGCGAGCTGTCGACCCGCGGCGAGCCCGTGTCGGCGCCATTGCCCAGCCCCCTGGATGCGACCCGCCGCAGCCGGCCTGCCGAGGGCACCATCATCGACGCCGCTTTCGTGCCGATCGATGAAACGCCCCCGAACCCTTTGTCCTCTGCGTCCACATCGGGGCCCACCGATCCGACAGGTGCCGCATGATCGACTTCGACGCGCAGGTGGACCACCTCATGCCGCAGCTGCGGGTGCAGGAGCCGCGCAAAAGCGGCACCCTGGTGCGCCTGGTCGGTCTGCGCATGGAGGCACGCGGCATCATGGCGCCGCTGGGGGCCTGCTGCGAAGTTACCGATCCTTCCGGTCACCGTGTCGAAGCCGAGGTCGTGGGCTTCAACGACCAGACGCTTTACCTCATGCCCTTCACCGAGCCGCAAGGCATCGGCCCGGGCGCCAGCGTGCGCGTGGTCTCGCACAGCGCCAGCGTGTGTCTGGGCAATGACCTGCTCGGACGCGTGATCGACGGGCGCGGCGTCCCCCTGGACGGCAAGCCCGCGCCGCGTTGCGACACCCGCCTGGCCTTGCAAGGCCGCCCGATCAATCCCATGGAGCGTGGCCCCATCACCCAGGTGTTGGATGTGGGCGTCAAGGCCATCAACGGCATGCTCACGCTCGGCTGCGGCCAGCGTGTGGGCCTGGTGGCGGGCTCCGGCGTGGGCAAGAGCGTGCTGCTTGGCATGATGACCCGCTTCACCCAGGCCGACGTCGTCGTCATCGGCCTGATCGGCGAGCGCGGTCGCGAGGTGCAGGCCTTCATCGAAGAATCGCTGGGCCCGCAGGGCCTGGCCAAGTCGGTCGTGGTCGCTGCGCCGGCCAACGTCTCGCCGGTGCTGCGCCTGAAAGCCACTCTGATGACGCACGTCATCGCCGAGTACTTTCGCGATCAGGGGAAAAACGTCCTGATGCTGGTCGACAGCCTGACCCGCGTGGCGCACGCCCAGCGTGAGATCGGCCTGGCGGTGGGCGAGCCGCCCACGTCCAAGGGCTATCCGCCCTCGGTCTTTGCCTTGCTGCCCACGCTGATCGAGCGCGCTGGCGTGGGTCGCCACGGACACGGGTCGATCACCGCTATCTACACCGTACTGGCCGAGGGTGACGATGCGCACGATCCCATCGTCGATCTGGCCCGTGCCTCGCTCGATGGCCAGGTGATGCTCTCGCGTCAGTTGGCCGATGCCGCCCATTACCCCGCGATCGACCTCAATGGTTCGATCTCTCGTCTCATGCCCAGCCTGCTGCCGCCGGACGCTTTCAAGCGCTCCAACCGCTTGCGGCGCCTGTGGTCGCTCTATCAACAAAGCCGCGACCTGATTCAGGTGGGCGCCTATGTGGCCGGCAGCGATGCCGAACTGGACCAAGCGATCCGCCTGCGCCCCACGCTCGAGGCCTTCCTGCGCCAAGACATGGATGCGGGCGTGAGTTACGGCGAGTGCATGGACAAGGTCCGCGAGATCGTCGGCGATTAATACCTGAGGCTACTTTCATCATGAACGACATTGCCATTCCCCGAGACGCCTGGAGCCTGCTGGTCTACAAGGCCCAGCAAGAATTGGAGGCGCGCCAGCAGCAGCTGGCGCAGGCCCGTGCGCGCCAGGTGCAGATCGAGGCCAGCGAAAAGCGCCTGGCCCATTTGCTGCAGGAATACCGAGATCGCCAGCAGGCCAGCCTCTTTGGCGGCCAGTTGATGGCGGACAGCTTGAACGACCGCCAGTTCATTGCGCAATTGCAGCGACTGCTCGATCAGGCGGTGCGAGCCACCGCCGCAGCGGTGCGTCAGACCGAGGCCGACAACGCCGCCCTGGCTCTGGCCCGACGCGAGCTGGAAAAAGCCGAAAAGCTGCGGGCCCAGGCCCATGCGGCCGAACGCGCGCGCCAAGAGCGCCAGGCGCAAAAGCGCCAGGACGAATGGACGATGATGCAGTTTGGCCGACAAGAGGCCTGACATTGCCCGCAGTCCATGAACATTCAACGACTCCAGACACGCACCTACCAACTGCTTGAAGGGGGCGACGGCCTCGCCGATCAGGCCAGCCGCCGCTGCGATCTGTTCCTGGCCATCCTCGTGATCGCCAACGTTCTGGCCATCGTGCTGGACTCGGTGCCCGCCATGCACCATGCCTGGGGCGATGAATTCAACGCCTTCGAGACCTTCAGCGTCGGCATCTTCACCCTCGAATACCTGCTGCGGGTCTGGGCCGCCGGCACGCCCCACGGTCATCCGGAAGTACGCGGTTGGCGCGGTCGCTGGGCCTACATCCGAAGCTTTCACGGCGTCGTCGATCTGTTGGCCACCTTGCCGTTCTATCTCGAGTTCCTGTTCCCCGAGGCCGATCTGCGGGTGCTGCGCACCTTGCGCCTGGTGCGCGTGTTCAAGCTGTCTCACTACAGCACCGCCATCGAGGACCTGTTCCAGGCGATTCGCGACGAACGCCGCTCCTTCATCGCGGCCATCTACCTGTTGCTGATTGCGGTGCTCCTGACTTCTTCCTTGATGTATTTCGCCGAGCACCATGTGCAGCCCGACAAGTTCGGCTCCATCCCCGACGCCATCTACTGGTCGATGATCACCCTGACCACCGTGGGCTATGGGGACGTCACGCCCATCACCTGGGCGGGTCGGGTCTTGTCTCTGGTCACCGCCTTCATGGGGGTATGCACCGTGGCCTTGCTCACGGGCATCGTGGCCTCGTCGTTTGCCAATCAGATGGCGCGGCGCAAGGCCTTGTTCGAGGCGCGCGCCCGCGCCTTCCTGTCCGACGGCCACATCAGCAGCGACGAGCGCCACACGCTGGAACAACTGCGCAAGTCCTTCAACCTCTCGGCCCAGGAGGCCGATCGCCTGATCCGCGAAGCGGCCGGCGAGGTGTCTCGCCGCAAGCACCCCCCGCACGAGTCCGATCAGGTCGGCGACTAGGCCCGCACTGCGCGGGCCAGCACGGCCAGCGTGTCCGTCAGCGCGCTGGCATCGGCGCGGCCCTGACCCGCGATGTCGAAGGCGGCGCCGTGGCCCACACTGGCAAACAACAGCGGCACGCCCGCCACGATGGCGCTGGCGCCCTTGGGACTGAGCATCTTCACCGCCACATGGCCCTGGTCATGCAGCATGGCCACATAGGCGTCGTGCTTGCGCTCGGACATCGCCAGGTCAGCCCCTAGCGGGCCATCCACCGCCCAACCCCGAGCCTGCATCGCCTGAACAGCGGGCTTGGTGATGGTTTCATCTTCTTGCCCAAACAGTCCGCCTTCGCCGGCGTGCGGATTGATCCCCACGATGCACACACGGGGCTGGGCCACACCCAGACGCGGCAAGGTGACACGCAAGGCCGCCACC
>CANHSE010000171.1 GCA_947463025.1 Comamonadaceae bacterium
CGGGGCTGCGTGCCGAGCAGGTGGCCACGCTCAGTGACGCACAGCTGCAGGCGTTGGGTAACGATGTGACGGGCCTGACGGCCAGCGCGGTCGGCGGCCTGAAGCTGGCCGCCTTGACCGTCGAGCAGATCGGCGCGCTCAGTTCGGCGCAGCTCACTGAGGTCTGGGCCGAGCGGATGTGGCCGCTGTCCGGAGCCCAGGTCCGGGCACTGGGCAACGACATTTCCGGGGTGCCGGGCTCAGCCATCGCAGGGCTGAGCGCCGAACAAGTGGATTTCCTGACCCCGGCTCAGGTGACTGCGATGGGCAGCAAGGCGGCGTCCTTGTCGACTGCTGCCCTGGCCAGCCTCGACGCGGCGCAGATGGCCGGTTTGAGCGGACCCGCCATTGGCGCGCTCAGTACCGCCCAGATCGCGGGCCTGAGCCAGGCCCAGGTGGCGACGCTCAGCCCGCTCCAGGTCGACAACCTCACGACCGCCCAGGTCACCGCCTTGGGCGTGCGCGTCGCCTCGCTGTCCACGGCCGCAGTAGCCAGCCTCGATGCCGGCCAGGTCGATGGCCTGACCGTGCAGCAGATCACGGCCCTCGGCACCAAGGTCGGATCCCTCAACGTGGTGGCGATCGGCAGCCTGGATGGTCAGCAGGTCGGCGCTTTGTCGGTCGCGCAGATGACCGCCCTCGGGTCGAACGCCGCTGCGCTGAGCTCCACCGCCTTGTTGGCCACCTTCACCGCCGCCCAGGTCGCTGCAATGCCGGCGCACCAGGTGGCGGCGATGGGCAACTACGTCGGCGGCTTGCCGGCGGCGGCCGTGAACGGCCTGACCGCGGCGCAGGTCGATGTGCTCTCGGGCACGCAGGTCGCCGCGTTGGGCACGCGGGTGTCGGCCCTGTCGGCTTCGGCCCTGGCCAGCCTGGATGCCACGCAGCTGGCGGCCATTACGCCGGCCGGTGCCTCCGCCTTGTCGCCGGCCCAGATCGCGCTGTTGGGTGAAAAGGTCAGCAAGTTCTCGATCGACAGCCTCGCCGCCCTGAGTGGCAGCCAGTTGTCGGCTTTGCCAGACAGCCTGCGGATCAGCACCTCGGCCAACTATGCCGTGAAATTCGAGGCCTCGGTCGGCACGTCGGCAAGCGCTACGGTGGGTGTTGCCCAGTTCCGGGCCAGCGCCAGCGCCTCGGTGAACGCCACCGCATTCGCCTCGGGTTCGATCGAAATCACGCCCACTTCAATCACCATGATTGGTTCGACGGGCGCGCGCTTCGAAGCCAAGGTGGGCGCCAACGGCAGCATCGAGATCGGCGGCGTCGGCATCCAGGGCTCGGTGGAGGCGCGGGCCATCGCCGAGGTACTGGCCTCGGGCGCGCTCAACGTTGGCCCCAACGGCATGCGCATCACCGGCTCGCTGGCGGCCCGTGTCGCGATCGAGGTCGAGGCGCGGGCGGCTATTCAGTACGGCACCCTCGGCGCCAGCGGCACAGCCTCAGGCGCCGCGTTGATGGAGGCCGTAGTCCAAGGCACTGCCCAGTTCAACAACGAGGGAGTCGTAATTGGCTCCGGTGCCTACGCCGGTGTCGGTATGAGTGGCAGCGTCGAGGGAACGGTATCGGTCGCAGGCTACTCGGTGACGGCCGGGGGCGGGGTGAGCAGCGGATTCCAGGTCGGGGGGAGCGGCGAGGCCCACGTCACCTACGACGATGGCGTGATCAGCTACGGTCTGTCAGGCGATGCGGCCCTCCTGCTGGGGATCAGTTTTGACTTCACCATCGAGATCGACATCAGCTTCTTAGTCGACGCGATGGAGAAGGTCGTCGGTGAATTCCCGAGCGGCGATATGGTGGACTTCTTCGAGGGCGACTTCGTCGACTTCTTCCAAGATGACTTCGTCGACTTCTGGGAAGACACGGGCAGCGTCCTCAACCCCTCCAACTGGTGGTAACGCGGCAAGGCCAAGGAACACAACGATATGACTGACCAAAAGCAAAAGGCCTTCGCGTTGCTCAACGCGTGGACCACCTGTGACACCACCCTGATCGCCGACGTGCTAGACCCGGCCTTCACCGAGATCGACCGGCCCCAGCCTGATGCCAAGGGCGCCGATGGACTGGCTGCCAAATTGCAGCAGTTTCACCGGGCCCACACCGACGTGACGTTGCGCGTGGTGCGCCAGATCGAAGCGGGCCCCATGGTCTGCACCGAGTGGCTGATCTATGCCATCGCGCGCGACCCTGGCGATGCGGCGCCCCAGCCGGTGCGCATAGCCGGCATCTCCTGGGCTCGGTTTGACAGCGGACGCATCGTCAAACACCGGATTTACCGCGATATCGTGGGCTACCTGGCGCAGCGCGGTTACCGCTGGTCGGGCGGCCCCGCAAGCAAGACCGCACCGAAGGAGCGCGCAGCATGACCGACGCCCAATCCCTCCCCAGCCCCAAGCGTATGTTGCAGGACCTGGTGCGCGCAGCCACCGACCGCTCGCGCCTGCAGGCCTTCCTCGCGGAAAACCTGGCCGACGATGTGAAAGGCGCAGTCGCCCCCCGCTACGAACTGGCGAAGCCCGATCTGGTCAAGGCCCTGACCGACTTCCTCTCGATGGCGGCGCGTGGCTCGATCAGCTTGCTCGACGTCGTGGAGGAGGGCGCTTCAGGTTCCTGCCGCGTCCTCCTGACCGCACGCAAACATGACCTGCGCCAACCCATGCGCCTGAACGCCCAGAAGGATCCCTTCTTTGAAGGTGCGTTCTGGCTTGACCTGGATCCTCAGGGCCGGATCAAGCAGCTGACTCTGGTGGGTGACGCGCTCACCCTGGGCATGGCCATGGGCCGGCAGATGGTACGCGCCGAGGGCCGATGACCCCACCCGCCCGGCCCCCACGCCCGGCCTCTGCCGGTCCCCTGCGTATCGTCAGTCCGTCGTACGTGGCGGTCGCCTGTCTGTTCGTGGCGATGGTGGTCGCGTTGCTGGTCGGCTCCTTCATGGTTCGCGTGCCGGTGGTGGTCGATGGTCAGGGCATGCTCATGGCCGAGTCTGAGGTGGTGAGCTACGCCATCGTCCCCGAGAGCGAGGGTCGGCTCGACGAATTCTTCGTCAAGGTCGGCACGGCGGTCACCAAGGGCCAGGTCATCGCCCGCGTCGGTATCCCCCGCCTGGAGAACGAGATCGAGACCGCCGACATCGCACTACGCGGTCTGCGCCAGAAGGACAAGCTGCTGGATACCTATCACCGGGAAAGCGTCGACGCGGCGCAGGTGACCCTGCGCCAGCAGCGCCTGGAGACCCGCAACCGCGAGCAGGTACTACGCGAACGCCTGGTTCGCCTGGACCGCGCCATTGCGGGTGACCAGGACTTGATCCAGCGCGGCTTTCTCTCCGCGCGAGGCGCCGATGCGGTGACCACCGAAAAAGGGCAGGTCGAGGACCAGCTCTTCACGAACAAGCGCCAGCTGCTCGAGGCCGAAGCCAATTTCGCCGAGCTGCAACAACGCCAGCGGCGTGAAAAGCTGGAGCTGGGCCTCCAGATCGCTAACCAGGAGCGGCAGTTACAGGCCCTGATCGATCGCCGCAAGGTCGAGGGCATCGTGACCTCGCCCTATGACGGCGTGGTCTCCGACCTGCTGGTCGACTTGCACCAACCGGTCTCGCGCGAGCGGCGCGTGGCCACGGTCACGCCCTCGGTCAGCGTGGGCACCGGGCGCAACCTCGTCACCAGCGCGGTGGTGTTCGTCCCTGCAGCGCAGGGCAAGCGGCTGGCGGTGGGCATGCCCGCGCAATTGCGGCCGCTCTACTATGAAGAGCAAGAGTTCGGTCGGATCGCGGGCGTGGTCACCGAAATCAGCACGGTGGCGGCCGACGAGGACGTGCTGCTGCGCGTCTTCAAAAACCAGAAGCTGGTGCGCAAGCTGTTCGAGACCGAGGCCCCCTATAAGGTCGTGGTGGCAGTGACGCCCGATGAGCGCACGCGCAGCGGCCTGGCCTGGACCACCTCGCGCGGCCCCGACCGCCTGATGGAGCCCGGTACCATCGTCTCGGGCTGGGTGGTGTACGCCCAACCGCGACTGCTGCACCTGCTGCTGCCGGCGGTCAAGCGCCTGGGCGAGGGCGCCTGGGTCAACCTGCAGGAGCTGTGGGACGCGCCCGCGCCCCCGGCGGGAGCGGGCGCACGGTGACCCAGGCGCCAGCCTCTTCGCGCGCGGCCCCGGAGCAGAGGACGTTCCGGGGTCGGATCCCGGAGATTCTTCAGTTCGAGTCGACCGAGTGCGGCACCTGCTGCCTGGCCATGGTGCTGGCGTATTTCGGCCGTTGGGAACCGATGGAGCGCATGCGTCAGTTGTGTGGCAGCGCACGCGACGGTATTTCGGCTGGCGCCCTGGTGCGCGCGGCGCAAACGCTCAACCTCAAGGCCAAGGGCTTTGGCGTTGCGCCCGCCGACCTGGCGACACTGCCGATGCCCCAGATCCTGTTCTGGAACTTCAACCACTTCGTGGTCCTTGAGCGCATCGAAGGTGACTGGGCCCAGGTGGTGGACCCGGCGGTGGGTCGGCGCCGCCTGCACCGGTCCGAGCTTGAAGCGGGTTACTGCGGCGTCACCCTGTGCATGGCGCCTGATGCGGGCTTCGAGCCCGCCGGTGCGCCGCCCTCGGCCCTGCAGGAGGCGGTCCGGGCGGCGAAGGGCGCGGGCCTGGCGATCGGGGTGATCGCGCTCGTGAGCTTCGGCATGGCCCTGTTGATGGCCCTGGTACCGGCGCTGACCTCGATCTTCATCGACTACGTTCTCATGCGTAAAGGCGTCGACGCCTGGCGCCTTTGGTTCATGGTGAGCGTTGCGGCCTTCGGGCTGGTGGTCGGACCGGTGCTATGGATGCAGCGAGCGGGCATTCTGCGCCTGCAGACGCGGCTGGCTCTCAACCTGGCGACTCGCATCGTGACCCAGTTGTTCCAGGTACCCCTCGATTTTTTTGCGCGGCGCTTCAGCGGCGAGATCGGCGGTCGGGTGATGCTGGCCGACACGGTGGCGGGCACGGTCTCGGGCGCGCTGGTCGGCATGATTTCCGCGAGCATCCAGGTGGTGGTGCTCGCGGTGACGATGTTGGCCTACCACGCCGGCCTGACCCTGCTGACGCTCGCGCTGCTGCTCACGCACGCCTGCCTGGCCGCCTGGGTCATGCGCCGCACGCGCGGCCTGGTGCGCCTGCTGGCGATGGAGCGCGGACGCTACGAATCGCAGGTGGTCAACGCCCTGGGTCTGATAGAGCACAGCCGGGCGGCGGGCTCGGACGCAGCCATGCTTCAGCGCGTGCTCGAGCGCTACATCGCGGTGACCAACGTCGAGCAACGCAACGCCGCTGATGCGGCCCTGCTCGGCAGCTTGCCCGGCGCGACGACCGGCATCCTCATGGCCGTCATCACGGGCCTGTCCGCTTATCTGGTGATCCAGGGCGACTTCACCATCGGTGTGTTCGTGGCCTACAACGCCATGGCCTACCTGCTGCTCGCACCCTTTAACCAGCTGATCTCC